>JAHDFS010000018.1 GCA_020628035.1 Rhizobiaceae bacterium
ATACACCTTTGATGGCTGTGACCAATGCGATTTCATCGATCATCATTTTGGGTGCGTTGATGCAGATCGGATCAGGGTCCTTCTTAGTTATTCTCCTTGCTGCATTGTCTGTCTTTATGGCGAGTTTGAATATTTTTGGTGGCTTCCTCGTCACGCGTCGCATGCTCGCCATGTTCCAGAAGTCTTAAGGGGAGAAGTTAAATGAGTATTGGTCTTACTACGGCTGCATATGTTGTTGCAGCAGTTCTCTTCATTCTGTCTCTTGGTGGTCTGTCTGGACAAGAAAGCGCCAAACGTGCTGTTTGGTACGGTATTGTTGGGATGGCTCTGGCCGTTCTAGCCACATTGATGGGGCCAGGTTCTGGTCTTTGGTATTTGTCTATACCGCTCATCATTGGTGGTGGTGTCATTGGTTATATGGTCGCTCAGCGCGTTCAGATGACAGAGATGCCGCAACTTGTTGCAGCCATGCACTCACTTGTGGGTCTAGCGGCGGTATTTGTTGCCTTCATCGCGCATTTTGAAATTGAAAATGTGCGCTATGCGCAAGAAGTCTCTGGTGAAGATGTTAAATCATTGGGCGCTTTTGCGGCTTTAATTGCCAAAAAGTCTGCGGTTGAAATCAACATTCTTCGAGTAGAATTATATCTTGGTCTATTCATCGGTGCGATCACATTTACCGGTTCTGTTATTGCCTTTGGTAAACTTGCCGGCAAGGTAACATCTGCCGCTGAAAAGTTACCTGGTGGCCATGCGCTCAATGCTGGCGCTGCAATCATCTCATTGATCTGCTTGATCTGGTACTTCAACACTGGTGGTCTGTTGCCACTCATCATCATGACAATCATGGCGCTGTTTATCGGTTATCATTTGATCATGGGTATCGGTGGCGCTGACATGCCTGTTGTTGTGTCTATGCTCAACTCATATTCGGGTTGGGCCGCGGCTGCGATCGGTTTCTCACTGGGGAACGACCTTCTCATTGTGGTTGGCGCGCTTGTGGGTTCATCCGGTGCCATTTTGTCTTACATCATGTGTAAAGCGATGAACCGTTCGTTCATTAGCGTTATTCTTGGTGGCTTTGGTGGTGCCTCTGGTCCTGCAATGGAAATTGAAGGTGAGCAAATCGCTATCGATGCAGATGGTGTTGCAACAGCCCTTGATGAAGCTGATAGCATTGTCATCGTGCCAGGTTACGGCATGGCGGTTGCCCAAGCACAGGCTTCAATTTCTGAGCTAACAAGACGCCTTCGCGCAAAAGGCAAAGAAGTTCGTTTTGCTATTCACCCAGTTGCAGGTCGTCTGCCTGGTCACATGAATGTGCTATTGGCGGAAGCCAAAGTGCCTTACGACATTGTGATGGAAATGGATGAAATCAACGATGATTTCCCGGATACAGATGTGTGTATCATTGTTGGTTCCAACGACATTGTGAACCCAGCAGCACAAGAAGATCCAAATTCTCCAATTGCTGGCATGCCTGTATTGGAAGTCTGGAAAGCCAAACAAGTGTTTGTGTCTAAACGTGGTCAGGGTACTGGTTATTCTGGCATTGAGAACCCGCTCTTCTTTAAAGAGAATACGCGCATGTTCTATGGCGATGCAAAACAGTCTGTCGACATGTTGCTGCAGAAAATTTCATAACTCGGTCTTTCCAGTTAGATTTATAAGGCGAGGGCGGTTTATCCGCCCTCGTTTTTTTATGCCGATTGATCTGGCTCAAGGTGCTGATACTACCATTATCTTATGCTGATCAGAGATAGGAGCAGATATGGAGCACGGTCACTCAATTAAGGAAATCCGTAAGCGCTTGACGGAAAAGAATTCGCCAAGTGATCTTAAAGATTTTGTTTATGGCAGCATAGACGGCACAATCACCACATTTGCAATTGTTGCAGGTGTTGAAGGTGCAAATTTGTCCCCATCAATTATTATCGCACTAGGATTGGCCAATGTCTTAGCGGACGGCTTTTCCATGGCAGCAAGCAATTACAGTGGCACCAAAGCTGAACTCGATGACATGAAACGTTTGCGGCAAATAGAACAACGCCATTTAAAAACCAATCCCGAAGGTGAGCGAGAAGAAATTCGCCAGATACTGATATTGAAAGGTCTAAAGGGAGAGGTTTTGGAAGGTGCAGTTGAAGCTATCACGTCGCAACAAGAACGTTGGATTGATATGATGATGGTCGAGGAATATGGCGTGTTGCCGCAAAACCCAAATCCAATACGGGCAGCCCTCATTACGTTTTTTGCCTTCGTGATCTGCGGCATGATCCCATTACTGTCCTATATTTTGGGCGTGGGAAATGCCTTCGTATCAGCTGCCATAGGTACTGGGATGACATTCTTCTTCATTGGGGCACTCAAAAGCAGATGGTCATTGCAGCACTGGATGTGGTCCGGTTTAGAAACGCTTGGCATTGGTGGCATCGCAGCTTCCGTCGCATATTTTGTCGGAACGCTCTTTGCTAGTTAGTCAAAGCCGTTTTGATATATGTTTTGAATAACCTTACGCAGTGCCTGTTCAAGATCAGATGAAATGAGACCAGGGCCAGCCACTTTGCCCGCTTCACCATGGAACCAAACACCCGCGCATGCGGCTTCAAATTCTGCCATGCCTTGGGCCAATAATCCGGCAATCATACCGCATAATACATCCCCGCTGCCTGCTGTTGCGAGCCAAGGAGGTGCATTATTTGAGATCGAGGCATTCCCATTTGCACTAGCGATCACACTATCTGGTCCTTTCAAAACGATAGTTGCGTCAGCGCGTTCGGCGGCTGAAATTGTCTTAGCAAGTTTGTCATTTTCAGATGCAAGATCAGGAAACAGTCGGGCAAATTCGCCATCATGCGGCGTTAGTATAGTGGGCGCTGATCTGGTCTTTATCGCATCAAACAGTTCTTCCGGTTTTTGTGTAAACGCAGTTAGCGCGCCCGCATCCAACACAACAGATCTTCGGCTTTTTAAAATAAGTTTCACCAGATCGCGCGTGGTATTGTCAGGATCAAGGCCTGGCCCTACGCTAATCGCATTAATCCGTTCATCACCGAGAATACGTTCTAGATCTTGCGCACAATCTAATTGTGTCAGCATAATTGCATCGGAATGCGCTGCATGGGCTGGCAATGTTTCGAAAGGGCAGGCGATGGTCACTAAACCGGCACCAATTCTTAGAGCCGCTTTTGCCATTAAGCGCGCAGCGCCGGATTTGTCTAAACCACCTGATATTGCAAGCGTGTGACCGCGGCTATATTTATGTCCGGTTTCGGTCAGAAATGGATATTGATCTTGCCATAAGGCCGGTATGTTTAAAAAGCTTCTCGGTGCAATCTCAGTTAGGACGTCTTCTTTAATGCCGATTTGCCCAAGAAAAATCTCACCACATAATTGTCGGCCCGGATATAAAAAATGACCAGGCTTAAAGCGAAAGAATGTCGCCGTGACATCCGCTTTTATTGCGCATCCTGATATCACGCCCGATTGTCCGTTTACACCACTTGGCAGATCAACGGCCAAGACTGGCGTTTTAGCTGCATTGATTGCTTCGATGATTTCGGCATGGCGCCCTTCGATATCTCGGGTGAGACCAGCACCGAATATTGCATCAACAATCAGGTCATATTCGTTAAAATCTGCATGACGCACCAGCTCGGTCTCTTTTGACATCTGATCAAATGCAAGTTTCGCGTCGCCCGATATCTTGCTCTGATCACCGATAATTGACACGCTGACCTTGCAATGCTTTTTCAACAACAAATTGGCAAGTACAAAGCCATCACCACCATTATTGCCTAGGCCTGCAACGATCAAAATCCTTTGCGCTTTTGGAAAGTGTTTTTCCGTCGCTGCGAATAATATTTCACCCGCCCTTCGCATGAGCTCTATGCCAGGAATACCTCCATTAATGGTCAATGCATCTGCTTTTGACATCTGATCTGGGGTTAAGAGTTCATGCATAAAAGATCCTGCAACTGGTAGGCCACACACATAATAAAGCGAGACTGGCGGCTTGATAATATCTTGAAAAAATATCGAACGCTTTGATCTGGCGCAAGGCGCTTGATTGAGCGTTCCACTAAAGTGAAGGCAACACAAAGGAGAAGTGAATATGAGCAAAGATACTATTTTGACCTTTATTGGTACCTCATGTCCTGCCGACACAGTGCAAAAGGCAATCACTATGGCAGAGGAAGCGAACGCCCATTTGTCTGTTGTGATTATTGCTGTTGCCCCGCAATTATATTCCTATGGCTACGGCATTGCTTATGGCCGATTTGTCGGTGTTGAAAACTGGTCAGAAGAGATCAAAAATATGACTGACGATATTAATAGTAAATCTGATTCCGTTGAAAAAATGGTGCAGGAAGCTGGCATCTCAGCTGATGTCGTCATGGAGTTTTGTGACGTTTCGGTTCTGCGCAGCGCGGTGACAAGCCATGCATGTCTTGCCGATCGTGTTGTTCTTTTAGAGCATTCAGGATTGCCAGCCGATGTTTTGGATGGCGTGATATCCGGCGTTATTTTTGACGCGCCTTCCGGGCTTATTCACGGACAGAATAGTGATAAGGCAGCCGTTGCTAGCAAAAACGCCTTCATCGCTTGGGATTCCAGCAAGCATTGTGCGGCAGCTATTAAGAGTGCATTGCCTTTGTTTGATAGCGAAACTGAAGTCACCATTGCTGTGTTTGATCCGGTCAGACGAGAAGGTGAAGATGGTGAAGAGCCTGGTGCGGATCTAGCCAGCTGGCTCAGCCGTCATGATTTGAAAGTCACAATTGAGCAATATCCATCTGGTGGTGACGAGATTGGAAATTGCATTTTAAAACGTGCGAGAGAAAAAGGAGCCGATTTGATCGTCATGGGCGGTTATGGGCATATGAAAATTCGTCAGCAATTGTTCGGAGGTACGACCGAAACCATGCTCGAACAAAAAGAACTGCCGATCTTAATCGCGCATAAATAACCAATGATTGGGCGCGGTCTCCGCGCCTTTTCTCACTGCATGACAGAAAGTTCAGGGAGTTCGCGCTCGGCGGTTCTTCGGATGAGAGATGCAATTTCATTAAACAAAGTCGTGTGAACTGAGCGTTTGCGCCATGTGAGACCAAGTTGCCGGTAAAGATTAACCGCATTGACATTTAAAACGGCAATTTCATTGCGGTTTTTGATCTCTGATTTCACATAAAGCGCCGGCAGAAACGCAAGGCCAACATTCATCCCCACCATTAAGCGTAAAGTATCAAGGCTTGTGCCTTCATAATCGCGCAACGGGTTAGCGCCCCAATCTTCGCAGAGTTGGCTGATCTGATCATGCATATGGTGCCCGCGTTCGATTACCAGGACATTTTGACCCTTTAGGTCCGTTCGATCTATTTGCGTGCGCGCTGCAAGGGGATGATCAGGAGACGCAATCACCAAAAATGGCTCTCGAAATAATTGTTCAACAACAAGATCTGAGTGTTTGATCGGCAATGGGGAGATGACAACGTCATGGATGCCTTCTTTGAGTTCTAGTTGAAGATCTTGTGGTTTTCCCTCTTTCACATAAAGTTTCAAATTGGGATAGCTTTGGTGCATCTGCGGCACAATATAAGGTAGCAAATAAGGTCCCAAAGTCGGTGGCACACCGATACGAATGGTACCTTCAAAACCATGTTGCGATGCCGCGGCCAATGATTTGATCTCTTCAACTTCTGACAAAATGCCTCGTGCACGTTCAGATATCTCACGCCCCAGTGGGGTTAACATCACTTTGCCTGTGTCACGTTCAACCAATCTTGCTTTGAGTTGCTTCTCAAGTTCTTGGATCTGTGTGCTCAAAGTGGGCTGGGTAACATTCATCCGTTCTGCAGCCCGTCGAAAGTGAAGTTCTTGGGAAAGAGCGACGAGATAGCTGAGCTGTCTTAATGTTGTCATTTCAATAAAACCAATGGTTTAGCTGCATTTTTTATAGATAAAATCAAATGAAAATATCGATCTTAATAAGTTTAATCTATCATACTTTGTTTAAATATCAATTGGAAAAAGCGAGAGGCAAGCAATAGATGGTGTGAGTATGAAATTAACAATGGATGCACATTATGAATGCGTTTGATTTGATCTTCATTGCACTCGCAAGCCCACTGATTGGAATATTGCTTTATGGATTTTTTGTTTTCCATTTTGATATGTCGGGAAAGTTAGAAATCGACCTCCGACGACCCGTCAAATAGCAATATTACCTCCAAGAGCATCGGCGCATCACTCCCTTCCCAACGGATGTGCCGGTGCTCGATTTTTGAACGTCTAACTTTGTAAGTTCCCATGGAAAATCTGCTTTCACCTGTCATACTCTTCTTCATTCTCGGGGGGCTAGCAGCGTTTGCGCGCTCTGATCTCACCATCCCTGAAACACTCTCTAAAACACTTTCCCTTTATTTGATGTGCGCAATCGGCCTGAAAGGTGGTGTGCTCATTTCCAATAATGGATTCACGATTGATCTGCTTTTTGCAGGAACGGCCGGTCTGCTCCTAAGCTTCTTGCTTCCGGTTTTGGCCTTTGCCATTCTTCGAAGCTTTGGCAAGCTAGACACAACAAATGCAGCCGCAGTTTCTGCGCATTATGGCTCGGTGAGTGTGGTGACCTTCATCACAGCCAATCAAGTACTCAGCGATAAGGGCATGGCGCCAGCAGGGTATATGATCGCCGTCTTGGCCCTGATGGAAACACCTGCCATCATATCAGGCCTCTTTCTGGCAAAACGTGGTTCAACACTGAGCTTTCAGCCCAATAGTGATTTGATGCGCGAAACATTGCTCAATGGATCTATCGTCTTGCTGACGGGCAGTTTCATCATCGGCATCATCATTGGTAAAGACGGTTTTGCGCCAATCGCGCCAGTCTTTGAGACAGGGTTTACCGGGCTGTTATGCTTATTCCTTCTTGATATGGGACTGCTGGCGGTCCGGCGTTTGCGCAATGCGAGAAGCCTGACATTACGCCTTGTTATTTTGGGCATTGCATTCCCAATTATAAATGGTTTGATTGGAACCTTTATTGGCGCAGGTGTCGGCCTTGATGCAGGCACAACAACCGCTTTGGCGATCTTGGCGGCCAGCGCGTCCTATATTGCTGTCCCTGCCGCTATGAGATTGGCTCTTCCCAAAGCTGATGCTGGTCTTTATCTTGCCATGTCATTGGCGATCACATTCCCATTTAATGTGATCATTGGAATTCCACTCTTCAATCAAATCGCAATCTATATGGTGCAGCTATGGTCGTAACTACCAAACGAAAAAAGATCGAAATTCTCATCGACAGACCTTTGATGAAGCGTTTGCGTCAGCTTTCCAAAGATGTTGAAATTTCTGGCTATACGGTTTTCAACGCCATTGGCGGTGAAGGCGGGCAGGGGCGCTGGCGTGATGATCAAGTCACCGGTGGCGCTGGCAGTAAAATTCTCTTCGTATCGATTTTAGATCAAGAGAAAGCTGGCGAATTTCTTGCAGCGCTTGAGCCATTATTGGATGAATATGGGTTGCGAGTATTCATTTCAACGGTTGAAGTGATCCGCGCAGATCGGTTCTAGCGTTCTTACATCAACCATGCGTCAAAATTAAAAAATTGTAATTTTGAAATGATTGAAACTTGGCAATTCACTTCCCACATCTGGACTATCAATTTAGGAGACGGAGATAAAAATGAGCTTGAACCAATTGTTTGACCAGTTTTTGGGTAGCCAACAGAATAATGCAAATGCTGCGCAGAACAACAATGCGCAAGGCGGTGGCGGAATTGCCGATTTGGCCAATAATATTCCAGGTGGTTTAGTTGGCGGTTTGGCAGCTGGTGGTTTGCTTGGCGTTCTTATGGGCAATAAGAAAGCGCGGAAAACAGTTGGCAAAGTCGCAGGTGGCGCCGTGGGTCTTGGTGGTGCAGCAATTTTGGGTGCTGTCGCTTTTAACGCTTATAAGAATTGGCAATCTGGTCAATCAGCTCCTGAACCGGCACCATCAGCGCCAGCAGGTTCTGCATATTCTTCACCAAATGCACAAGCACAAGTGTCTCACGTGCCCGCACCAGCGATACCGCAAGCACCCGCCAATGAAGCAAATTTCGATCCTACAAAAGTCACAGCTGCGGATGGCAGCCCGTTCCAGCTCGCACTCGTAAAAGCAATGATTTCAGCTGCCAATGCCGATGGACATATTGATGCGAAAGAGCAAGCGGCGATTTTTGATTCCGTCAACAAACTGGAATTGGAAGCTGAAGATAAAGCTGTGATTTTTGATACGCTTCAAAACCCACCTGAGATTGGCGAAATTGCAGCGCTTGCTAATGGTTTAGAGCAGGCAAGTGAGATCTATCTTGTGTCTAGAATGGCGATTGATCCTGACCGCCCAAGTGAGAAAGCTTATCTATATGATTTGGCAGTTATGATGAATTTGCCGCAGGATTTGGTGGCGCATTTAGAGCATCAAATTAGCCAGCAACAAGGCTGATTATTTTAATCGGTTTTCAGTTATTTATTGATTGTCGCAATGGGCTCAAACTGTTAGAGAAAATAGCATAATATTTATCTTCCAGATTGAGCCCAAAAATGACCAAAGCACCATATAAAATTGGCGTGGTTGGTGTTGGTGAGATTGCCAAAAACCAGCATATCCCTTCCATCAATAGGAATCCGGATTTTGAATTCGCAGCGGGTGTTAGCCGACATCAAAAAACAGAAGGCGTCGATAACTTCACTGCCATCGAAGATATGATCTCAGCACGACCTGACATCGATGTGGTCTCGCTTTGTGTTCCGCCGCAAGTACGCTACGGGATTGCTTGGGCAGCTTTAGAAGCGGGCAAGCATGTAATGCTTGAAAAACCGCCTGGGATTTCGGTTGTTGAGGTTGAAAGCTTAGCGCGTTTTGCGGAGCAGCAGGGCGTGACTTTATTTGCCACTTGGCATTCGCGCTATGCAGCTGCAGTTGAGACTGCAAAAAATTGGTTGGCTGACAAAAAGATCACCGGGGTCAAAATCATCTGGAAAGAAGATGTCAAACATTGGCACCCCGGTCAGACCTGGATCTGGCAAGCAGGCGGCATGGGTGTGTTTGACCCTGGCATCAATGCATTGTCAATTTTAACGCATATCATGAATGCGCCATTTCACTTGCAGGAGGCAGATCTTGCTTTCCCAAGCAATTGTGAAACACCGATTGCGGCGCAGCTAAAATTTACTGGTAATGATGCATTGTCTTTGACGGCAGATTTTGATTGGCGTCAAACCGGACCGCAGCATTGGGACATTTATGTTCAAACGACAAAAGGAGAGGTACATCTCGCCAATGGCGGTAATGATATGTTGATCGATGGCAAGGCGCATTTCAGTGCTGATAATGCCGAATATGACAATATCTATGCAAGATTGGCCGAGCTCTTAAAATCAAATCAATCCGACATTGATCTTATGCCGTTAAAACATGTGGCCGATGCCTTTATGTTGGGCAAGAGATCAGTTGTCGAAGCGTTTGAAGAATAGTCTTACGTTAGATATTTGAGCGCGATCCAAAGACCGATCGTGCCCCAAAAACACATATTGATGAAAGAGCGCATCACACCGCCATCTTCTTCAATGCTGACACCTAAACGGTCTAGCACAAGTGTTCCGGGCATTAAAAAAACTTTGAGCACGAGATTGAGTAATGTCATTTTCGAGTTCCTTTCAGAGGTGTCCATTCCGGGGGAGATTGAAATGGATCTTTGTTTCGAGCGAGCCAAAGGCTTGAGGCGATCCGCATTGCTGTAGTTTTCACATGCGATGCTGTCGTCTTGTCAAAGAGTTGATTGGCCGTTTCGCTGAAGAGCTCCAGCCATTGCATGAAATCCTCAGTGTGCAATCCTTCGATTTGATTATGCTTGGGGACAGGTTGTCCTTTATATTCGCCTGTTTTGAGCAAAACTGACCGCCAAAAAGCCTTCATTTTTTCAAGATGCGGTTCCCAATTGCCATCAATCACCTGTTCAAAAATCGGTCCCAGTTGAGGATCTGTGCGCACACTTTTGTAAAATTCATCAACGAACTGAGAGATCTGATCATAGGTGATCGAAAGATTGCTCGTGGCACGGATTTGGGTTGGATTGTCTAGCATTTTCAGGGATCATTTATACATTCATTTAATTTGCATCTTTTATATCTCACACCTTTATGCTAAATGCAACATATAAAATGAATGTATTAGGAAGGTGATATGCGCCTTAATCAAGCGAGTGATTTTGCATTGAGAATTTTAATGCTTTTAGCGGATCAAAAAGATCCGCTCACGGTCGATGAAATCTCAACAAGGCTTGATATTGCAAAATCCCATGCCATGAAAATCGTCGCAAAGCTGGTTAAAGCCGAGATCCTTTTATCATTGCGGGGACGCGCAGGCGGCGTGCTGTTGGGTAAACCAACACAAGAGATCATTATCGGCGATGTCGTGCGCATCGTCGAAGCAGATTTTGCTATCGTCGAATGCATGCAGCCGGGCAATCAGGCATGTATGTTTTTACCCAGCTGCAAGTTGAAAGGCGTCATGCATCAAGCGCGAACAGCATTTTTAAAAGTGCTGGATGCGCAAAATCTCGAAATGATTATTTCAAGACCCTAGCCCTATTCCCCGTAGGGAACCCAAACATTTTTAACCTGAGTCGCTTGGCGCAAGAATTCATCGCTGGCGCCTTGATTTTCATCAAACCAATCAATCGCCATTCCATCATTACACCATGTGCGCTTCATATTATGCGCGGATGCTTCTTCAACCATTTTTGAGCCTGGCTTATCGCCATGATACCAAATGGCATCTACACCTGCATGCTCAGCCAAAGTTTTGGCCAGCGAGTAGCGATCACCCGTTACAATATTGACGACACCGGACGGCAAGTCAGATGTTTCAAATACTTGATAAAGATCAGTCACAGATAATGGGTTCTGGGTAGAAGGCACAGTTACCACCGCATTGCCCATTGCAATTGCAGGCGCAACCATCGACGTAAAGGCAAGCAACGGCGCTTCATCAGGGCAGACCAATCCCATCACACCATTGGCTTCCTTCATGGCCAAAGCAACACCTCGGATGGGCACCGAATGCACATTGCCATCATATTTATCGGCCCATGCTGCATAGGTGAACCACCTGCTGATGGCGGACGACACTTCATTGGCTGCAGTTTTTGCACTTGAACCAGATACCTGTTGCAAACGATCAGCAAACTCGTCTGCGCGGGCAGATAGATTTTCGCCGATATAATATAGGATTTGCGCTCTTAAATGCCCGGTTGAATTCGCCCAAGATTTTGCAGCTGTTGCCGCTTCAACCGCATTACGGATATCTTTGCGATTTCCTTCGCCAACATGGCCAATCAGCTTACCTTTCGGATTATAGATGGCGCGCGCATAACCACTATCAGGACGTGATTGTTTGCCGCCAATATAAAGCTTAGCTGTGCGATCAACATCAGATGTGATGACATCGTCACTTGGTGTGCTAGCAGCACTTGAAACGATTGGCTTCAAGCCTTTCAGGAATGTTGGTTTAACATATTCAAACAATCCTTCGCGGCCACCTTCGCGACCAAAACCACTTTCGCGCATGCCGCCAAATCCGGCCGCCGCATCCAAGTGGTTGGTACAGTTCACCCAGATCACGCCTGCCATAACCTTCGGCGCAATATCCATCGCAAGATTAATATTCTCCGTCCATACGCTGGCCGCCAATCCATAGCGGGTGTTATTGGCAAGTTGCACAGCTTCCGACGGTGTGCGGAATGTCATTGATACGAGCACCGGGCCGAAAATTTCTTCCTGCGCGACATGGGACGCAGTATCCACATTGGCAAGCAGTGTGGGTGGATAGAAGTAACCCTCGGATGGCAATTCGCCATCAGGCTGAATAAGTTCTGCACCTTCATCCAATCCGCGCTGCACAAGCGACTTGATGGTATTTAGCTGGTTTTCATCGATGATCGCACCAATGTCGGTCGATTTATCCAGCGGGTCACCAACACGAAGGTTTTTAATGCGCAGGCGAAGCTTATCGATAAATTTCTGCGCGATCGGCTCCTGCACAAGAAGGCGAGATCCGGCACAACACACTTGGCCTTGGTTAAACCAAATCGCGTCGACTATGCCTTCAACAGCGCTATCTAAATCCGCATCATCAAAAACGATAAAGGGTGATTTGCCACCAAGTTCGAGCGTGAGTTTTTTCCCTGATCCTGCTGTGCGTGCACGAATAAGACGTCCAACTTCTGTTGAACCTGTGAAGGCTACCTTATCAATGCCGTCATGTTCGGTGAGCGCGGCACCGATTGAGCCATCGCCGGTGACAAGATTAACAACGCCTTTGGGTAGGCCCGCTTCCTGACAAATTTGCGCAAACAAATTCGCTGTGATGGATGTCAGTTCAGCCGGTTTTAAAACAACCGTATTTCCCATAGCCAGCGCTGGTGCAATTTTCCATGCAAGCATTAAAAGCGGGAAGTTCCACGGAATGACTTGACCCACTACGCCAACAGGTTCCATGCCGGGCAATTCGCGTTCCATCAATTGCGCCCAGCCAGCGTGATGATAAAAATGACGTGCAACAAGCGGCACATCAATATCGCGAGATTCGCGAATGGGTTTGCCATTATCAAGGCTTTCAAGCACAGCAAATAATCGCGAATGTTTTTGGATCAAACGTGCAATCGCATACAAAAATTTTGCGCGCTCGTGGCCAGATAGTTTTGCCCATGGGCCCTGTGCTTTGCGCGCAGCTTTGACCGCATTATCAACATCGCTTTCCGTTGCTGTTTGAATTTGCGCCAAACGTTCACCGGTCGCGGGATTAATCGTATCAAAATAAACCGGCGCATCATGGTCGACAAATTCGCCATTGATAAAAGGTTTGATGGTCCATTCACGTGCATCCAGCCATTTAAGGGCAGGGGATGTATCTTCAGGTGCCGTGCCGTAATCCATGGTGTTCAAAATCTCTTCAATATTCATGTGTTGTCCTGCTAACCAATTGGATGGCGATTTGCGGCGGAATAGCGCCCGGTAATATGATGTTCAAGCTGGCGTTCAATGTCGCCCAATAGCGATGAAGCACCAAATCTAAAGAGCTCAGGCTCAAGCCAATTGCGGCCAAGTTCTTCTTTCATCAAAGTAAGATAGGTCAAAGAATCTTTCGCTTTTGAAATACCGCCCGCAGGCTTGTAGCCAACAGCAAAACCGGTGCGTGCGCCATAGTCTCTGATGGCCCGAACCATGGTGAGGCTCACGGGCAGTGTGGCGTTGACGCTCTCTTTGCCGGTTGAAGTTTTAATGAAATCTGCCCCTGCCATCATGCAAATGAGCGAAGCGCGCGCAACATTGCGTAATGTACCGAGCTCACCCGTCGCCAAAATGGCTTTCACATGCGCGTCCCCGCAGGCCTGACGAAATTCCTGCATCTCTTTATAAAGCGCTTGCCAATTTCCCTCGAGCACATGACGACGCGAAATCACGATATCGATCTCTTTAGCGCCAGCTGCGACAGACATCTCGATCTCTTTGAGCTTGAGAATATGCGGGGTTAAGCCTGCAGGAAACCCGGTCGATACGGCAGCAACGGGAATGTTCGTGCCTTCTAACGCATGAACAGCTGTTTCGATCATCTCGTGATAAACGCAAACGGCACCTGTCGTAATGTTGCGCTTTTCCAAACCCAAAGCTTCGATAATATCAGAACGAATAGGTTGCTTGGCTTTTGCGCATAAGCGGCGAACGCGATTTGCTGTATCATCACCGGATAAAGTGGTCAGATCCATGCATTCAACAGCTTTGATCAGCCATGCGGCTTGGAAGTTTTTCTTAATGCTCCGGCGCGCAGGAAAACTAGCAGCGCGGCGTTCGATAGCGGATTTGTTGGCTTGAACAGCTTCGACCCAATCCAGATCAAGCGGCATGCCCTCATTTCGTTTCAGCGTTGCTGAATCTTCTTCCAGCAGATGAACTGTACTTTGATACGTCATAAAAAGGCTCTCATTTTTGGCAGAAATATCAAAGAAAATTGATTTGATGTCCCGCCGAATAACTTTACGTTCCGCGTTGGTATTTTCCAAGTTTTATATTTAAAGTTGGAAAAGCGAGCTTCATACTCGGCAACGAATGGGAATTCTTAGACCAAATGGTAAAAAATGTCGACAGTCTTTTATCACAAGTTCGATCTTGCGAATTATGTGACGGCTTACCATTGGGGCCAAGACCTATCTTGCAAATTGGTGCGTCAGCAAAAATTCTCATTGCTGGTCAAGCGCCGGGACGCATCACGCACCATAAAGGTATCCCGTTTGATGACCCTTCAGGTAATCGCTTGCGCGACTGGCTTGGCATCTCGCGAGAGGAATTTTATGACCCTTCAAAAATCGCGCTTGTGCCAATGGGTTTTTGCTTCCCAGGCACAGGTAAAGGCGGCGATCTGCCTCCGCGTAAAGAATGCGCAGACACATGGCGCATACCGGTTTTAGAACAATTGCAACAGATCGAACTGACTTTGGTGATTGGCCAATATGCCATTGATTGGCATATTGCAGATGATCAAAAAATGACACTCACGGACCGCGTGGCAAACTGGAAAAACCATATGCCAGACATGCTGCCATTGCCGCATCCCAGCCCGCGAAATAACCGCTGGCTCAAACGTAATCCCTGGTTTGAGGAAGACGTTTTGCCAGCACTTAAGACTCGTGTTGGGGAATTGATCTGATGATTATTTCTTAAACCATATCACATCGGTCGATGCGATTGTTTGCCCGCGATACTCATGTGATTGCGTTGAATAGTTCCACACAAAGGTATGCTCTTTCGTCTCGCGTTTACGCACGCCACGAGGTAGTTCTTCATAAGAAACGCCAGCGCTCTCAAGTATCGATGAGATAATGCGTTTATAAGCGTCTTCATCAAGCCACGCGCCAAGATAATACCAATTGTCCTTTTGCACCAAAACCGCATTTCCATCTGATGTGCGTTCAAGCACAATTTCGCTGGTTTCAAGCTCCTCAATCCACGAATGTGCGTAACCGCCTGTGAGAAGATCGCGTTGAATGCCTTCGCGCAATGTTTCAAGGCGCGACACTTTCAAATCCAGATGATCAATATCCGGCGCAAGATTGGCAGGTATTTGGAAATCAGCAGTTTTGGAATTAAACCGCGGACCGGCAAGGACGGCACCATCAAAATTATTCAACCGCGCCTTAAACGCATCATCAAGGGTAAAGAGGCTTGGAACAATCGCGATTTTGTAACCATCTAAATCCTGTTCTTTGGATATGACATCAACATCAACGCCCAAGCTGCGAAGCACTTGATAGGCTTGATAGACTAGATTGAAATAATAAAAATTTGCGCCTTGCGGCTGCGTGTCCGTTGCCCATTGAGATGGATAATCGAAGATAAGCGCAACGGGCGCCTGCAATTGGGTGACTTCGCCAATATCGGTCAAATCAGCTTTGACCTGTCGGGCTTCAATCATCCCGCGTGCTTCCACACTATCTGGACGCAAAAGGCCGGCATGCATTTGCTCTTGCGCAAAGGGTGCTTGCCTCCAACGGAAATAATTGACGCTTTCAGCTCCATGCGCAATTGCTTCCAAGCTCCATAACCGCACCATGCCATCGAGCGGAGATGGGTTGTAAGACGCCCAGTTTACGGGACCGGGTTGCTGTTCCATCACCCATAAGCGGCCGTTGCCAACCGAGCGATAGAGATCATGATGGAAGGCCTGAAAATCAGGATCACCTTGTTGCAGATATTCTGCTTTAAAATCATCATTTTCAGATGAGATCATTTCTAAAAAGCCGATCGGATAACTATCCCAGCTGGCGATATCAAGATCTGCACCGACATCGAAATGATCAAAATCTGTGGTTTTACCCATGTAATTATGTACAAGCGGTGCATCTGAATATTTGCGAATGACATCGGCTTGCAATTTGTTAAAGCTGACCAGCTGATCAGACGCAAAACGGCGGAAATCCATCACGTGAGAAGGATTGGGTTCTGTGACTGTTAAGTTTGGCAGATCGACATCCGAAAACTCTGAATATTCCATCGACCAGAAAACATTGCCCCAGGCTTTGTTTAAAGCATCAGGCGACTGATATTTCTGAGATAGCCAATTGCGAAATTCTTCACGAGCAGATTGGCTATAAGAAATGGTCGTATCATGACAGCCATATTCGTTATCCGTCTGCCAGGATTGAACCGCCGGATGGCTGCCATATCGCTCGGCCATTTTCTCAACAATGCGCACGCATTCGCGACGATAGCCCTGGTGTGAAAAACAATAATGACGGCGTGAACCAAAACCACGCGGGATACCTTTTTCATCCAAAGCGATCATGTCAGGATGCTTGTTCAAGATCCATTTTGGCGGGGTCGCGGTTGGCGTTCCCATAATGATCTTAAGGCCAGCATTGGCGAGCACATCAACCGCGCGATCGAGCCATTCCCAATCAAATTTACCTTCGCTTGGTTCAATGCGGCTCCAGGCAAATTCACCAATACGCACCCAAGTAAGCCCCAACTCCGCCATGCGGCGTGCATCTTCAACCCAAATCTCTTCGGGCCAATGCTCTGGATAATAACATGTTCCTAAAACTGGCTTCATGATAAATGCTGTCCTTCAATCACCCACATTGTGGCTGGGAATGCTGATGGTAGTCTAAAACCTTGCTGCATGAGGCTTTTACCACTCATTTCGAGTGAGCGGTGGCTCAATGCCGTTTTGCCTCGACTTGTTGTTGCTGCATCTTCAGGGTTTCGCAAGGTAATTTTATAGCGCGCATCGGGATTTAGCCCCGTTAGTCGCGTTGGCTTTGCCAAAATTGCTTCGGCTGGCGTCATTTGTGCCACAAAAGCCACAAAGCGATCCTTATCCTGTGCAACACAAATTTCACCCAATTGAGAAGGGTCTGCAATATCCAGTCTATGGGTAAATCCAGCATGCATCCATTCGCGGTTGTCTTTATACCACTGCGTGATGTCTTTGAGCGTTTCAAACTCATCCTCGGTCAGCTCGCGCGGATCCATTTCAAATCCCATATGGCGGCTGGCAGCGACATAGCCGCGGAAGGACATGGATAATACACGACCCGATGTGTGGCATTTGCGCGGGCCCACATGCGAACCCACCACATCGGATGGCAACCAGAGCGCTGCATTATGCTGCATGAGGAAGCGTTCGATTGCATCGTTACTATCTGACAGCCACACGCGTTGGCAATGCTCAAGAACGCCGAAATCAATGCGTCCGCCACCGGATGCACACGATTCAAACTCAACTTCTGGATTGGCATCGCGCAAGCGCTTGATCAATTCATAAAAGCCAAATGTCTGCGCTGTTAGCTGGAACGGCAACACCCGGTTATGATCCCATTTCACATAGGTGATCGGATGGTTTGATAAAATATCATTGACCGCATCAAAGAGGTAATCGCGCACTTCAGGCAGTGTGAGATTAAGCAGCATTTGATGACGCCCAAGCAATTGATCAGGTGCTCCCAACGCCCAGTCAGGATGCGCGCGATAAAGATCACTATCTGGGTTGACCATTTCAGGCTCAAACCAGATGCCAAACTCCATGCCAAGATCATTAACATGTTCAATCAGCGGCGAAAGACCATCAGGGAATTTGCGTGGATCAACTGTCCAGTCGCCAAGACCTGAATGATCATCATCTCGAACGCCAAACCAGCCATCATCGAGCACAAAACGCTCAGCACCAAGCGCTGCGGCTCTGTCAGCAATTTCTTTCAGTTCGCCTAGCTCATGATTAAAATAAACCGCTTCCCAGCAATTATAATGCACCGGGCGCGGGCGCTCTGATGCTTTGAACGGAAGAACATGCGCACGCGCATGATGCTGGAAGTTTTTCGCCAAGCCGTTAAAGCCCTGATCAGAATAGGTCACAAACAAAGATGCTGTTTCTTTTTCTGATACAAGTTCACTATGGGCATCATTCGCATGGCCAAATTGCACCTGACGCCGACCGTCTGGCAATTGCTCGGTGATCATTTTGCGGCCACCTGACCAGCCATAATGGAAGCCAAAGCAGGCACCCATGCTGTTTGTCGTGCCGACTTCAGGGATGATAAGACCCGGGAAGGATTCATGCCCCGTCCGACCAGATGCCGTATCGCGCAATCTTGCACCGGCACTCCAAGGGTGGTGATTATGCTGAAACTCACCACACCAACGACCGGTAATCTCTATCGTCTCAACTGAATTTTGCGTTGCTGGCAGTACAGGTGTCGAAAGCCATTCAATAAACATCGGTGTCGCACATTTGGCTGTTGTTTTCAGCTCAAACATATCGCTTTCAATATGCGCAATGAGATCGAAAATCAGCGTAATACCGGTTTTGGGATCCTTGCATGTGAACTTGATCGCATTGGTTTGCACATCCGCTTTGCGTTCAGTGAAACGCGGAAAGACGTTCTTTCCATCGGTTCCACGGAAGATACTTCCCAATTGCCCTTGATAAGTGGCGCTAATTTGCGGACTTAAAGATGTCAGTGGCAGATCATCCAGCATGCCACCTAAAATATCACCCTCATTGCTGAGAGCGATTTGTTCTAGATCTTCATAAATAGGTAAGGCCGAGTCCCAATAGCAAACAAAGGGGAGACTATCTCCCCTTTGAACTAACACTATTGTCTGACTAGGCGTATCCAAACGCCATGTCTTCATTTTACTTAACTGCTCCAAGAGTAAGGCCGGCAATAAAGTGCTTCTGCATTAGGAAGAACATTAGCACAGGAGGTGCCGCTGCGAGAAGCGATGCCGCCGAAATTAATTGCCATTGTTGTACAAATTCACCGTTTAAAGAGCGAACACCCACGGTGATAGGAAGGCTGGATTCATCTTGGATCATAACAGTGGCCCAGAAGAAGTCATTCCAGATAAATGTGAAAATCAGCACTGCAAGCGCAGCAATCGCTGGCTTAACAAGTGGAAGAACAACGTGCCAGAAGATGCGGAATTCTCCGACGCCTTCAATGCGCGCAGATTCAATTAAATCATATGGCAGTGCCTTCATAAAGTTACGCATAAACAAGGTACAAAAACCTGTTTGGAAAGCTGCGTGGAAGAGCACAAGACCAGGAACTGTATTATAGATCTCAAGCGTATTTGAAAGATCAATAACCGGTAGCATAAGGATCTGGAATGGTACGAAGTTACCCGCAACAAACACAAAGAACAAAGGCAGTGCCCAGCGGAACTTGTATATCGCCAGAGCGTAACCTGTTAGGCACGCAAGACCAACGGACACAATCACAGTTGGGATGGTGATCACAAAAGTGTTGAGCAAGAAGGTCAATGCATCTGGATGTGTTAAAACTTGTGTGTAGTTTTCAACAAAATTGAACTCTGTTGGAATACCAAACACATTACCCGTGTTGATGTCTTTTGACGATCTGATCGATGTCATAAAGATGGCAAGCAACGGAAGTAGCCAAATGAACAGTGATAAAGGTAGTGCTGTCTTATAAGCGATTTGAAGCTTTGGAGACGATTTTTCAATAGGAGATGGAAACATCTATCTGCCCTCCTTTTCATCTTGATACATTCGGAATAGGAAATAGCTGATATAGACCAGCATGATCGCAAACAGCACGGTCGCAATCGCTGAGCCGTAGCCATAGCGTCCAACACCTTCACCAACGGCTTGGTCAAACATGTAGTAAGCCAACACATTGGTCGAACCAAACGGTCCACCCTGCGTCATGGTCGCAACCATATCAAACGAACGAAGCGCGCCGATCACGGTTACAACAACCGCTATAAATGTTGCTGGCTTCAATTGTGGAAGGATCACAAAGCGAAGCATGTTCCAGCCTTTGGCATTGTCCAAACGTGCAGCTTCGATTTGGTCATGGGCCACATTGTTAAGACCGGTCAGATACAAGATCATGCAATAGGCAATCTGAGGCCAAAGACCGGCGGCGATAATGCCATAAGTTGCGTAATCTTCGTCACCCAAAATGGAAGGTGGATCGATCGAACATTTCGTTGTCACATTGCCCACGATATTGACCGATTGCTCACAGAAGAAGAAGCCCCAAGCCTCGGCAACCAATCCAAAGTCTGGATTGTAAGCCCAAGCGAAAATAAGACCCACAACGACTTGTGAAATCACAAATGGGAAGAAGAATAAAGATTTATAGATGCGGATTCCGCGGACGGTTTGGTTGAGGAATAAAGCCAAACCAAGCCCGATCGGAACCGCCAACATAAACAAGATCAACCAAAGAACGTTGTTCCACAAGGATGTCCAGAATTTCGGGTCATCCCACAAAACAATGTAATTGTGGAAACCGATCCATTCACCTGTCCAAACGCCATTTACGTCATAAAGACCGTCCCAGCGTGTGAAGGAATAAGAGATCGATTGGAAGATCGGAATGATCACATAAATTGAGAAGAACACCAGACCGATGGAAAGAAAAATCCATGGTGAGAAAGCTATTTTGTTTTTCTTATAAAGCCCAGTATTGATGATCGCGATAAAGCCAGCAACAAGCGCTATGATCAGAAGGCTTATTCTGAACATGAAGGCTGGTACGCGCGCTTCGGATCTTTTTTCAAATTCAAAAGTCGACATCACATTATCGACATTGATATTGACCATAAAGCCAATTGCGATGAGCACTACAAGTAGGCTGACCGCGACCAATGGTACATTTGAACTGGTTCTGTTTAGTTGCAACGAAGCGTCTGACGCCATGGTTCCCTCCCAAAGACCGGATTGTGGCCTTAAACTTAATCTGGTGATCAAATTTTATATCGTTAGTCAGAGCTTACTAAGGATATAAAATGTGATCCAAGCTGAGGAAGGGCCGGCAAAAGCCGACCCTCATTATTGAAACGAGAAGCTTACTTGTAAACTTCAGCTTGAACTTTATCCAATTCAGCCAAGATTTCATCAACCTTGCTTGGATCAAGCATGAACTTTTGGAAGCCTTCCATGCCTGCTTTCGCCATTGCAGCTGGTGCATCGCGGTCGTAGAACTGAGCTAGGCCAGCTGCTGTAGACACAGTTTCGAAACCTTCAACGATGAACTTGTCATCTGTGTTGATAGATGCATCAGAGTTTGGCGGCAATTGGCCAAGAGTTTTGTTCCACTCGCCTTGGATGTCTGGCTGCGCGATAAATGCCAAGAATTTTTTAGCATCTTCTTTGTTTTTCGCATTTGCTGGAATAAAGAACGCATCAGCAGGCGCTTCTTCCGCACGTGCTAGACCAGGTGTGATTTCTGGGAACTGGAAGAAATCGATTTGCTCATCAGTTAGACCAGCATCTTTATATGCTGATACTGAGAAGTTACCCATGACGTACATTGCAGCATCACCATTGGCAAATGGTGCAATCGCATCCTGCCATGACATTGTTGCGTGGTTTTTCACAGGTGTACATTTGTCGATTTTTTCAGCCCAGTTCGCAAATGTCGCTTTAATACGATCATCTGTGTACTTGATTTCACCAGCTGTTAGTGCGTTGTGCACTTCGTAGCCGTTTGTACGTAGGTTGATGTAGTCAAACACACCAGCTGCAGTCCAAAGGAACTTTGTACCGATTGTAAACGGTGTCACACCAGCGTCTTTCAAAGTACCACAAGCTGCAAGTAGCTCGTCCCAAGTTTTTGGCTCAGCAATGTTTAGCTTATCGAAGATGTCTTTACGGTAGTAAACACCCCACTGGTAATATGAGTATGGAACACCCCATTGCTTACCATCGCGTGACATTGTTGGCTTAATTGCGTTGAACTTGCTTGAAAGGTTTGCATCAGACGCCCAAAGGTCTGAGATATCTTCAAATAGACCAGCATCAACAAATGGAGCCATGCGGTTGCCTGGGTACCATGAAGTGATGTCAGGTGCATCATTTGTCAAAAAGTTACGGATTGCAGATTTGTGAGCTTCACGGTCTGTGTTGTTCACAGTCACGTTGATGTCTGGGTTTGCAGCTTTAAATGCTTCAACAGCAGCTTCAAATGCAGCTTTTGGCGCAGGATTCAAGTCATCATAGTTGATAACTAGATCACCAGCCATTGCAGCTGAAGACAACAATGATGTTGCGAACAAACCAGCAAAACCTGATTTTAAAATTGAATTCATTTCTCTCTCCCTTTGTTCCAAATAATGAAACTTAATTTTGAATATTGAAAACTTAAATCGTTTGCGCTACAGTTGTCAACATCATTTGTTGTGAGCAGGTGAAAAAGGGGAGGGAAATTAGCATGGCTCAAGCCAATGCGGGAGACGGTACAGTCGGCAAGGCATTAGATGCGCTCGATCAAGTAGCATCCATGGGGCGTCCTGTGCGTTTTGCGGAACTATTGGAAGAGAGTGCTTACCCAAAAGCAACGCTTTATCGCTTCCTTCAAACCCTTACCAATCAAGGCATGTTATCTTATGATGCGCGCTCGCAGACATATAGTTTAGGCGTGCGTTTGGTGAGACTTGCTCATGCGGCTTGGCGACAAAGTTCGCTTGCGCCTATTGCGCGACCCTATGTTGAAGAGCTTGCAAGAGAAGTTCAGGCAACAGTGCACTTAGCGCAGCTTGATGGCGGTCAAGTCTTATATGTCGATAAACAAAATCCATCCAACCCGATTAATATGTATTCCGAATCGGGCAAGGTTGGTCCTGGCTATTGCACAGGCGTTGGTAAGGCAATGCTAGCTTTTGTTGATGAAGCAACGCTCGAACGCGCCCTAACACAACAAACTTATCACCGACACACTGAAAATACGCTGTGCAGCCCGCAGGAATTGATGGAGGAATTACGAGAAATTCGTAAGACCGGCATTTCATTTGATCGTGAAGAACACGAAATGAGCATCATTTGTTTGGCGGTACCAATTCTAAGCTCACAGGACAGGGTATTGGGCGCAATCTCGGTAACAAATTCAACACATAGAACATCGCTTGATGAGTTAAAGAAATTCGCACCAATATTAAAAACGTGCGCAAAAAATATCGCGGATACCGCAGAATCGTGGCGTTTTCCCGAACATGATAAACTAGCAAAGTAAGGGTAGGACAATGGCAGGTTTACAGCTCTCTGATATTAAGAAAGCATACGGAAAAGTGGAGGTTATTCATGGGGTTAACCTTGATATAGCCGATGGGGAGTTCGTTGTTTTCGTGGGCCCTTCAGGTTGTGGTAAATCAACTTTATTGCGCATGATTGCTGGTCTTGAGGAAACCACATCAGGGCAGATTGATATTGGTGATAGAGATGTAACGCATGTCGATCCGGCCGAGCGCGGAATTGCCATGGTGTTCCAAACTTACGCGCTTTATCCACATATGACGGTGCGTGAAAATATCAGTTTTGGTCTACGCATGAACAAGGTTCCACAAGACGAGATTGACAAAAAAGTTGCCAAAGCCTCTGAAATTTTGAAGCTCGATCAGTATCTCGAGCGCAAGCCTAAGGCCTTATCTGGTGGTCAGCGTCAGCGTGTGGCAATTGGGCGTTCCATTGTTCGTGGACCAGAAGTGTTCTTGTTCGATGAGCCGCTATCTAACCTTGATGCAGAGCTTCGTTTGGAGATGCGTGTGGAAATCGCGCGCTTGCATAAAGAGCTCGGCACTACAATGATTTATGTAACGCACGATCAGGTTGAGGCGATGACACTTGCTGATAAGATCGTCGTGCTGCGTGATGGTTTAATCGAGCAAGTCGGTGCGCCACTTGAACTTTATGAAAATCCTGACAATAAATTTGTCGCTGGATTTATCGGATCCCCTGCCATGAACTTCCTGTCAGGTCAGATCAAAGGTGGTGATATCACGGTCAATGGCTTGCCAAACAGAACCTTTAATTTCGACTTTAAAGAAACACCAGGTGATGGTGCGATTGAGTTGGGTCTCCGTCCTGAACATATCGAAACCCTTGCTGAGCCCGGGCATTTCACAGTAGATCTTGTCGAGGAACTCGGCGGTGTGTCATATATCTATCTATCGACTGAGTCGGGCGAAAAAATCATTTCTGAGAAAAGCGGACGCGCCAATGTGAAAAATGGCGACAAAGTCAGCATTCAGTTTGATGCATCAGATGTGCTTTATTTTAACGCCGAATCAGGTCAACGTTTATACGGAAAGTAATCAGTAAGCTTACTCTTGATTTAAGGGGCGATCTTCGTGTCGAACAACAACATCAAAATTTGGATCGCTGTTGATTGGGGAACCAGTAATCTCAGAGTATGGCTCATGTCAGATGGTGACATCCTGGCAATGAAGTCATCTCCGCAGGGGATGTCTGGTTTGGCGCAAAGTGAATTTGAGCCGGTTTTGATGGAACTCATCTCCGAATGGCTCGATAAATATGCCCTTAATGGACAAATTCAAGTGATTGCTTGCGGCATGGTTGGTTCACAACAAGGCTGGTGCGAAGCGGGTTATACACCAATCCCAAGCGCACCTTCAGATGTTGCTGTCACAAAACCCAATGTTGAAGATCCGCGGATTGATGTGTCCATTCTTGCAGGGTTAAGCCAAGCAGAACCAGCTGATGTGATGCGTGGCGAAGAAACGCAGATCGCAGGGTTCTTTGCCAAGCAATCAGATTTTTCTGGTCTCATCTGTATGCCGGGCACCCATTCGAAATGGGCGTTTTTGGAAAATGGCAACGTTGTTCGGTTTAAAACTGTGATGACCGGAGAGATGTATTCGATCATCTCTGACCATTCCGTATTGCGTCAGCTTGTAAACAAAAACGCAAGTGATGCGAACGCCTTTCAAAAGGGTGTGCTGGAAGGGGCTCAAAATCCTGAATTATTGCTCAGTAACTTATTTTCCATCAGAGCACGCTCGGTGCTTGAGAATGTAAATTCAAATGCATCGGCTGCACATTTGTCAGGTCTTTTAATCGGGACTGAAATTGCAACCATGAAGAAATTAATGCCCTCCGATACGATTAAACTTTTGGGTTCTGGTGTGCTTTCAGAGCTCTATGCAGAAGCCTTTGCCGTATTGGGGCAATCAATCACGCCAATGGATGTCACCGAGCTCACGGTGCTTGGACTTCATAAAGCGTGGCAAAATTTGACGAAAGAGAAATACCTGAATGTCTCGTAATTTGATTGCGATTCTTCGTGGCGTGAAGCCTGAAGAAGTCTTAGAAATCTGCCGTGGTTTGGTGGAAATTGGTTTCACAAAAATTGAAGTACCGCTGAATTCGCCCAATGCGTATGAGAGCATTTCGATACTTTCAAAAAACTTGCCAGATACCATCATGATTGGTGCTGGTACTGTGTTAACGGCAGAACAGGTGGATGAGGTTAAAGCCGCTGGGGGGCGCTTAATTGTATCACCTGATTGCAACACATCGGTGATTGATCGCACCGTTGA
This sequence comes from Rhizobiaceae bacterium, assembly GCA_020628035.1. GTDB lineage: Bacteria > Pseudomonadota > Alphaproteobacteria > Rhizobiales > Rhizobiaceae > Lentilitoribacter. The sequence goes on from JAHDFS010000018.1 coordinate 25,404, forward strand.
ACACGGTATGGAAAGTTGGCCAGGTGTGGCAACAGCAACGGAAGCTTTTACAGCTTTGCGCCATGGTGCAACGGGTCTCAAACTGTTTCCAGGGATTGCGCTTAAGCCGGAAGGTTTGGGTGCACTCAAAGCAGTTTTGCCAAAAGATGTCGCTGTTTATCCAGTTGGCGGGGCAGGGCCATCAAATTTTGCCGAATGGGTGAAAGCGGGTGCTGAAGGCTTTGGCATTGGTTCTGCGCTTTATAAGCCAGGCCTAACAGCTGAAGAGGTTAAAGCGCGCGGGCAAGATATTATCGATGCGTATGACGCTGTGTTTTAGCGAATAGTAATCGCACAAATAAAAGGGCGCTCTGAGATTCAGAGCGCCCTTTTTTGTTTCTTATGCAATTGAGCCAATCGTAGGTTTGGCAAACTTGAGCGCGTGGTATTGTAGATCAAACCACGCGCCCAGGATGGTGACTTATTATGAACTGCTCATCCAGGCTGGCAGCCATAGCACCAATTGCGGGAAGATCAGCAGTAGGATCAAGCCAGTTAACTGCACCAGCATGAACTGCATCATTCCAAGATAGATGTCCTTAAGATCCCAGTTCGGCACCACCCCTTTGAGGAAGTAGGCCGATAAGGCCACCGGCGGACTGAGCCATGCCGTCTGCAGGTTCACCGCCACCAGGATACCGAACCAGACCATCAGATCATAGCGGTCCAATCCATGTAGATCGAGCGCTTGAACCACAGGCAATAGGATCGGGACCACGATAAGGACAATCGGAACCCATTCCAAAGGCCAGCCGAGCAAGAAGATCAGCGCCATCACCAAGATCAACATGATATATGGTGACAGATTTGTGCCCAATAGCAATTCAGTCAGCAATTGCGGTGTGCCGAGCGAGCTGAATTGTGCTCCGAAGAAGTTGGACGCAGCCACAAGGAACATGATCAATACAGTAAGTTCCAATGTTTTGATCAAGCTGTCGAAGAAGCTCGGAATAGTGAACTTTTTATATGCGATCGATAGTAGGATCGCACCGAAGGCACCCATAGCCGCAGCTTCCGCAGGCGTTGCAAAACCAAGAAGGATGGAACCAAGCGCAAATGAGATCAGGATCGTTGGCGGCATAAGACCGGCAAAGAATTCATCCCATAAAGGCGCAAAGTAGAAATCCTTATCAGCATCTGCTGAATAGATCGGACGTGCCAGATAAGCCAACAAAATTGTAAATGCTGCAAAGGCGATTGATACCATTGGCAGACCACCATCAGCGCCCATATTCGCAAAGATCATGTAAACATGGAACAAGACTGCAAGTGGAAGCGCAATGCGCAACACATTTAGTTTGCGATAGGCTTGATGTGCAATTGCCAGTACGATCAATAGGGCAAACAATCCACCAAATGGAATGATCGCACCGAACGTACCATCAAGACCTAAACCGAAGACACGGCAGATGGTCAAAATACCCAAACATATAAGCGCAACTTCTGCACCATAGAATTTGGATGTTTCTGGCTGGTCTTCTTCCGATAGAATTGGACCCAAGCTTGGATTCAACCAACAACGTCCCAATGTGTAGAGCAAATAAAGTGATGCTAAGATCACACCCGGGATAAACGCTGCTCGGAAGAGATCAAGCGTTGATACTTCAAGCACCGGACCCATAACGATCAACATGATCGATGGTGGGATCAAAATACCCAAAGTACCACCGGCGGTAATTGTACCAGCCGCCAGTTTCACATCATACCCAGCGCGGCTCATTGTAGCGCCCGCCATAATACCCAACATGGTCACGGACGCACCAACAATACCTGTCGCTGCCGCAAAGATCGTCGACACGATTAGAACGGCAATGAACAAAGCACCACGTACACGAGACATGATCATCTGAATGGACGAGAACAGACGCTCCATAAGGCCTGCACTTTCCATGACAATCCCCATCAATACGAACAATGGCACCGCCATGAGCTGGTCATTGAGCATAGAAGAGTTTGTTTGGAGTGTGAAAATAAATGTTGTTTTTAAGAAGCTATCGCCCCAGATCCCGAACACAAATGCCAAGAAGACAAGTGTAAACGCGATTGGGAAGCCAATGAAAATCACAAACAACATGGCACCGAGCATGAGTAGACCAATGATAGGTTTATCAAGGTTCGGTTTGGCTTTCATGAGGTCGTTAAACCATTCGCCACCAGGCACCAATTGTGGTTCAAATACTGCTAGCACCAACCAAACAAGACCAATCACATAAATCGGTAATAGTCTTACAAAGATACGCTCACGCTCTTTACCCATTTTGTGGAATGCACGGAAGATCTCTGGCAAACCTTGCAAGAGAAGAAGTGCACCACCCACTGGCATTGCTAAACGTGCAGGCCACAAGAGCGGTCCCCAAGCACTATCCACCTGGTTTGTTTCGCCGTTAATGAAGGCTTTCCACCAAAATTCAGACGCCACCCATGTAAAGAAAATCATGGAAGGAATAAAGAACAGCAAATACAAGGCAGCATCAACCGTCGCCTGAGTTTTATCTGTCCAATTCCGATAGAGGAAGTCAGCGCGGATATGGACGCCACGCATGAGGCCATAGCCTGCACCTGCCATCCACAGAACGCCTGCAATCATTCGGCTCATGTCATAGGCGATCAAAGTCGGTCCCAATCCAAGGGCTTTGGAAAGATCGCCCAAACCTGCATTGGTTAAAATGGAATCACCATTACGAGAAATAACCTCCCACACCACAATGGCAATAAGAGGGATCATCATGAGGGCAATTGCTTGACCCGCACGATAGTTCACAACATCAATGACAGCGGTAATTGGACGCTGCCAGGCAGTCATATCTTCAGGTGTTTCCCCCGGAGCTTCGGCCCGACGCTCAGCAATCAGCTCATCGGCAATTTCCAGATCTTCTGGATTTGGTTCCTCTGCGGCCATATCCACTCTCCCTCCCATGGTAAGTCTATGATCAAAGGTTTCTCTTTGGAAAAGGATTGCACATTCTCATGCGAAAAAGAAACAAGCCCTTACAAAAAAGAAACACGAGGCCCCAAAAAAGAGGCCTCGCGGTGAAATAATAAAGATTATTTCAATGTGTCAGCGTGTGCTTTACCCAAGTTGGCGTTTGATGCTTGCGCACCAGCCCAGAATGGAACAGCAATGTCAGCAAAGTCTTTTTGTGACTGCCAAACTTCTGCGAAGAACTCGTTCTCGTCAGCAGCAGCTTGAAGCGCATTTTTCGCAGCAGCCATATACTCTGTGAAGTAGTCAGCTGGAGTATCTTCAAGGATAACGCCGTGGTTATCTGTCAAGTCTTTCAAAGCTTTACCGTTTTCGAAGATGCGGTAAGACATTGATTTTGACAATGAAGCGTTAGCAGCAACTTCAAGAGCTTTTTTCTCGATGTCTGAAAGACCATCATAGAAATCACCGTTGACGTAGAGGTCAGCGTTCACCACAACTTGGTGTAGACCTTGTAGGTAGTAGTGCTTAAGAACTTTCTGGAAACCGAACACTGAGTCAGGCTTCGGGCAGCACCATTCAGCCGCATCGATTGTACCTTTTTCGAGAGCTGGCAGAATGTCACCACCACCCATAGCAACAGCAGGAACACCAACGTCAGCATATGCAGCGCCAACCATTCCTGGAGGTGCACGGAAACGCATTTTACGGAAGTCATCCATTGAAGCGATTGGTTTTGGGAACCAACCAAGAGCCTCAGGACCCACTGGCTGAAGCATGAAGCCTTTAACGTTCACACCCATTTCATCCCAAAGACGGTCGTAAAGTTCTTTACCACCACCGAACTGGAACCAAGATAGGAACGCGATGTTGTCAAGGCCAACACCAGCACCAGCAACAGGTGCACCGAACAAGTTAGCAGCAACGTGCTTACCACCCCAATAGTGTGTCCAAGCGAAACCACCTTCAACAAGACCGGCATCAACCGCGTCCATGATGTCACGTGGGCCAACAACAGCACCAGCTGGTAGAACTTCAATTTTCAGCGAACCATTGGTCAAAGCTGCAACATCATCACCAAATGCTTTCAACATAACAACTTCGTCAGCTGTTGTTGGAAGCACAGATTGAATGCGAATTGTTTTTTCAGCCAAAGCAGAGGAGGCCATTAATGTAAGACCAACTGCAGTAGCGGCGACGCCAGTTAAAATTTTGGATAAATTCATGATTTATCTCCTCCCTAGGTTATGCCTTCTGAGATGACGACTAAGATACGAAGGCACCTTTCTTAGCCCTTTATACGAATGTAACTATGACTAAATTACACCGCAATTCCAATCGATTTTAGCGCGTAAATTACGCTCCTTTTTCAACAAAAACTAAAGAATTCCAAATATATGGCCGATTCCGTTAGGTGCCACAAAGACACCGCGATACATCATTTCCCCAGCCACATAGAGGAGTACGAACAGTCCCAACCAAGATATCCATGGATAGCGGGTTAGAAGCTTCATAATCATCGTTGCAGCAAAGGCCATAAGCACGATCGCAAGACCCAAACCAAAGACCAACATTGTGGTGTCACCGTCGGCAATCGCCGCCACGGCAAGCACGTTATCTAGTGACATCGAGACATCGGCAATGGTGATGGATACCAGCGCCGAGAACATGGTTCTGCGCGGCGCACCTGTATAGCCTTGCTCTAAATCGTCTGCTGTTTCCATTGCATGTTCAGCTTGTTCATCAACATTGTCTTTAATCTCGACATAAAGGCGCCAACACACCCAGAAGAGAAGTAGCGAACCGATGAACAAAATCCCTGGAACGTCCAAAAGACTTGTTGCGATGATCGCAAAAACAACACGTAGAACCGCAGCAATAACCATACCATATAAAATGGCTTTCTTACGCAGTTCTGGTGACAGACCAGCGGCGGCCATACCGATAATCAGCGCATTGTCGCCTGACAAAATGAGGTCGGCAATAATGATCTTGCCAAAATCAAGGACATCCGCCCACCCCAGTGTTGAAATCCATTCCATCATTGGCCCGCATCCTCTAAAATCATGTCTGAAACTTTTTCACCGATCATTATGCAGGGCGCATTTGTGTTACCCGACATAATTTGAGGCATGATTGACGCATCTGCGACGCGCAATCCCTCAACACCCTTAACGCGCAAACGTGCATCCACGACCGACATCTTGTCGCTGTCGGGACCCATTTTACATGTGCCAGTTGGGTGGTAGATGGTGACTGAAGTTTCTCTAGCCCAATCCAATGTTCCTTCATAATCATCAAACTCGACTTCCCGACCCGGGGCGAATTCCTCGATGATATGAGATTTTAATGGCTCAAATTGCGCGATCTTGCGCGCGATCTGAATGCCTTTAACAATTGTGTCCTGATCAAGCTGCGTAGCCAGATAATTTGGATGAATTTCTGGGTGGTCGCGATAATCGCTTGATTTAAGCTGCAAGTGGCCAGCACTTTCCGGGCGCATTTGCAAAACAGATGCCGTAAAGGCAGAAAATTTATGCGGTCCATCAGCAGGCTTTGTCGCACTAAATGGCTGGATATGGAATTGAATATCCGGCGTGTCTAGATTTGGATCGGTTTTCAAAAAGCCTGTTCCAAGACTTGCCGCCATAGCCATAGGGCCAGAACGCTTCAATGCATATTCAAGTGCAATAAGCCCTTGCTTGAAGATGTTGTTGATTTCAACATTGATGGTCGAAAGATCCGTTTTGAAAACCGGGCGCGCCTGCAAGTGATCCTGCAAGTTTTTGCCAACGCCTTTTAGATCGACCTTCGTTTCAATGCCAACTTTGGAAAGCTCTTCACCAGCACCGATGCCGGACAACATTAGAATCTGTGGTGATCCAATCGCGCCCGCAGACAAGATTACTTCTTTACGTGCTTTGATAATAACGTTCTTATTACCAAGATAAGTGCTCACACCAACGGCCTTGCCATTTTCGATGATGACTTTTTCAACTTGGTGTTTGGTTATGATTTCAAGATTTTCCCTGTTGCGCGCTGGTTTTAGATAAGCGACAGCAGACGAGCATCTTTTGCCATCAATCATGGTGAGTTGGAAATAGCCAACGCCTTCTTGATCGCCACTGTTATAGTCAGAATTCTTTTTATAACCGGCTGCGACAGCTGCATCGATCCATTTATCAACGACATCGCGTTTTAAACGCGTCGGAGAAACAGACAAAGGACCGCTTTTGCCGCGATCTTCAGTTGTTTCGTCACCGCCCCAGGTTTCAGCACGTTTAAAATATGGCAGCACATCTTTCCATGCCCAGCCTTCATTGCCCAATTGGCGCCAGTGCTCATAGTCCTCAGCTTGACCTCGGACATATAGCAACCCGTTGATTGAGCTCGAACCACCCAAAACTTTTCCGCGCGGCCAAGGTATAGAACGACCATTAATGCCTGGGTCGTTTTCGGTTTTGTAGCGCCAGTCCGTGTTGGGGTTATCCATCGTTTTAAAATAGCCCACAGGTATATGGATCCAAGGATTGTTATCCTTGCCACCTGCTTCAATCACCGCGACTTTATACTTTCCGTTTTCAGAAAGTCGGCCTGCGACAGCACAACCCGCAGAGCCTGCGCCTACAACAACATAATCAAATTCCAAAAAAAACGCTCCCGATACAAAAAATGAGACTTTTTGTCTTGTTTTTTCCTAAAAATCACTCTATATCTATTTTGAGGTGGATGTAAAGAGGGAGAATGAAATTGAGTGAGGAAAGCCGGATTCCAACAAATTTAAGAACACTTCTTATTTTGGAAATATTGGGTCGTAGCGATAGCGCGATGACGCCAACCCAGATAAATGCAGAGCTCGGATTGCCGAAACAAACCGTTCATAGACTTTGTACGACACTTGAAGCTGAAGGCTTTTTAATACGTGAGGCAGATGGTAAAAGATTACGCCCCAGTCGCAGATTGCGTTTGATCGCAAGTGGCCTGTTACACGCTTCACGTTTCCATATTACACGTCACCAAATACTTTTAGATATTGCACGTGAGGTCAACGAAACTGTGAATATGGTCATTCCGGAAGAAACCGGCATGAACTATATTGATCGTGTGGAAGCTGATTGGCCATTTCGTATTCAGCTGCCAATTGGTTCAAACGTTCCGTTTCATTGCACCGCGAGTGGAAAGACATTCATGGCCAGCATGCCAAAAGGCAAGCGGGAGCAATTTGTTGCAGGGCTGAAACTTGAACAATTGACAGAAAAAACGCACGTGACGCCAGAAAGCCTTTTGGAAGATCTAAAGCAATGTCGGAAACGTGGCTATGCCATCGACCAGGAAGAATTCATGAAGGACATGGTTGCGATTTCTGTTCCGGTGACTGATTCTCACGGCCGATTTGTTGCAGCCTTAGCGTTCCATGGTCCTATCCAGCGTTTATCACTTGAGGATTTGGAAGGTCGAAAGCATTTCCTTTTAAAAGGCGCTGAAGCACTTAAGCATGCACTTTTTGACACTTAATATTTTAAGCTTAAGGTTTTAGCACAATCTTAGGAGCTGCAACCTGACCGCTGAGAATATCTTCAAATGCTTTTTGACCATCAGACAAAGGGCGCTGTTCTATCCACGATAGGTCGCCTAAGCGTCCATCAAAAATGGCATGTGCAGTGTCGATAAAATCCTGATGGGTATAAGTGTAAGAGCCAATAAAAGTGATTTCCTGCAATGTCATCCGGCGAATGTCGAGACCATCCTTTGCATCCCCCAATCCGATATGAACAATTGTGCCACCTGGTTTGATAAGCGCTGATGCTGATTTACGTGTTGCGTTGATACCCACGCCATCAATGATCACGTCAAAAATTGATTCACCCTTTATATCTTCCGGTGATATTGCGTTCATCCCTGTTTTTTCAATAACAAAGTTTCGGCGCACATCATTGGGTTCAACAATGGTGATATCCTTGCAGCCAACCGCTTTTAAACAAAGAGCAGCACCCAAACCAATGGCACCTCCACCAATCGCCATGGCTTTGCATTCTTCAATCGGCTTATGCGCATTCTTTTTTGCCAGTTGAACGGCATGCCATCCGCAGCCTAAAGGTTCCGCAAGAGCCGCTTTATCCAGCGATACATGATCAGGAACATTGACCAAATTATGGGTTGGCATTGAAATCATCTGCGCAAACCCGCCTTCACGCGGCGGCATGGAAATGATCTGGCGATTGACGCAAATATTGGTGCGACCCTCCAAGCAGAACTCACATTTGCCGCAATGAACCAGCGGATTAATTGTGACCCTTTGACCTTTTTGAGGACCTGACATGATGGTGCCGGCAGCCTCGTGGCCCAATATAAGTGGGGCAGGGCGGCGCTCGTCATGACCCAAAAAAGCATGCATGTCAGAGCCACAGATACCAACACTTTCGATCTGGATCAGAACTTCGTTCTCTTTTGGTGTAGGATCTGCAAAATCTTTATATTCAAGTGTCTTTTCTGCTGTGTAAACCAAAGCCTTCATTTTGCGGTAAATCCTCCGTCGACCATCAACACCTGGCCAGTCACATATGCGGATGCATCTGTGCATAAAAATAGTAATGGCCCATCCATATCTGCCATTTCACCATTGCGGCCGATGCAGGTTTGAGCCGCATTACGTTGCGCGCGATCAGGATCGTCAAAAACGGCAGCGGTCAATTCAGTTTTGAAAAAGCCGGGCCCAATGGCATTTGCGTTAATGCCATGTTTTGACCAACACTCAGCCATCGCTCGTGTCATTTGCCCCACGCCAGCTTTTGCAGCGCCATAGGCAATGCCGCCAGGAAAGGCTCTATATGTCTGAAGGCTTGCGAAGTTGACGATGCGCCCCCAATTTTTTGCTTTCATGGAAGGAACAAATTGCTGACTGAGAAAAAACGGTGCCGACAGGTTAATCGACATCGTAATATCCCAGCCTTCCGGTGTGACATCATCAGCTGTTTCGCGGGTATTAATACCGGCTGCATGAACGAGAATATCGGGTGCGCCGAAAGGCTTTGCGATCGCTTCAGCTAGACTTGAAATCTGGCTGCGATCAGAAATATCCCATGCGACTGCCGAAGTTTGGCCAGAAGTTTCTCTTCGCCAATCATTTAAATGTTCCTCGCGACGCGCAACGCCAATGACTTGCGCGCCCTGTTCGGCCAAAAACTTAGCCGCATAACGCCCAAGGCCAGAACTTGCGCCGGTGACGCAGGCGACTTTACCTTGAAGGCTGAATAAATCAGAAGACGTCATGACCTATTCTTCAGCCGTTAGATCAAATGTCTCGTCTGGGAAGTATTTCGCAAGGCGAATGTCGGCTGTGCGCGCGTGACCTTCCATGCCTTCAAGGCGAGAAATACGTGCTGTCGCTTCAGCAATTGGTTTCGCACCATCGCGCGTTGCTTGCTGCCAAGTTACAATCTTCATGTATTTATGAACAGATAGACCGCCAGTATAGGTCGCTGCGCCGGACGTTGGAAGAACGTGGTTTGTACCAGATGCTTTATCGCCAAAGGCTACGGTCGTTTCTTCGCCTAAGAACAGTGAACCATAGCATTTCAAGCGATCAAGCCACCATGGTAGATCCTGTGCTTGTACGGTTAGATGCTCAGGAGCATATTCATCGCTGGTCGCAGCCATTTCTTCGCGATCATCACAAACAATCACTTCAGCATAATCACGCCATGCTGCTTCCGCATTTTTTGAGTTAAGTTCAGGAAGATCAGCAATGAGTGGCGGCACCAATTCCATAACTTTCTCTGCAAGCGCCTGATCATCAGTCACCAACCAAACAGGAGAATTGTAGCCGTGTTCTGCCTGTCCAACCAAATCACTTGCAACAATCGCGGGGTCAGCAGTTTTATCGGCCAAGATTAAACTATCAGTTGGGCCGGCAAACATATCAATGCCAACGCGCCCAAATAAAATACGTTTTGCTTCAGCAACAAACTGGTTGCCCGGGCCTACAAGAATGTCAGCTTTTGGAAGACCAAATAGACCGAATGTCATGGAAGCAATCGCTTGGATGCCACCCATGGCCAAAATTGTATCAGCACCACAAAGATGCGCCGCATAGATAATTGCAGGCGCAATACCAACGCCAGGGCGCGGTGGTGAACATGCAACAATGTGTTCTACACCAGCAACTTTTGCAGTTGTTACTGTCATAATCGCAGACGCGATATGGCTGTAACGGCCGCCAGGGATATAACAACCCGCCGCCTGAACCGGGATGCTTTTTTGACCCGCTGTTAGGCCAGGGATGACCTCAATATCAATGTCCTTCAAAGTTTCCTTTTGAGCCTCAGCAAACTTTTTCACATTGGCATGAGCAAACTGGATATCGCGCTTGAGCTTTTCAGGCACCAATGCGATCGCAGCATCAATATCTTCCTGCGTCAGGACAAGCGTGCCCTCATATTTATCGAATTTTGCAGCATATTCGAGCGCAACTTTATCGCCGCCAGCTTCAATATCATCAAGGACCTGCTGAACGGTTGCTTTTACATCTGTTGCATCAGATGATGACGTTAAATCTGCTTTTTTTAGGTAGTTGCGTGCCATGTCAGTCTCGTTATACTAAGGAAATTGAAAGATTGTCTGGTCGTCAATGTAAGCGCTTACATTTGCTTTTGCAATAGTTATTTGCTTGTAAGCGGAGGAATTTTTTTGGGGAATCACAAAATGAGCAAACCGCCACTGCCAAAATTAGAAGACGTAGCACGTCTGGCAGGAGTATCCACAGCCACCGTTTCGCGCTGTTTAAATCAACCAAATCAGGTGGTTGAAGCAACGCGTAAACGCGTTCAAAAGGCGGTGGACGAATTGGGGTATATGCCCAATTTCAATGCAAGATCACTTGCAGCGAAGCGATCAAAAATCGTTGGCGCGGTGATTCCCACTATGGAAAACGCAATCTTTGCCCGCGCCTTACAGGTGTTCCAAGAACGTTTGAGCGAAGAAGATTTTGATTTGCTGGTCGCTTCATCCTCTTACAAACCAGATGTCGAAGAAAAACAGATTCGATCACTTGTATCCCGTGGTGTGGACGGTTTGCTTCTAATTGGTACAAAGCGGGATCCTAAAATTTATGAATTTTTGCAAGAACGCGAAATCCCATTTGTTATCGCCTGGAGTTTTTATGACCAGCTTGACGCATCCGAATATGGTCAATTGGTTGGCTTTGATAACGAAAAAGCCATGGCAACCATTGTTCAGTTGGTGATTGATAAAGGCCACCAAAAAGTTTTCATGCTAGCTGGTATTGCCGACAACAATGACAGAGCCGCAGCGCGTATTGCTGGTTTTCGATCTAAAATGGCAGAATACAATTTCAAAGAAGCTGCGGTCATTGAATGTGAATACGACATTGATAAAGCACGTAAAGCATTTGCGGGTATGCGACAATCTCATGGCACGCCAACTGCTTTAATTTGTGCCAATGATGTGTTGGCTGTCGGCGCAGTTTTGGAAGCGCAATCTCAGGGATTGGATGTGCCGGGTGATATTTCCATTACTGGATTTGATGACATTGAAATCGCGTCGATTATTTCACCCTCCTTAACAACGGTGCATGTGCCACATGGTTCACTAGGATTGCATTCGGCCAATACGCTTTTGGCAAAAATTCATGATGAGCCATCGATTAAAGATATGGAATTGGATACTTACATAGTAGAACGCCAGTCACTCGCAGCGCCTAAAACCTAATGTGAGCCTAGCAGCTTTTACCACCTAAACTTTCGTTTATTCAGCCTGATAATGCTTTTGAGCTATAGATTTTGCCGTTGGGAACCGCTAACCACTCTGTAACTATTAGATATAACTGATGAAAATTGACTACATATAATAAGTATGTTGTCATTCGGGGATTGGGTCAAGCGAGTTTCATGGCTGTAACGAGTAAAAGAGCATTCGCGTTCAATACGCATAGAGATATGTTGATGTCAGCAACAGCAATTGCGACATTGATCATGGCTTCATCAGCCCTTTCAGCAGATGTGACAATTACTTCCGGATCCACGGTTGGTCAGCAATCCATTAATGATGGCGACACATTGATCGTCGAGGGCGGCGCGACAGTCAACAGTGCTTCTCCCGCAGTTGTTGAT
>JAHDFS010000163.1 GCA_020628035.1 Rhizobiaceae bacterium
GACCTACTGATTACAAATCAGTTGCTCTACCAACTGAGCTATAGGGGCAACGGAGCTGCATCTATCATACTGGCTGATGATGTAAAGTGAAAATTGAAATTTTTTTAAAAGAATTGTCGAAAAACTTGACCGGACGTGCAGAACGGTTAATTTCGCGGGATCAATATTGAGGAGTCCCCGGTTTGAAAATCGCCTTTCAAGCTTCTAGTGCTGATCATGCGCAAGAGGCCATCCAACATCTAGCCGCATTATATGGCAATGTCTCACTTGACGATGCGGATGTCATTGTTGCGCTTGGTGGCGACGGTTTTATGCTGCAAATGCTGCATGATGAAATGAATACCGGTCGGCTTGTCTATGGTATGAACCGCGGCACCATTGGTTTTTTGATGAATGACTATGATGATAAAAATCTCATCGAGCGGATTGATGCGGCGGTCGAAAACATCATTCACCCGTTGGAAATGAAAGCCATTAATGCGCATGGTGATGAATTTACAGCCTTAGCGATCAACGAAGTGTCTTTGTTGCGTCAATCCTATCAAGCAGCGAAGATCAAAGTATATGTGGATAACAAGCCGAGATTAGAAGCTCTGATTTGCGATGGGGTGATGGTGGCGACGCCTGCCGGCTCGACCGCTTATAATTTATCCGCACACGGCCCTATTTTGCCGCTGGACGCGCGTTTGCTTGCCATGACGCCTGTGAGCCCGTTCAGACCACGCCGCTGGCGTGGTGCGCTCTTACAGGACACTGCGAAGGTAAAATTTGAGATTGTTGAACCAAATAAACGCCCTGTGAACGCTGTTGCCGATCATTTGGAAGTTAAGTCTGTCACCAGTGTTGAGATTTGCCAGTCTGAAAATAACACAACGCGGATTTTGACCGATTCCAGCCATTCCTGGAATGACCGAATTCTTGCAGAGCAATTTGCCTATTAAACTAGGTAAAGAAAAACCCAGCATTGTCATCAATGCTGGGCTTGATCTGATCGTTAATATTTAAATGGGTTTTTAAAACTCATCCCAGGCTGTTTCAGCCGTCTGGGCAGACGCTGCATTGCCAGCAAAAGCGTTGGCGACCTTTTTCACCATAGATTTAGCTGGTGATTGCATAGATGGTTTTGACACTTGCGATGCTGCTTGTTCAGGTGCTGTAGCTTGCGGCTCTGAGCGCACTTTTGTTACGGAATGAATTTGGAAGGTTTGGATTAATTGCGCCAAATCATGCACTTCGTCAGCGATTTGTTGCGTAACGGCTGTGTTTTCCTCCACCATGGCCGCGTTTTTCTGTGTAACCTGATCCATCGAGTTCACGGCTGAATTGACTTCCTGAATACCGGTTAGCTGTTCTTCAGCACCTTGCGATATGGTTTCAATCTGAGCATCGATTTTTGTGACATGTTCGGAAATTTTCGCCAATGCTTCACCGGTTTGTTTCACCAGCCCTACCCCATTTGATACTTCCTGACCTGATTTATTGATTAGATCTTTGATCTCTTTTGCTGCAGAAGCAGATCGTTGTGCGAGTTCACGCACTTCTTGCGCAACAACGGCAAAGCCCTTACCGGCCTCACCAGCGCGTGCTGCTTCAACGCCTGCATTGAGCGCGAGTAGATTTGTCTGGAAGGCAATCTCATCAATCACATTGATGATATTGTTGATATCGCCAGATGCTTTTTCAATTCCTTCCATGGCGGACACTGCATTTGTGACCACTTCGCTTGATTTTTCTGTATCACCACGAGCGTCTCGTGCACTTGCTGCGGCCTCTTTTGCGCGCTCTGCGGTTTGTTTTACCGTGGCGGTTATCTCATCAAGAGCAGCGGATGTTTCTTCCAACGATGCTGCTTGGGTTTCCGTGCGCTGGGACAATTCGTTGGTCGCGTTGCTGATCTCTTTTGAATTATTGCTCAAATTCACCGAAAGCGAGCTGATCTGACCCATGGTTGATTCAAGCTTGGCAACAGAGGCGTTAAAGTCTCCCCGTAAACGATCCAAATCACCATCAAATGGGTCTCTGATATTAGTTGTTAGGTCACCTTCAGACAGGCTTTTTAAACTGTCAGCAAGTGTATCCACCACATCGTTGACCTTTTGCGCTTCAGCGGCTTTATATTCTGCATTCCGCTTGGCTTCTTGTTCGCTCAGAGCGCGGTTTTCGATACCTTCTTTTTCCAAACGGTCTTTTTCAACGGCCGCATCTCGGAAAACAGATACCGCTTTAAACATTTCACCGATTTCGTCCGAGCGTTCTGTACCTGCCAATTCCAGATCGGTATTTCCGTTCATCAATTCGCTCATATCTTCCACAACGGCACCAATTGGCTTGGTAATGGCGCGCGAGAATAAGAATGCAGCGATGAGCGATGCTGCAAGCAATACAATGGCAATCATCGAAACGATCATTGTTAAGACATTGACCCCATCAAGCATTTGAGATCGCGGCACCAATGCGCCAACAATCCAGCTTGTGCCCTCAAACTGAAGGCGTGCTGTTGAAATAGCATAAGCTTCACCACGATAGTCGCTCACAATGCCAACGGGTTGATCTGCATAGGATTCTTCCAACAGCGCCTTACTCAAATCAAGTTTTGTTGAAAGCGCATCATTAGCCTCGGTTTTTGCAGAATCATTGATCATGGTTCCTTCTGTTTTCATCAAAATGGTTTCACCATTTTCACCCAAGCCGGTCGTATTATTCATGATACCGGCGAGCAGATTGTGTGGCATTTTCAAAACCATAATGCCAATCACGTTGCCCTTACTTAAGATCGATGTGCCGATAAATGACGCGGCTTCATTGGTAGGCGCATAATTTGAGTAATCATCAAATTTAATTTCTGACGGGTTTTCATTTTCGATCACGCCATTAAAAACCCGTGCGATACCCGTTTCTGCAAGCAATTCGTCTTTCACATTTGATGCATATTCAGTGTTTTTGGAAACGCTGTATAAAATGTCGCCGCGCTTGGTGATGATGTATAAATCGCTGTAACCGCGCTCAGTGATAAATTCACGGAAAAGCGGATGGTATTTTTCATGGGTTTTATCGTATTTATCTTTGCCAAATGTATCGAATTGGGCGCGCTCACCCTCTGGATGCGGATTGTCTTCGATATATCGCTTTTGCAAAACCGTTTTGCGGTCACCACCTTTAACAAAGCCCCAACCGAAGGCAAAAGCTTTTGCCGCAGCTGCTGCATTTTCACTGGTCGAGAAGGAAGCAATATCATCCTGAATTGATGCCATATAGGTTTCAACCTGGTTGCGTCGTCCATCAGCAATTGCCTGCAGTTTTTCTGCCGCTTTTTGTTCGACTAAGCTCGAACTAACCATCAATCCTGCAATGCTGGAGGAAGCAACTGTTACGATTGTCAATATTGCCGCTGCCAATGGCAACTTACGCGAGATCTTCATGAAAAATGCTCTTAATTTGGTATTCGTGGAACATCTCTGTCAAAAGAGTGAAGCTGGCATCATGCCACCGAAAAACGACCTTCAAATACAATTAAATGCACGATCTTATAATTATAAGTTAATTCCGAACACCAAGTATTCATCATGACAATGTGTAGTAAATTCAAAAAGTTATAAGTATTCTCTTAGAATAGATTTATAGTATCATTCCCATCGCGATTAAGTATCAGCGCATCGATTAATAGGTGATTTTTAGTGACAAAAAATCAAGGTATAAATCACATATAACGCATACATTGGTTGTAATTTTTTTTGGCGCATTGTGCATTTTTATCGAAAAACGCGATAATTATTATGCTTTATCGCATCAAACCAAGCTCAACTTATTTCGCGCCAAACACCCAAACTCAAAACTGAACCATTAAATAACAAAATTTTCAGATGATTTTTGCCTACGATCGTCTATATGTATTGTCATGATAGAAAGCGTCGCAAATAATTTGTGTAAAATACGCGCCATCCTGCGCGGTATAACGCTGTTTTTTGTCTTGATACCGGCCATAATTTCATCTGCATTTGCACAAGACGATCCGAAGGATGAAAAAATAATCCGAATTGGCGTAGTTGCGCCCGATGATGGTTCATTGGGTATACTAGGCACACAATTGCGCGCTGGGTTCTTAATTTTCCAAAATGAGTTTATTGAACAAGGTCTTCGCTTTGATGTGATTGAAGAGACGGAAGTCTGCGAGACAGGTGGCGGCACCGATACAGCCTTTGGACTGGAAGAAGCTCAGGTTGATCTTGTGGTTGGATTTTTGTGTGTTGAAAGCCTTGTTTCGGCCATGCCGATCTTAGATCAGGCAAATATTCCTGTCATCAATGTCAATATTCGCTCCGATATTGTCCGCGATGAAGCTGCGCGTCTTGATTGGCCATTATTTTCCATTGCACCTCGCGCCTCTGATCAGGCAAAATTTGCGTCAAAATATATCATCGACAATTGGGGTGATAAATCGGTCGCACTTGTTGAAGACGGCACTATAAGCAATCGCGAATTGGTTGATGCAATTCGCCTTCAACTAGATGATGGCGGGTTCCAGCCTATTGTGCTTGATAATTTTCGCCCGGGACAAGACAAACAATTCGGATTGGTGCGGCGGTTGGAAAAGTCAAAGATAAGCCACGTTTTTGTTGGTGCCACCCGTTTGGATACCTCTATCATTGCGCGCGATGCTCGCGAAATTGGACTTGATCTGACTTTTGCAGGTGGCGATACCTTGCGTGCTGCGGATGAAAACCTGCCCTTCCCCAATGGTGCTGTTGCGATCATCCCGCATGTTGGACTTACAGGCGCAAATTCAGTTTCAGCGCGGGCTGCTTTTGATGAAGCTGGGATATTTCCAGATCGCTTTCCAATTTTTGGCTACGCGATGGCAGAGCTTGCAACCATATTGGCAGATATTGAAACCGATGACGTGGTCAAAACACTCAAAGAAGATATATTTGATACCGTTATTGGACCTGTGAGCTTTGACCGATATGGAGAGCGCCAGGAAAACACATTCAATGCAATGATTTGGCAGGATGGTCGCTTTATCAAAGATGAAGAACTTGCCATTACTGAAACCCAGTAATGGTTACAGCCAATGACTGGAAACTTTCTATGAAACCCGGCGAAAAGAACCTCATTACGGATGTTGATGGATTGCGTGTCGGGCATGCACATGATCAGAAGATAAAAACTGGAACCAGTGTCATATTGTGCGATACCCCGAGCGTCGCAGCTGTACAAGTGCTTGGCGGCGGACCGGGAACACGCGAAACGGATCTATTAGAACCACACAACACTGTTGAGCGCGTGCATGCAGTTTGTCTGTCCGGTGGCTCCGCATTTGGTCTTGATGCTGCAGGCGGCGTTCAGAGTTATCTTCGCGCACAATCCATCGGTTTTGAAGTTGGTGAGCACAATATCCCAATTGTACCGAGCGCCATCCTTTTTGATCTGATCAATGGTGGCGATAAAGACTGGGGGCTTCATTCCCCCTATCGAGATCTTGGCTATCAAGCCGCCAGCGCAGCTAAAAGTGAGTTTGAATTGGGTTCAGTTGGTGCTGGACTTGGTGCTTTAACAGCCAATAAGCGTGGCGGTCTTGGCTCTGCGTCCTCAGTGTTAGAGAATGGCCTGACTGTTGGTGCCATTGTCGCCGCTAACCCTATGGGGTCAGTTAACATTGGACAGACACAACATTTCTGGGCTGCCCCCTTTGAACTCAAAGATGAATTTGGCGGTTTGGGATACCCCCATCCTATGCCTGAAAATGCGACAGATCTACAAATTAAGTTTCGTGAGATGCAGCGTGGTGGTGCAAATACAACCATCGCAGTTATCGCCACAGATGCTGATCTGACAAAGGCCGAAGCCAAACGACTTGCTATATCCGCTCACGATGGTTTTGCGCGCGCAATTTGGCCTTGTCATACATCCTACGACGGGGATCTTGTTTTTGCACTGTCGACCGGTAATTCGGGGCGAAAACCAACCGCAGATGAATATATTGATTTATGTGCTGCAGCATCAAGCACAATGGCACGGGCAATAGCGCGCGGAATATATTGTGCTAATGCTCAGCCAGGCGATATCCTACCCGCATGGAACGCGCATTAATGGCTATTATTGCACAGAGCATATTATGGGGTTTGGCAATGACCTTCTCCGCTCTGGCATCGCTATGGTTTTCCAATGGTTGGGAAACCAGTCATCTTACGCAAATCATTATCCTCGTGTTATTTTCATCCATCCTTGCCTATCCGCTTGCAAGACTGGCATTATATATTTTGGATCGAAAGAAACGTTTTGAAACACAATTGGCGGGCAGCTTTTTTTGCCTAACCATCGCAACCATTGGACTGACAGCCGCTGCCTATTCACTCGACTATTGGAGTTTTTATGTTCAATGGCACGGCCCCACATTTTCACGACTTTGGGCATGGCAATTCTTTTTCACCAATTTAGGGGCACTTTATCAATTTGCCGTCATGGGGTTAAAACTCTATCTCCCCTTGGGTTTGATATTTCTCATCCTGGCATCCTGGCTCATTGCTCGGGATAAGTTTCCCAGAACTTAAGCGCTAAAAAAATGGCGCTGAGATTATCAACG
>JAHDFS010000164.1:0-2893 GCA_020628035.1 Rhizobiaceae bacterium
TAAAATTACTGCGCAAACGACGCATAGAAAAGCCCCGCAATTTGGTCATTTTGATCGATATATCTGGCTCAATGTCCGCTTATTCGCGGATGATGATGCATTTTGCCAATGCGATTTCAACCAATCGACAACGTAAAAAAGGCAATGATTGGGCGAAAATCTATACATTCACCTTTGGCACGCAATTGACCAATATCTCGCGACAAGTTGCAGATAAAGACCCCGATATCGCACTCAAATCCATAGGAAAAACCGTGCAAGATTGGGATGGTGGCACCAAAATCGGTGAAAATTTAGAAGCGTTTAATCTTAATTGGTCACGACGTGTGTTGTCTTCAGATGCTGTGGTCCTGTTGATGACCGATGGTTTGGAGCGAGGAGATGTGCAAACGCTGGAAAGCCAAATCAAGCGGCTTAAACTTTCATGCGATCAACTGATCTGGCTTAATCCGCTTCTGCGCTTTGACGAGTTTCAACCCCTTGCGAGCGGCATTAAAACTATATTGCCTCATGTTGATAAGATGGTTTCATGTCACAACATTCAATCTCTGACCGAGCTTTCAGATGCATTTGGTCATCGAGTATAAGCCAAACATCCCAGCAACTGTTGACTACAAATTCTGATCAAATAGACTTATAAATTGTAGGGAAGTTTTCGTTTAGGGGGTGCATATGCGAAAGTTCAATCGGATATTTTTGTGCATTTTACCAATGGCATTGGTTTGGTTTGTTGGGCAAGCTCATGCTGCAAAACGCGTGGCATTGGTGATTGGAAATTCTTCATATGAGCGGATCGGAAAACTTGCAAATCCTATAAATGACGCTGTCCTCCTCGGAGGAAAGCTCACCAATCTCGGCTTTGATGTATTATTGCATACTGATTTGAAATTTAACGAATTCAGTGATGTCCTAAGGCAGTTTGAAACTGAATTGGAAGGTGCTGAAGCAGCTCTGTTTTTCTATGCAGGTCATGGCATGCAATTTCGCAAAGAGAACTACCTGCTTGCAACAGATGCAAACCTTCGAGACGAGCATGATGTGTCAACATCCGGGCGTAATCTTAAAAGCATCATAGAGATTATGGAGCGCAAGGTTCCGCTAAGCCTGGTTTTTGTTGATGCGTGTCGCGATAACCCGATGGCCAATCAACTGGTGGATCGTCTGGGGAGTAAAAGCCGCTCACTGGGCATCGGGCGTGGTTTGGCGCCTGTCGAACATACTGCCAATACATTGATTGCTTTTGCAACAAAACCTGGCGCCATTGCGGCAGATGGTGATGGTAAAAATTCACCTTTTACAGCCTCCTTGGCGCAACACATTGAAACCGCAAATATCGAGGTTTCCACCATGCTTAAGCGTGTAACGCGAGATGTTTTGGAGCAGACAGAACATAAGCAACGCCCTGAAGTTGTTGCTTCAATGGATTCAGAATTCTACTTTTTCCAAAATGAGATCGCTCCTCAGGCCACAGTGACGTATGATTCTGACGCGCAAAAAGAGCTCCTCGCAACAAAAGCGCTCCAAAACGCAATGGTTATCAATAGTCCAATTTCGTTCCAAGCAGTGATCGACGCATTTCCGGGGACCAATGCTTCTGACATTGCCGACCAATTGTTAAAGCAAAAGCTTGATACGCTCGCCGAACAACAAAAGAGAGCTGCCTCATCTAATCAGCAGGTCGCGATTTCAGCCGCGGATCTTTTGAAAAAGCTGGACGCAGCGCAATCATCTGACACTACGACCGAAATTGCGAGTTTAACACCCGAGGACGTGGAAACCAGCTTGGGACTGGATAAAGACGGTTTTAAGAAGATCCAAAATGCATTGAACATGTTGGGATTTGATGCCGGTGTGGCTGATGGCGTTTTTGGCGGGAAATCAAGAACAGCGTTGAAATCTTTTCAGGTCACCAACCGTATTGAACAGACCGGTTATATTGATAATGCATCGCTCTTGCACTTGATCAAAGTATTTGAAGAAACACCAAAAACCTATGATGGATTGTGGAATTTAGAAGTTCATCGTTTCAATCCCCATCCTGAAGACCCTGCGCATATTAACATGCGAACACTTCTTTCTTCGGCACAGATAAGAATACGCGGCAGCGAGATCAACATTGTTGACTGGCAAAATCAGGCAGGTGATTCCAGAGGAGACGACCGTAATCCGTTCGCAAAATTTTCAGGTAGTCTTGCAAGCAATGGCAGATTTACCATGAGATTTGATGCAGATTACCTTTTCAGTAAAAAGCGGATCAAAAATGTGCAAATCAAAGGCACGCTCCCACAATTTGTCGCCTATGATGCACAATTAGAATATCGCGGTGCGCGGCTTGAATATGTCGGACCAAAAGATGAAATGTGGGTGCGAATTGAGCTCAAACGTATCGACAATGATGGATAAATAACGCCCTCCTAAAACTATCCAACATTTGAACCCTAAATCAGTGTTTTAACCAGACAACTTGGTAAAACCGCCTGTAACTGTTTGACATAAAAAGCAACAAAAAGCTAAGTATTGGCCAGATACTTATCAGACTGACGCAGGGAATTATGACGACACTCAAAGACTTAAGCCGCCATCTTGGCCTTTCAGTCACCCAAGTCAGCCGCGCGATCAATGATCATGATGATGTGAGTGCAAGCACCAAAGAACGTGTACGAGAAGCAGCGAAAGAACTTGGCTATTCGGTCAATTTAACTGCGCGCTCGCTGGTCACCGGTCGAACAGGCATGGTGTGCTTGATCAGGGACGGGCATTTGAATTTGCCTGAACACACATCGGGTTTCGAGGTAATCTCTGGTCTATCGATGGAATTTTCACAGCGGGGATATCAATTCAACCTGCAAATGACACCAGAAGGTACCGATCCTGTCAAAGTTTATAAAAAAGC
>JAHDFS010000164.1:2993-6465 GCA_020628035.1 Rhizobiaceae bacterium
TTAACAGTAACAAAATCACCTTTTGAGGATGGTTATTCGGTCATCGCTGACATTTTATGTTCGAGGATAGATCCGTCTCAAAAAGACGTTGAAAGTGTCGAAGTTCCTTTCAAATTTATTGAACGCGCGTCGACCGACAAACCCGCTTAAATTTTTTATAAAAATCCCTATTGACAATTTTTGAAGCTTATCTATTTTTCATTTCCGAAACGTTTCGGATTTAGTTTTAGAGCAATCCAAAACGTTTTGGATTGAATTTATGTTTCGTGAATAGGAGGAGTACGATGACAAAAATTTCAAACGGCATGCGCACATCTGTAGGCGTAATCGCAGGTTTAGCACTCACGCTGATGGCAGGTATCTCAAACGCAGCAGAAATTTCCGTTGCTTCCGGAATTACGGGCAATGGGGTGGAGAATTTCAAGAAGATCGTTGCGCCTTGGGAAAAGGAAACAGGGCACACAGTTAAGCTTGTGCCAATGCCAGCTTCAACAACCGATCAGTTTGGCCAATATCGATTGTGGTTGGCTGCAGCCAATGCCGATATCGATCTTTATTCAACGGATGTGATCTGGGCGCCGCAATTGGCAGATCAGTTCATTGATCTTGCAGAGCCAGCAGCGGAATTGATGAAATCTCATTTCCCATCCATCGTGGAATCGCAAACTGTAAATGGTAAACTCGTAGCTTTGCCGCTTTATACCGATGCGCCGGCGCTTTACTACCGTAAAGACCTGCTCGAAAAGCATGGGGCGGAAGTGCCAACAACTTGGGAAGAGCTCACAACAACAGCCAAGATTGTTCAGGACAAAGAACGCGCCGCCGGTAATGGTGACATGTGGGGTTTTGTTTGGCAGGGTAATGCCTATGAAGGGCTAACATGTAACGGTCTAGAATGGATTAAATCATTTGGTGGTGGACAAATTGTTGAGCCAGATGGATCAATTTCCATCAACAATGAAAAAGCAATTGCCGCACTCGAGTTGGCCGCATCATGGCCAGGTGCGATTTCACCAGAAGGTGTTCTTGCGTATCAGGAAGAAGAAGCGCGTGGCGTCTGGCAAACAGGCAATGCAGTCTTTATGCGTAACTGGCCTTACGCCTATCGTTTAGGCAATGGTGAAGACAGCCCGGTCAAAGGTCTGTTTGGTGTCACAACACTTCCAACAGGTGGCGGTCATGACACAAGTGCAGCAACACTTGGTGGTTGGAACATTGCCGTTTCTAAATATTCAACCCAACAAGAAGCTGCGGTCTCGCTCGCACTTTACCTTGCTGGACCTGAAGCACAGAAAAAGCGTGCATTGCTAGCATCTCAATTGCCAACAATCGTATCGCTTTATGATGATGCCGAAATTGCTGCAGAACAGCCAATCATTCCACAATGGAAAGATGTGTTCTTGCAAGCGGTTCCGCGACCATCTGCGCCAACGAAATCGTCCTACAACGAAGTGTCTTCATTGTTCTGGTCGGCGTTTCATGACACGCTTTCAGGCAATGGTAGTGCAGCGGAGAATTTGGAATTGCTCGAAGCTGAGCTGACAGATCTTCGCGGCGATAGCTGGTAGAATAAACCTCCCGGACGGGTCGGGTGCGCCTTGTGCATCCGACCTCCTTTACGGATTGATATCGAGCACATCATGACATCTTATCCTAAACATTCTGGCGGGCAGAGCCTTGCCGCCCAGCGTCGCAAAGCTGCCTTTTGGTTTCTTGCCCCTATGATGGCCGCGCTGTTTTTTGTCGCCGCCTGGCCGTTGCTGCGCACCATTTATTTCTCGTTCACAGACACAACGCTGACGAACCTTTATGGTGGCGAGTGGATTGGCTTTAAAAACTATCTCTCTTACCGTCAGCTTTCATCCGGGCGTGTTATCTGGAAGGGTACGCTGGTGGATCCTGCTTGGTGGAACGCGGTTTGGAATACCGTTCGCTTTTCAGTGATTTCCGTGGCAATAGAAACCGTTCTCGGCATCATCGTCGCTTTGATTTTACACCGCAATTTTGTTGGTCGAGGATGGGTGCGCGCCGCTATTCTGATCCCATGGGCTATCCCGACAATTGTGTCTGCACGCATGTGGGGTTGGATGCTCAATGACCAGTTTGGGATCATCAATGATATCTTGCTCAAGCTGCATCTGATTGAAACCAAAATTGCTTGGACTGCAAATATTGAAACAGCCATGACCGCTGTGTTGATCGTTGATGTCTGGAAAACCACGCCCTTTATGGCGCTGCTTTGCCTGGCGGGATTGCAGATGGTCCCCAAAGATATTTATGAGGCGGCGCGTGTCGATGGTGTGCATCCGATAAAGGTCTTTTTCCGCATCACCTTGCCGCTCATTCGGCCAGCGCTGATGGTCGCGATCATATTCAGAACGCTCGATGCCTTGCGCATATTTGATCTGATTTATGTGCTTACGCCCAATTCAAAAGCGACCAAGACCATGTCGGTCATCGCCCGCGAAAACCTGATTGATTTTGACAAATTTGCTTATGGCGCAGCGCAATCGACCATTTTGTTCGCCATCATTGCCGTCTTTGTTTCAGCCTATATCTGGCTTGGAAAAGTTGATCTCGCTGGGGAGGGGGACCGATGAAATATTACGTCCAAGAAACTTGTTTTTATTTATTGGTTTTGATCATCGTTATCGCATCAGTATTTCCGTTTTATTACGCGATCATCACAAGCTTCAAAGCTGGCACCGCACTCTTTGAAGTGGACTATCTACCCACGTCGTTCAATCTCGCAAATTACGCTGAAGTTTTTGCAAGTCCGAACTTCATTCGAAGCATTTTTAATTCGGTGTTTATTGCATCTGCGACCGTTGGCTTTGCCATGTTCCTAGCCATCACAGCGTCGTACGCTTTAGCACGCGTAAGATTTCAGGGTCGTGGGCTTTTGTTGATGACAATCCTGGCCGTTTCGATGTTTCCGCAGATTGCGGTGCTTGCAGGATTGTTTGAACTCGTGCGCTTTTTGGGGATTTTCAATAAGCCATGGGCGATGATTTTGAGCTACACTATTTTCACGCTGCCATTTACGGTCTGGGTGCTCACAACCTTTATGCGTGATCTGCCTATGGAGATCGAAGAGGCCGCAATTGTTGATGGTGCAACCCCTTGGCAAATCATTACAAAAGTGTTTTTGCCGCTTTTATGGCCAGCATTGGTCACAACAGGATTGCTCGCCTTTATCGGCGCGTGGAACGAGTTTTTATTCGCACTGACATTTACAGCGTCAGATACACAAAGAACCGTACCTGTGGCGATCGCGCTTCTCTCAGGTTCAAGTGAATTTGAAACCCCTTGGGGCATGCTCATGGCAGCATCTGTGATCGTCACGGTGCCATTAATTATCCTCGTTTTAATATTTCAGAAAAAAATCGTAGCCGGTCTAACCGCTGGCGGTGTCAAAGGGTAACGGAGGACATATGGCACAGATAAATTTAAAAGGTTTGCGAAAATCCTT
>JAHDFS010000165.1 GCA_020628035.1 Rhizobiaceae bacterium
TTGCTATGTCTAAAATCCAAAAGCAAGGGCCAAACCCAATATATTGCTATTAGTTTGGCTAACATATGTCATAAGCCAAAATTACTGCGCAATTTTGGCCGACGTCTCCGATGCGTGTGTTTTTGCCAGATTACGCAAATATCTCAGCCGCGCGAGATAACGCGCTCTGATTCGAGGGTCTGTTTCCCGTTCTAACAACAGCTCGGTCATTTGCGCTTCAATGGCAGCCTTTTGTTCAGGCGTCATTTGATTGGTTTCCCCTCGCCTGTCCTCAGCGAATGTTGGAAATTCTTCATTTGAAGGTTTCGGCGGAACCACATTGCTGTCCGCAGCAGCGGTCGCAGTCGTATCATTGACTTGCGTATCAGCGACCGATGGTTGAGCCGTATTTGCAACATTTTGCTGGTTCGCAGTCTCAATTTCTGCACCTGCCGGCTGCGCAGGTTGATTCACCGTCAAAGATGTAGGTTCAGTCGGTGCAGCGTCTTCCAACGATGTTGAGACACATCCGGCCAAAGCAAACGCAATCACAAGTGTGATAAAACTGCGAATACGAAAATTATTCATACTTTATCCATCTCAAACTCACATTGAAACCATGACAAACCTACAAAAAGTCATTAAAAACTTACATAATAAGTCCAAAGAATGTCATACCACCATAAGTTAGGCTTAGACATTCATTACTTGGTATTCTGCGGGAGCGCTATATTGACCGACAAAAAAGACGACAAACCGGACACAAAAAATTCTCTGGATGCGTATGTTGTCAATGACCCGGAGAAAATGGCCTATAACTTGGCCCGCACACTCGAACAATTGGGTAAGGCAGCCGCTGCATGGGTGGAACCTCGCGAAAAAGGCGAAAAGATCGATAAGCCGGCGGAACCTATCGCCGACATGGTCAAAACTCTTTCCAAAGTCAGCCAATATTGGATGGAAGACCCGCAACGCGCCCTTGAGGCACAAACATCGCTCCTTACAAGTTACTTTGATCTATGGACACATTCGGTCAATAAGATGGCCAACAAGGATGAGGAAGATAGTTTTTCGCACCGAAAAGACCGACGTTTTTCAGATCCAGACTGGCAAGAACAACCGTTTTTTGAAGTGCTACGCAATGCCTATTGGGTCACGAGTGATTGGGCGGAACGGCTGGTTGCTCAAACTGAAGGTCTTGATGATCATACAAAACATAAAGCTGAGTTTTATGTTCGCCAGATCCTTCAGGCCCTATCACCAACCAATTTTGCGCTGACTAATCCTGAAGTCTATAAAGAAACCATCGCGACAAATGGCGAAAACCTTGTGCGCGGCATGCACAATTTGGCTGAAGATATTGCAGCTGGTAAAGGTGATCTTAAAGTCCGTCAGGTGGATTCAACACCCTTTAAACTTGGTGAAAATATCGCCGTATCGCCAGGCAAAGTCATCGCACAAAGTGAGGTGTGCCAAATCATCCAGTATGAGCCAACAACGGACAAGGTCTTAAAGACCCCACTGCTCATCTGCCCACCTTGGATCAATAAATTCTACATTCTTGACTTGAACGAGAAAAAGTCCTTCATCCGATGGGTTGTTGAACAAGGTCATACGGTCTTTGTCATTTCCTGGGTCAACCCAACTGAAAAACATGCTAAATTGGACTGGACGGATTATACCAAGCTCGGCATTGATTTCGCGCTTGATACAATTGAAAAGGCAACCGGCGAAAAACAGGTCAATGCCATTGGCTATTGTGTGGGTGGCACTTTGCTCACCGCAGCACTCGCATTGCATGCGCAGACTGGCGACAAACGGATAAAATCGGCGACATTTTTCACTACCCAAGTCGATTTCACCCATGCAGGTGATTTAAAAGTATTCGCCGACAGTGAGCATATCGATACGCTTGAAGAGGATATGAAAGCCACCGGTTATCTTGAAGGGTCAAAAATGGCGGCTGCCTTTAACATGCTGCGCGCTGCTGACTTGATTTGGCCTTATGTGGTCAACAATTATCTTAAGGGTAAAGACCCAATGCCATTTGATTTGTTGCATTGGAACTCAGATTCAACACGCATGTCAGCTGCCAATCACTCCTTTTATCTGCGCAATTGTTATTTGGAAAATAACCTTTCCAATGGCCGTATGGTTCTTGATGGCAAATCAATCAATGTCAGCGACATTGAAATCCCTGTTATGCATATTGCAGCCAAAGAAGATCACATTGCACCACCAGAATCTGTATATCTTGGTTGCAGCTTCTTTAGCGGTCCGACAGAATATGTCATGTCCGGTTCAGGCCATATTGCGGGCATTGTGAACCCACCCGCTGCTGGGAAATACCAATATTGGACCGGCGACCGCGGCAAGCAAAATTTTGAGCAGTGGAAGGCAACTGCTCAGGAAACACCAGGGTCTTGGTGGCCGCACTGGCATGAATGGGTCTCAAACGGCGATAAAGATGATGTGAAACCGCGCAAACCAGGCGGCACAAAGCTCAAGCCAATCGAAAATGCGCCCGGTTCATATGTGAGCGCTGCTACATAATGATTTTTGAACCTCAACTTGTGCGCGGCAAGCTAATCAAACGCTATAAACGTTTCCTGTTCGATGCGGAAATGGAAGATGGGTCAATAATCACAGGCTCTTGCCCCAATACGGGATCCATGCGTGGTTTAACGGCACCTGGTTCCACCATCTGGATGTGTGATCACGGCACTGGCGGCACGCGCAAATACCAGTATAGCTTGGAATTGGTGGAAGCCGATGACACCATTGTCGGGATTAATACTTCACGTCCGAACAAATTGGTGGAAGCTGCAATTATCAGCGGCATGGTTTCTAATCTCGGCCAATTCAGCACCTTAAAGCGTGAACAAAAATATGGCCAAAATTCGCGGATTGACATTCTTCTCACCGATGAAAATCTTGGCACCGCATATGTGGAAGTTAAAAATGTTCACTTTATGAGGGAAAAGTCTTTAGCTGAATTTCCCGATAGCGCGACAGCGCGCGGCGCTAAACATTTGCAAGAATTAGCAGAGATGGTAAAGCAAGGTCATCGCGCGATCATGGTTTATCTTGTTCAGCGCCATGATTGCGAAAAGTTGAAAATCTGTCGTGATTTAGACCCCGTTTATGCCGAAAACTTTGACCAAGCTGTAAAACAAGGGGTTGAAGCCTACGCAATTAGGTGCAAAATCACAAACAAAGGAATCTCGCCTGAAAAGCTGATCAAAATAGACGAAGAACACCTTCAAAACGCGAGTATATAAAGAATTATTGGTATGGTAACTTATATCGCAGCTGAATCTGCACCCATAAAAAACACGGGCCAAATCCGACTTCATGGCGAATTTGGTTTCGCCGGCATGCGAAAAGCTTGCGCCTTAACTGCACGATGTCTTGATGAACTCGTCGACATTGTCAAACCTGGCGTGACAACGGAAGAAATAGACAGGTTTGTTTTTGAATTTGGCAAAGACCATAATGCGGTCCCAGCAACGCTCAACTACCGTGGTTATACAAAATCGTCCTGCACATCTATCAACCATGTGGTGTGCCATGGCATTCCAAATAACAAACCCCTAAAGGATGGCGACATCGTCAATATCGATGTGACATATATCGTGGATGGCTGGCATGGTGATTCAAGCCGTATGTATCCTGTGGGAAAAATCAAACGCGCGGCTGAGCGCTTAATGGAAGTCACACATAAATGTCTCATGCTCGGCATTGAAGCTGTCAAACCTGGTGCCCGTACAGGCGCCATTGGCCATGCGATCCAAACCTATGCAGAAGCTGAGCGTTGTTCTGTCGTACGTGATTTTTGTGGCCATGGTTTGGGACAAATGTTCCATGATGTACCCAACATATTGCACTATGGCGAACCGGATCAGGGTCCTGAGCTCCGAGAGGGCATGATTTTCACCATCGAACCGATGATCAATTTAGGCCGTCCCCATGTCAAGGTCTTGTCGGATGGTTGGACTGCGGTGACGCGCGACAGATCGCTGACTGCGCAATATGAACACTCAATTGGCGTAACCGCTGATGGATGCGAAATTTTTACATTATCGCCAAAAGGCTTGGATAGACCCGGACTTTCTTGATGGATGAAAATGGTGAAAGCGATAAAACAACGCCATCTGGACTAAAAGAGCCAGAAATTGATGAGCGATTGTTTTTCGCAGAAACCAACTCCCCTGTCATTCCAAACAAAAAAACAACATCTCAAAAAACCGAACATTACCACGGTCATCGTGATCGGCTTCGTCAACGTTTTAAATCAAATGGCGGCGCAGCACTTGAGGACTATGAGCTGCTTGAGCTGTTATTGTTTCGCCTCATTCCCCGAAGAGATACAAAACCAATTGCTAAAGCCTTGCTCGAAAAATTTGGCAGTTTGGCACAGGTTTTTGGCGCACCAGTGGCTCGATTGCAGGAAGTCAAAGGCATTGGTGAAAGCGTAGCGCATGATCTTAAACTGCTCTCACAAATATCGCAGCGCATGCTCAAATCAGAATTGCGCGACAAGCAATTGCTTTCATCTTGGACAGCGGTGATCGATTATTGTCACGCCGCTATGGCGTTCGAAGAACGTGAACAATTTCGTATTCTATTTCTGGACAAGAAAAATGCATTGATCGCCGATGAAGTGCAACAAACCGGTACCGTGGACCACACACCGGTTTATCCTCGCGAAGTTATGAAACGCGCACTGGAGTTATCTGCTACAGCGATCATATTGGTTCATAATCACCCATCCGGCGATCCGACCCCATCACGGGCGGATATTGATATGACCACGCTCATCATTGAGACGGCAAAACCACTTGGTATCACCGTGCATGATCATATTATTATCGGCAAAGATGGGCATGTGAGTTTTAAGGGATTAAAGCTGATCTAAAGCTATTTCTCGCCTGATAAAGCCAAGCGCAAACCCAATAGACCAAAACAAGCTGCAAATGAGTTTTTGATCCACTTCATCACATTTGGTTTTGAGATCACATAATCACGCGCATAAGCCGCGCAGCCTCCATAAACAACGAAAACCAGAAATGTCATGAGCATAAATACGCCCGCCAATAATGTGAGCTCTATTATTGGCGCGTGCATTGTATTTGACGTAAACTGAGGCAAAAATGCCAAAAAGAATAATGATAACTTTGGGTTAAGTGCATTGAGCAACGCACCATCGGCAATGATCTTGCTTGGTTTGAGAACTTTATTTTGGCTTTCAAGTTTCAGCGGCCCTTTGTCCTTATAAAGACCCCAAGCCATATAAAAGAGATAAATAACCCCTAAAAACTTGACCGTTTGAAACACAATGGCGCTTGTATGCAATATTGCTGACAAACCCACAATCGCGGCAAATGCAGAAGGAATGATCCCAAGCGTACAGCCAAAAGCGGCAATAATGCTGGCTCTAAGCCCCTGCCCCAATCCATAAGCAAGCGTATAAATTACCCCAGTGCCAGGCAAAAGCACAACGACGAGTGATGTCAGTAAAAATTCCCAAGTGACCATACAAATAACTCCCGCAAAAATCGCATCTCAGCAATAATCACATGGTAGTCAAAGCCCACCCAAAGGCAAACAAAAAAGCCGCCGGAATATTCCAGCGGCTTTTCAAATTAAAAATCCTCAACGATTATTCGTCGTCAGATTTTTTTGCAGCTTTCTTTTTAGGAGCTGCTTTTTTCTTTTTAGGCTTTTCTTCTACAGCCGCTTCTGCGTCATCATCTGCAGTCAATTGCTCTTTCGTCACAGTCTCATCTTTGATGTCGATCAAAGTCATGATGTGATCAATTGTTTTCTCTTCAAAAATCGGTGCACGAAGTGATTGTGCAGCACCAGGTGTCTTTTGGAAATACTCATAAATTTCCTTTTCCTGACCTGGGAATTGACGAACTTGATCAAACAATGCGCGCTGAAGTTCTTCTTCAGTCACATCGATCTCAGCTGCCTCGCCGATTTTAGAAAGCACAAGACCCAAACGAACGCGACGCTCAGCAAGAGCTTTATACTCTTCACGCGCTTCTTCTTCTGTTGTGTCTTCGTCAGCAAATGTTTTGTTGTTTTGCTCAAGATCAGTTTCAACCTGACGCCAAATGCTGTCGAATTCAGAATCGATCAATTTCTGAGGAGCTTCAAATTTGTGTAGCT
>JAHDFS010000166.1 GCA_020628035.1 Rhizobiaceae bacterium
AAATGCTAGACAGCTTTGTAAGTAACTGGCAACATGGTTTTCAAATCGTAAACGATGACGAGGATGAAGTTTGGCGGAAGACTTTGACTTTGCAGACATTTTTGGCTGTGAGCCTTTTGAAGTGACCACACCCTTGCGGCAAAGCCGGGCTTTTGTCTTTAACTCTCCTCATTCAGGACGTGTTTACGCCCAGCAATTTTTAGATCAATCACGACTTGATGCGCATTCGATTCGCACATCTGAAGATCATTATGTTGATCAATTATACGCCTCTGTTCCACAATTTGGTGTGCCATTACTCAAAGCCAATTTTCCAAGATCTTGGCTTGATGTAAATCGTGAGCCATATGAACTCGATCCGAAGATGTATAATGGTCCATTGCCGCCGCATGCCAATATCAGTTCAATTCGTGTTTCTGGTGGCTTGGGCACTGTGCCAAAGATCGTGGCTGAAAACTGTGAGATCTACAACACACGCATTTCTGTGCGTGAAGGATTGGACCGTATTGAGCATGTATATCGTCCGTATCATGAGAAATTACGCAAGCTGATTTCAAAAACGCATACCATGTTTGGTTATGCTGTTTTGGTTGATTGTCATTCTATGCCATCCAATGTCCGTTCAAGTGCTGGGTTCCGGCGGCCCGATTTCATCATTGGCGACCGCTATGGGACCAGCTCCGATCCGCGTTTAACGCAGATTGCTTTGCTATTGCTGCAAAGCATGGGTTATCACGCTGTACATAATAAACCTTATGCTGGTGGATTTATCACGGAGCATTATGGGCGCCCGCATCGCAATCTTCATGCGCTTCAAATTGAGATCAATCGTGGCCTTTACATCAACGAGAAAACGCTCGAATTAAAACCCGGTTTTGATAAACTAGCGGATGATTTAAGCTTGTTTGTCGGTCAATTTATGCAATATGTTGAACACGAATTATCCGATCTTCAAAGTGCTGCGGAATAATAGAGATCTTTATTGCGTGGTTTTTTCAAAACAATAGGAATGCTAAATGCTGCCTGATTTAAGCTTCTTTGATAAGCTGGCGACTGCCGCCGCTGGTGAAACCATGTCCCGGTTTCGGCAAAAAATTGAAATCGAAAACAAATTAGATGATGGCTTTGATCCTGTAACTGCTGCCGACAAAGCTGCTGAACGCGCGATAAGAGCGGTGATTGAAGACACCTATCCAGATCATGGCATCTTGGGTGAAGAAGAGGATAACAAGAACCTCGATAGCGAGTTTGTTTGGGTGATTGATCCGATTGATGGAACGCGTGCGTTTATTACGGGATTGCCGGTATGGGGCACCTTAATTGGTCTTTATCAAAATGGCCGTGCGGTTATGGGGATGATGGACCAACCTTTTACAGGTGAGCGATTTATTTCCGATGGACAATCTTCATTTATGAAGCTTCGTGGCGGGGAGCCGCAAGTCTTGAAGACAAGCGGTGTGACTGATTTGTCAAAAGCAAGCATGTTTACCACGACACCGGAATTGCATACAGGTGATAATTCCCGACGGTATTTTGCTTTGGAAAATGAGATTAACCTGCCGCGTTATGGCGTTGACTGTTATGCCTATGGTGTGCTTGCCATGGGGCATGCTGATCTGGTTTGTGAATCTGATTTAAAGCCTTACGATATTGGCGGACTTATCGCTGTTGTCGAAAATGCCGGCGGTGTCGTGACGACCTGGGATGGTGGCCGACCAGAAATGGGTGGTGATTGCCTAGCTGCAGCGACACCTGAACTTCACGCCAAAGCATTAGAAGTGCTTAATCGTTAAGCCAGAGAAATACTCTGGCTTAACGGATATTTCCTGAATTTAGTTAACCAGCTTTTTGATGTCGTCTTCGACCAAACCGCGGATATCATCGCGCTCCATGGCATAAGCGACATTGGCTAGAATAAACCCTTGCTTTGTGCCGCAGTCATAGGTGTTGCCTTTAAAACGGTAGCCTGAGAACTTTTGCTCATTCGCGAGTTTTAGCATGGCATCTGTGATTTGAATCTCGTTGCCAGCGCCACGTTCTTGCGTTTCTAGGATATCAAAGATTTCAGGCTGCAAGATATAGCGCCCATTGATGAAGAGATTTGATGGTTCAGATCCGCGCGCGGGCTTTTCGACCATGCCTGTAATTTCAAAACCACCATCGAGTTCTTCGCCAACGCCCACAACACCATATTTATGGGCGTCTTCCATGGCTACTTCTTCCACAGAGATCACATTGCCACCGGTATTGTTATAAAGGTCCATCATGCCCGACAGACAACCTTGTTTATCTTGCATCACCATGTCTGGAAGCAAAAGGGCAAAGGGCTCATCGCCGATGATATCACGCGCGCACCAAACAGCATGTCCAAGACCAAGAGGTTCTTGTTGGCGGGTAAAGCTCGTCGCACCTGCTTTTGGCAACATGCTGTTGAGCATTTCAAGCTCTGCATTTTTACCGCGATTTCGAAGCGTATCATTGAGCTCATATTGAATGTCAAAATGATCTTCGATGACAGCTTTGTTGCGACCGGTTACAAATACAACATGTTCAATTCCAGCAGCCATCGCTTCTTCAACCACATACTGAACGACGGGTTTGTCAACGATATTGAGCATTTCTTTGGGAACGGCTTTTGTGCCTGGGAGAAATCGGGTGCCGAGGCCTGCAACGGGCAATACGGCTTTTCTTACTTTCTTGGAACTTGTCATCTTCCTGTCCTACTCTTCATGAATGGGCTTATAGTTATGTCCCGAAAACCAATAACCGTTAATTCCTAATGATTTGGCAATGCCTTTGTTTTGCTCATTTTTATGGTAAAAATTAACTTAATTTGATTCTATTTCTATTACAAGTTGAACGCAACGAATACAAATACAAATAGGCGAGATTTAAAACGATGCAACTTAAACGCATTTGTGGGACTTTCATTTACATTGTCGTAGCCCTTTTGATTTCATTGGGGAGCGTATCTGCGGATACGAAATTTCGCAATTGGATCAATGGGTTTTACGCAACAGCTGCAAAAAGTGGGATCACCAAAGCCACTTATAATCGCGCATTTAAAGGGATCAAATCACCTGATCCCCGCGTGCTGGAACGAGCCCGATATCAGCCTGAATTCCGAACCAAGATTTGGGATTATATTGACGCAAAAGTTAACCCTTACAGCTTAGGTGAGGGCGCGAAGAAAAAGCGCCTTCATGCATCTGTGTTAAAAGCGCTGGAAGATCACTTTGGCGTGGATCAGCATGTCTTGCTTGCCTTGTGGTCTGTTGAGAGCAATTACGGAGCGATTTTTAACGATCGCTCGAAGTTGTTTAATGCCCCTCACGCACTTGCTACCCTTGCTTATGCGGATCGAAAACGCGCAAAATATGCGCGCGCACAACTCGTCTCTGCTCTCAAGATCATCCAACATGGCGATATTCAGGCCAATGACATGTATGGCTCGTGGGCTGGTGCACTTGGACAAACTCAGTTTATTCCTACAAGCTATCATCTTTATGCGGTGGATGCAGACGGCGATGGGAAGAAGGATATTTGGCGTTCGGTGCCTGATGCCTTGGCCACGGCTGCAAATCTTCTTGTCAAAAATGGCTGGCGTCGCGGCGAGACTTGGGGATATGAAGCCAAAGCACCGCGTTCAGGGTACAAATATAATGGCCAGACCAAAACATTGGCGCAATGGGCAAAACTTGGTTTTAAACGACCCAATGGTAAAAAGTTTAGAGGTACTGGTCGACGTGCAGAATTAAAGTTTTTAGCTGGTGCAAATGGTCCAGCATTTTTGATGATGCGGAACTTCTTTGTGATCAAGAAATATAACAACGCCAATTCTTATGCCCTTTCTGTTGGATTATTGGCAGATCGGTTGGCCGGATATCCAGGCATGGTGCAACGTTGGCCGTTGCCTCCAGGTGCGCTCAATGTTGATGAAAAAGTCTTGCTGCAAAAGGGTTTAGCAAAGCTTGGCTATTACAAAGGCGAGTTTGATGGCAATATTGGTTCTGGCTCTCGCGCATCTATTGCAAAGTTTCAGAAAAAATACGGTTTAACCGTTGACGAAAAACCATCGCAAAACCTGTTAAAAGCTGTTAAGAAGGCTGCAAGAATTAATTAGCTTTACTCATTTTGGAAACTTGGTCGTGAAATACGGACTGAAATCTGTCGCATTTGTATTGGCAATTGTCGTTGCACTTTCATTGGTCGCAACGTCGGTTGGGACGGATTTAATGGTAAGCCAAGCCTTCGCTGAGACAAAAATCGTTAAGGTGAAAAAGAAGCGAAACATTTTCCAGGCCATATTTGGTAATCGGAAAAAATCCAGCAAGAAAACCAAAGTCGTTAAACGCAAACGTAGCACGAAGTCCAAAACTGCAGTTGCGAAGGTCGAAAAAGTGGAAAACGCTCAAACGGTTCTCGTGATGGGTGACTTTATTGCTTCGGGCCTCGCAGATGGTTTGAAGGTTGCATATGCGAAGAACCCCAATGTTGTTATTGTGAAAAAGACGCGGGGGTCATCCACGATCGCCCGTCCTGATAATTATGACTGGATCGCCCAAACACCTGTTGTTGTTGAGGAAGTCAAACCCTCTCTTGTGGTGTTTAATATCGGCGCCAGTGATCGACAGGATATGAAGGTTGACGGCACTTGGCTTAATTTTGACAGTGAAGAATGGTGGGCTGAATATCGCAAGCGCGTTGATAATTTAGCAACTGTGCTGCGCGCGCAAAATGTGCCCGTTCTGTGGGTGGGTGTCCCGTCTTTTAAATACACCAAAATGACCCGAGACATTCTCGCATTTAATGGTATTTATCGTGATGCGATTGAAAAAGCAGGTGGTACTTTCGTTGATATTTGGGAAGGCTTTGTCGATGAAAACGGCAAGTTTGTTTACACAGGGTCCGATATTAACGGCCAACAGGTTCGCCTTCGTTCGTCGGACGGGATTAACTTAACGAAAGCAGGCAAGCGCAAATTAGCATTTTATGTTGAGAAACCTGCCAGCCGTTTTCTTTCATTTGGCAATAGTGTGTTAGCTGATCTTTATCGCGATGCACAGACGTCAGCATTCTCCAATCGACCAGTGCAGGATCCGCGTCTTTTGACCAAAACACGGGTTTACTCTTTCACTGATCCTGAGTTGGATGGTGGAGACTTTTTGCTCGGCGGTAATAGTCAAGCGCGTGTCTTTAAGGAAAAATCGCCGCTAGATAAGCTGATTGAAACCGGTCAATTGCCGGTGACGCAAACAGGCCGTGTTGATGATTTCACCTGGAAGGCATCTGCTGCGGTGAAAAAACCAGTAAAGCCTGAGGAAAAAGCTGAAATTAGCCCTGTCGCTCTTACTAATCCGGCAACGGCGACAAACTAATCATCACTAAAACGGATTTGAGTAATTGGCTGGATTTTGTCCAGCCAATTTTGTTTTTGTTAGCGCGGAAGAACTGTTTCGCCCATCAATTCTAGATCGATGGAACGCGCTGCCTGACGACCTTCGCGGATCGCCCAAACAACCAAAGATTGGCCACGGCGTACGTCGCCTGCGACCCAAACGTTATCTACGCTGGATTTATAATCCTGGTCATTTGCAACAACTGCTTTTGAACCTCGGCGATCAGTCGTAATTGACAGAGCATCACCAAGTTCAGCAACAACGCTATCTTCGTAAGGACCGCGGAAACCAATAGCGATAAAGGCGAGATCCGCTTTGATGATAAATTCAGTGCCAGCTATTGGCTTGCGTTGTTCGTCAACTTTGCAACATTTAACGCCAGTTAGAACGCCATCTTCACCAACAAATTCGAGCGTACCGATTTGGAACTCACGCTCAACGCCTTCAGCTTGTGAAGATGAGACACGCATTTTTGTTGCCCAGAAAGGCCATACAGCGAGTTTGTCTTCAACTTCTGGGGGCTGTGGGCGAATATCCAGCTGCGTAACCTTCACAGCGCCTTGGCGGAATGCTGTGCCAACACAGTCAGATGCTGTATCGCCACCACCGACAACAACAACATGTTTGCCGCCAGCTGTGATTTCGTCAGCTTCCCAACCAACACTTTGGATGTCTTCGCCACCCACGCGTTTGTTCTGCTGAACAAGGTAAGGCATCGCATCATGCACACCATCAAGCTCAGTGCCATCTAGACC
>JAHDFS010000167.1 GCA_020628035.1 Rhizobiaceae bacterium
CGTTGATAATCTCAGCGCCATTTTTTTAGCGCTTAAGTTCTGGGAAACTTATCCCCTATCAGAACGATAAAAGAATCATGTTATAGATAATCACTTGCGTAAAAAATTTGGCAATTAATATTGTAATCAGGCGCTCTATTGACGAAATTTTCGACCATCTTCGGCATTGATCTCAGAACACTCGCATTATTTCGACTATTTCTTTCAACAACCATTATTTTAGATCTCATATCGCGCAGCCGCGATCTCGTCGCGCATTATACTGATTTTGGTGTCATGCCGCGTTCTGCTTTGATGGGCCAGCTCTCTGACAGCTCATTTAGTTTTCACATAATCAACGGATCAGCCACCTTCCAGGCTGTCCTGTTTATTATTGCCGGTTTGATCGCCTTTCTGCTTTTGATCGGATGGAAAACACGTTTGATGACCATATTGAGCTGGTTGTTTCTCATTTCCATTCAAAACCGAAATGTTTTCATCTTATCAGGCGAAGATAATCTGATTTTGCTGCTCACATTCTGGTCGATGTTTTTGCCCCTTGGTGCGCGTTACTCCATCGATGCAGCGCTTGATCCGCAGAATGATGAAAAACCCAATGCATTCTTTAGCGCAGCGACATTTGCAATCCTCATTCAAGGCATGTCAATGTATTTTTTCAGCGCGATACTGAAGTCCGATATGCGCTGGTTCCCGGATGGCACAGCGGTATACTACGCGCTTCAGCTTGATTACTTGGTTACGCCCCTCGCCCATTGGTTCAGACAATTTGAGACTTTGTTATCAGGGCTAACATATTACGTTTTAGCGTTAGAATTCATCGGGCCGATCTTAATATTCTCACCAATATTTCACAGGCAATTGCGCCTTTTATTTATGATCGCCTTCATTACGATGCATATTGGTTTTTATCTGTTCTTGGAGATCGGGCTTTTCCCACTCATTTCAATAACCATGAACCTGTTATTCATGCCAGGATGGGTTTGGGATAAGCTAACTATTCGAATGAATAGATCAGTAAAACCGATGATCATTTGGTATGATGGCGCTTGTGATTTCTGCCTCAAAATCTGCAATATTTTACGGGTTTTCCTGTTTGTAAATCATGTCTTGATCAAACCGGCACAGGATAATGCAAGCATCTATGACGCCATGCAAGCGCATAACAGTTGGATTATCAAAGAGGGTGAAAACTCCTATTTGAGATGGGCGGCACTGACAAAACTTACTGGTCAATCCTATGTGTACTGGCCTTTAAGCCAAATCATGGCCTTGCCATTTTTACAATCACTTGGCGATGGCATTTACAATTTTGTCGCCAACAACCGATTGTCCTTTAGCAAGATAACAAAGAGATTTTTCCCCTTCCAAGCACGGGAGCTTGGAAACGGCAAAATACAAACAATAATGGTGTTGTTCTTCACTCTTTTTGTCTTTGTTCAGAACATATCGACCATCCCCGCCAGCGGTATTCAACTGCCTTATGAATATCGCATGGTTCGACAGTTTTTAGGCCTTTATCAAAATTGGACGATGTTTGCCCCCTATCCTGAACTTGATAGCCCTTGGCCAATCATACCTGGTGAGCTCAGAGATGGAACAAACGTAAATGTTTATAATGGCAAAATCGAACTGCCAGACTTTATTAAGCCCGAGGTGGTTTCTGCAGTTTATACCAGCTCGCGATGGCGCAAATATATCGCGAATATGGAGGATCAAAGCTACACTGATGGTCCTTATTCAATGTTGCTCAATTATGGGCGTTACCAATGTCGTTTGTGGAACAAGAACGCTGAAACCTCAAAACAACTTATGTGGTTTGAGATCAATTTCAACGTCGAGCGCACTCAGCCCCCAGGCATTCCTAAAATACTGGATCGACGCCTTGTGTGGACACACCAATGTTTCAATTAAATCCACGTTAGGCTCGTAGTTTGATTGGATTGTGGGCAAGTTGTAAAATATCCTGCAAAGGCAGAGGTTTACCAAACAGATAACCTTGCCCCTCTTCCACCCCAATATCGCACAATATTTGTGATTGTTCTTGGGTTTCAATGCCCTCGCAAATCATCTTCAACTCAAGACCATTGGCCAATTCTTTAACGGATTTAACAATGGCTTCATTTTGTGACCCACGCTCAAGGGTCCGAACGAACATTTGATCCACTTTAATTTTGTTTATTGGAAATTTTGCGAAATAACCCAAAGACGAAAAACCTGTACCGAAATCATCAAGCGCGAGACAAATGCCCATGCTGCGCAATTCATTTAACGTCGCAACAATATCGTCACTCGCTTCAAGGAAACCAGCTTCGGTAATCTCAATATGCAATCGATGCGCAGGCAGATCCGTCTGGGCCAGCGCATCCTTTACATCTTGAACGACATCTGTGCGCTTAAATTGAATGGGTGCAACATTGACTGCGATTGTCATATGCTCCGGCAGAGATAGCGCGTCTT
The DNA here is from genome assembly GCA_020628035.1 of Rhizobiaceae bacterium. GTDB lineage: Bacteria > Pseudomonadota > Alphaproteobacteria > Rhizobiales > Rhizobiaceae > Lentilitoribacter. Next base: position 2,458 of record JAHDFS010000167.1, read on the forward strand.
CACATGCTTTGTGCAGCACCCAGCGCCCAAGCTGGTCGATATAACCATTTGCCTCTGCAATTTCGACAAAATCAGCTGGAGAAACAAATCCGAGTGCAGGATGTTTCCAACGAACCAATGCTTCCACACCAATCAGAGAACCATCTTTCAAATTGACTTGCGGTTGATAGAACAGCTTAATTTCATTTCGGTCCAAAGATTGCCAGAGATCACTCTCAATGGTTCGCGCGTAATCCTGCACGGCAGTAAACACTTCTTCATACATGACAAAACCATTGCCGCTTGTTTTGCAGGCTTCATCAAGGGCAATTTCAGCATTTTCGATAAGTTGGGAAGCTGACAACGTCTGTAAATCCGCACTACATGCTGCACCAACCCTGAGGCCAACAGTTAAAGTAGATTTGTCGATGTAAAATGGTTCATTGATCGTGCTGATCAAATGTTCCGCCAGAACCTTTATTTCTGCATGGGACAGATCCCCTGACACTTCTAGCAGGAATGTGTCGCCTCCGGTTCGTGCAATTTGGCAAGAACCACTGAAATTTTTCACAACTCGTTTTTTAACAGCTTTGAGAACTTCATCGCCGATGTCCCGACCGAGCGTCACATTGATTGTCTTGAAACGATGCAGGTTGATGGCAAAGATGATGCATTTATCATGAGAGTTCAGGCTATTTAGTCTGTCGATCACCGATGCGTGGAACTCGCTGCGCCGCAGCGCACCTGTGAGTTCATCATATTTGGCGTGATATGCAATGCGTCTCTCCTGCTCAAGCTTGGTGGTAATATCCCAAGCTGTCACGCAGGCAATATATTCTTCAACTTCGTTTGCATCCTCAAAACGGCTGAGTTTGGATGCGGTAACCGTGTATTCAAAGGTTTTGAGATCGTTCTCCTTATTCGGATTTCCAAGCTCAATGAGACCCTTTCTGTGGTCATTGATATCATTTAGTTTTAAGGCGACGATTGCACCTCTGATTTCGTCCTCTATTAACTTTGGCAATATATCGCTGAAGACATCAGCTTCTTCATCGACCTCAGATAAATCAAAATATTCACGGAATTGCTTATTAACTGTGAGAGCTTTCCCCTCCTCGCTAACAACGAGAATGGCGCTTGCATTGTCGCTGACCACCTGGTCCAGCATTTGCTGCGTGTTGCTAAGATCAGACTTGATTAGCTTGATAAGCCAACTTTGAAGATCAACTCTTTTAAACACAGCGACAATGATCATGGAAAATAGCAGTACCTGCGTCTCAACGCTTGGTAATATCAAAGCATATGCATTGTAGACATGTAGCCCGATAAATTCGATGGCCACGCCCGTTACAATTAAAGCAGATATTCCTGCTAAAAACTTTCGTTTATGAATGAAGAGACCGCCAACGAGCATGACCAGCAATATGCTAGAGGCAACCGCCAACATGACAATAATTGGATTTAGTTTTGTCACCTGAAGATTTTGCTTGAGTGTCTCAGCTGCTAGGATCTGTACGATGGCCCCGGGCAAGATGCCATGGACTGGAACTGCAAAATTGTCTCGCAATTCGACAGCTTTTGCGCCAATTAGCACAGTCTTTCCTGCCAAAACGTTCCGATCAATTTTGCCAGATAACAAATCTTTCACAGATACACTGGGTATTGTTTTAGGATCGATGGAATAGTTGATATTGATCATCTCATTCGCACGTCCAAACACACCGCTGAGCACAGCAGGCATGGAATCGATGAATTCCCCTTCAACTGTCACACCAAAGGGAAATCTGCGAACGACACCATCACGATCTGGAACCACATTAACCGAGGCTAACCAGGCATGTTGTTCAAATTGCGCGATGGGTTTGTTGGCCGCAAGATTGTTATCATCAGATGCTGTTGACCGATCTTGAACAAAAAGCGGCAGAACAACGCTGCCGCCGGCTTTTTCTAAGCTTTTGCTTAAAACTGCATCTTCTTTGGGTATCGAAGCTGCGCTAAAATCGATATCAACCCCGATTTCGGCAACTTCGAGTTCCCCAATCTTATCAATGACTTGCGCATAGATTGATCTTGGCCATGGCCAAACACCGATACTATCAAGGCTCTGCTTATCAATGCCAACAAAAACGATCTCGCCAGTTGCTTTTATTGGATTAGATTTTGCGCGGAACTGATCAATTGTGTGCTGTGTATTGGTCAGGATGCCGGCTGTAGAGACCAGCGTTAGAATTGCGGTCACCAAAAACAGCCAAACGAAAATCCGGTATTTATCGAAAAAGTTTTTCATATAAATTTTTAGACTTTTCTAGCCGGGCTTATTGGCGACCGTTACTGAACCCGATTCTAACGAAGTTTAGTTCTTGCCATTTCCGTTGGAATTTCCATTACCATTTCCGTTGGAATTGCCGTTGCTGTTCCCATTGGAATTGCTGCTGCTATTGCTGCTGGAATTACCATTGCTATTGCCATTGGAATTACCATTGCTGTTGCCGTTGGAATTGCTGCTGCTATTGCCGTTGGAGTTACCGTTGCTATTGCCATTGGAATTACCATTGCTGTTGCCGTTGGAATTGCTGCTGCTATTGCCGTTGGAGTTACCGTTGCTATTGCCATTGGAATTACCATTGCTGTTGCCGTTGGAATTACCGTTGCTATTGCCGCTGGAATTGCTGCTGCTATTGCTGCTAGAATTACCATTGGAATTGCCATTGCTATTTCCGTTAGCATTACCATTGCTGTTGCCATTAGCATTGCCGAAACTTGCCACTTGGGTCACATTGACCGGCTGTCCGCCTGGTCGATTAACAGCCTGGACTTTTGGCGCAGATCTTTTTACGCCTACAATTTTCGCCTTCGGACCTGGTCCTAAAACGCGCATTGGTCCGCGTGCATTACCTAAAACTCTTACGCGTTGATTGACACGAACGTCTGTTCGCAATCCCCGGCGCGCATCGGTTACTTCAACCACACCTTCCTGCACAGATAATTTTGCAGAGCGTCCTGTGACTTTAACAGTGAATATCGTCCCCTTCACGACAGCGGCTAGATATGGTGTTTCAACTTTTAAATGCTTTTGTCTACGAGTTTCAACATCAAGCAAAAGTTCGCCAAACTGTTGAACAACCAGTGTTTTCGAACCAGATCGGTTTCTCTTGGCGATCGATGCCATGGTTTGCGGTTTAAACTGAATGCTCTCTGTGCCGCGTTTAAGCACCAAACGACCAGATCTGCCCGTATGAATCCAACTTGCGTCCGGAATTTTTGTACCCTGAACAATTTTTGTCCAGGTTTGATTATCGACAGTAAACTTTGCTGGCTGTCGCACTTTGCTTGCGACCCAATCTGAAGCTGATGCCACGCCAAACTGTCCAAAAACCAGGAATAGAGCAATTAGGATAATACGCATTACAATTACCAATTTGATTTTGAGTTCAATTTATAACAATTGGTAGCAGAATATCATTGTCGCGATAAAAAACGGTTAACATTAACCCTCAGATTTTACTCAACAATTTCGTGTTATTTTCAATTTTAGGGAAATGTAAGTAGGCAATAAGCACTAATTGGTTGTATAATTCAACTCATAGGCTTTTAGTTGCATCAAAAATACCGTTCAGGTTGGACAACGAGTGAACGCATTGCCCAGCATCTTTAACAAAACGCAGCATCTGGTTAAATATTTGTAAATTTGGGAAATGGTGCCCC
>JAHDFS010000168.1 GCA_020628035.1 Rhizobiaceae bacterium
CTCTGGATTTGCCACTCGTATCTCTACACCCGGCAAGGGAAAGCCGACTGTCCCGGCTCGCCGATCCCCTTCATAAGGATTTGAGGTATTCATATTCGTTTCTGTCATACCGTATCTCTCAAGAATTCGGTGACCAGTTCGGTTTTCAAATTCGATATGTGTTTCAGCCAATAAGGGTGCACTACCAGAAACGAAAAGTCGCATATGCTCGACTAAATTCCGGTCTAATCGTTGATCGTCAAGCAGCCTTGTATAGAAAGTTGGAACACCCATCATACAACTTACATTTGGCAGATAATCAATAATTGTGTCAGCGTTGAATGCCGGTAAAAATATCAACGAGGAACCTGCGACAAGTGTCACATTCGTTGCAACGAAGAGGCCATGTGTATGAAAAATTGGAAGAGCGTGAAGTAGCTTGTCCTCATCAGAAAATTGCCAATAGTCTTTTAAAGCAAGCGCATTTGACAATAAATTGTTATGCGAAAGCATTGCACCTTTTGATCGACCAGTCGTACCAGATGTATATAAAATAGCAGCCAAGTCATTTTCGTCACGTGGAACGGTGTCAAAATCTTCGGAGGCTTTCAGGGCCTTTGCAAACAGAGTGCCAGCATCAGAGTCAGAATTTTCCCAAACTCCTAATGTAGCGTTGTTTATATCCAAATCATTAAGCAATGTCTTGAAATCGCCAATCCGTTTGGGATCGCACACGAAAAGTGTTGGTGACGCATTCTCCAGAAAGTAGGCTATTTCTGACACCGTATAAGCTGTATTCAAAGGAAGGAAAACTGCACCCACTCTTATTGTAGCGAGATATAGTATGATGGCTTCGATTGATTTGTTGACTTGAACAGCAACGCGATCTCCCGGTTGCACACCTTCATCGATCAAAACATTGGCAAACCGTCCTGATGCATCTATTAGCCCCTGATAGCTGAAATACCGGGAAGAGCCAGATGAAGGAATTTCTGCAAAAATGTCATCAAGTTTCTTATTTTTTAAAAGGCCATCGAAAAGGACATTCATATGTCTTCTCCCTGAATTGTTTTTTGTGTTTCTATAAAAAGCTATCCGGAGGATGAGGTTGCAACAATCTCTAACCCATTATCTTCTGGAATAGAGAAAGCGTTAGCCAAGTCCTTGATCGCCTGAGAGGAGAGTACGTTTTTTGTATTCATGAATTCCTCGTGATTTTGCTCGACTTTATTAAGATCATAGAGATAGTTGACCATTACGCCTGCAGACTGTGCTTGTCCCCTTGGTGAGGTGTCCGCGTCAGCATGAACATCATGCACAATTGCCCCATTTCCTAAGTGAAAACGCGCGACCGGGTCATATGGCAGATTGTTTCGAGATTTGGCATTAATCAAATAATAAGCGGCCATAGAGCGTAGGGCTTCATTGTCGCACTCGTCCACACTCAAACCATTATTGTTAAGCCATTTCGATAGGTTTGGAATTGGAGACAGTGTTACAAAAGTCTTTAGACCGTCATTCTCGATGGAAAGATCTGAGGCTACTTGCTTGATTAAGGAATTCCCGAATGAAATACCGGCAAGACCAGCCTGACAATTAGAAATTGAATAGAAAGTGGCTGTGTCCGCTTCATCAACAGATACACTTAGCCGCTCTTCCGCAAGCACCATTTGCACAGATGAGGGAATGCCTTTGGTCAATGCAACCTCAACAAAAATCAAAGGTTCGTCGGGCATTGATGGATGAAAAAAAGCAAAACAGCGTCGATCAGTTGGTTCCAGTCTCCGCCTGAGATCTTCCCAACTATCGATGGTATGAACTGCCTCATAAGCGATAATTTTTTCCAGAATATGTGCTGGACTCTCCCAGCTTATCGGGCGCAGCACGAGAAATCCACGATTGAACCAACTTGCAAAAAGATGCCGAAAATCAAGATCCAAAGCTTGGAGTTCTGGCTCATTGCGCCCCAATCTCAGCAGGTCAGCACGCATGTTCACAAGAATGCCCGTTGCGCCGGGTACGATATTCATACGACGAATAAGCTCTTGCCGGAGTGGTTCAGCTGCACTGATAAATGCTAGATAACTCTCTTTACTTACATTGTGTTCATAGTCGTTAAGAGTGCTTCTTACAGCGTCCGGATCTATATTCATCGACTTCGCTATGTGGCGAAAAAAAGCCATTTTGTCATCATCATCAAGCAACTGGTAACGCTGCAAAATCTCCCTAGCAAAGGCTAAGCGAGAAGTTTCTCCAGTCGCGCTGACTAACGCGTGTGCCATTTCCTCCAGTGGACGTCCATCACCTGCTTGAGAGGAAGAAGGTCGTCGTATCCGTCTCTCAAAAACTGCGGATAAGATATCAGCAAATAGTGTCATAGAGTTGGTCCCATAATTGCGTCAGGCAGCCAAGTAGCAATATCTGGGAAGATGCAAAGCAATATGATTGCAATCACCATACATACTACGAAGGGAATTGAACCTGTAAGAATTGTTTTCAAAGAAATATCGGGTGCTATTCCATTGATCACATAAAGGTTCAGGCCAACTGGTGGTGAGATCAGACCGATCTCCATATTGATAGTTAGAACAACAGCAAACCAAATGGGGTCGAACCCAGCTGTTGTAATAATTGGAAGTAAGATCGGAGCAGCCATTAAGATTACTGCAACTGGGGGTAAGAAAAATCCCGCTACAAGCAAGAACACATTGATGACACCCATCAATACCCAACGATTTACATCGAGAGTTCCAATCCATTCAGCTATCGCTTGTGTTATAAACAGGCTTGAAAGCATGTAAGAAAAAACACCGGCTGCCGCAATTATGAACAAAATCATTATGCTTTCGCGGGTTGAATCCCGCAAAACTGTCCAAAGTGCAGATGGACTCCAGAGTTTATAAATAATCATTGCAATCATCAAACATAGAAGCGCACCGACCGCAGCCGTTTCAGAAGGCGTCGCAACGCCGCCATACATGGCATATAAAACACCAAAAATAATCAACAGAAATGGAATTACTTTTGGCATAATCTCCAGCCGCTGACGCCACGTATAAGATCGTTTTGCAAGAACCTCGGCTGAACCATGTTTCCACGTTGAATATAGGGACCAAACCATAAATAGCCCCACCAATAAGAGCCCGGGCAAAACGCCTGCTAAGAAAAGACGTCCAATCGAGGTCTCAGTAGCAATGCCGTAAACAATCATAGTTACAGAGGGTGGTATTAAGATACCAAGTGTCCCACCTGCAGCTATGGAACCTGCAGCCACACCGTCTGGATATCCGCGTTTACGCATTTCAGGTATACCCATTTTCCCAATTGCTGCGCAGGTCGCAGGTGAGGAACCCGACATTGCTGCAAATAAAGCACAGGCACCAAGATTGGATATAACAAGTCCGCCGGGAACGCGAGTTAACCATCTTTCCAACGCCTCGTACAAATCGGCACCAGCTCTAGTGGATGCGATTGAGGCTCCCATTATTATGAACATTGGAATTGAAAGAAGTGCAAAGTTATCAAGTTTGCCGAATAATATCTCTGGGAGCAATTCTAATGAGCGCAAGCCATCGAAAATGAGTAGGAAAACGGCTGAAACAACAAGCAATCCTGTCGCAACGGAAATTCCTGAAAAAAGAACCAATATAGTCGCCAGAGCAACGATCGCACCAAGTGTAAGTGGGTCCATTATTTTTCTCCCTCAATGCCGAAAGGTTCTTCGACGCCCGTTAGAATTGCCACGAGATCGGCAATAAGTTGCAACAAATAAAGGATAAAACCTATCGGCATCGCCAAGTAGGGAATCCATAATCTTACGCCCCAAACTGTGTCTGATCGCCAATTGCGCGACCACGCTTCATGCCAAAATTCGAAACCGTAAAACACCATTATCCCAACCATTGAGATACCCAAAAATAAAGTAAGGATTGCAAGCAATTTGCGTGATGATTTCGGCAACATCAGAGGCAGAAGGTCGACGTTTACGTGGCCTCGCAGTCTTTGCACATATGGTAATCCCATAAGCGTGGCTGCAATCATGAGATAAACAACAAATTCGGTTTGCCAAATTGTTGATTGGTTCAATACAAATCGAACAAATATCATTTGGCAGGTAATAATGACTGCTAAAAGAATGAAACCTGCAGCAATCCAACCTGACAGGTTTGAGAGTATTGCGACAAGCTTCAAAAAAGGATTGTCACCGGTCCGCGCAACCGAACTGTTGTTTATTGTAGCCATTTAACTAACCTAGAAATTTGAGAAATTCACAAGGCGGTGGTAACCGCCTTGTGTTCAGAAAGGGCGACTATTCGACAGATAGCGCCTTATCGAGGAGTGCTTGACCACCATCAACTTCCTCAACAAATTTCTTGTAGGATGACTCCTTGGCTACTGCTTGCCAAGATGCAAATTCTTCTTTCGTCATATTTGCGATTTCAACTCCAGCCGCTTTATAAGCTTCAACCGACGCAGCATCTTGTTTTTTCGCTTCTGCTAGGTAGAACGCTTCAGCTTTTGCAGCAGCAGCATCAAGTGCAGCTTTTTGCTCATCATTTAATGCTTCATATGCGCTATTGTTCATCAACATCGGCTGATACATAAACCATAATGCAAAATCGCTTGCCGGAGTGTAGCATTTAACCTGCTCGAATATGCGATAAGACACGAAAGAAGAAGAAGACGTGTTCGCAGCTTGGAGAACGCCTGTTTGCATCGCGTTGTAGATTTCCGATGATGCCATTGATGCAATTGATGCGCCAGCGGATGCCAGCATCTGCTCAAATGCCTTACCAGCTGCACGTGTTTGAAGTCCTTTTACATCGTCTGGCTTGGTTATGCATTTATCTTTACCTACAAATCCACCGGCCAAATAACCATGTACCATAACACGCACATCATCTTCCGCCATGAGTTTCTCTAAATCCCCCATGAAGTCAGAATTGTTCAATCTCGCCGCATGGTCGTGATTTTTTACAAGGCCCGGCATCAATGTCAGATTAAACTCTGGACGCTGACCACCTGCATATGAAAGCGGAAATACAGTCATATCCAACTGACCGCGTGATAGGGGTTTGTATTGCTCTCTTGGTTTAAACAAAGATTTCGATGGAAAGATCTTAATAGATAGATCTACATCTGCTTTTGCAACTTCGTCCGCTACCATTTGAGCTACTTGATGTCGCACGTCTTTCGTAGACCATTGATGCGATAGCCTTAGTTCAGCAGCGTTAGCCGCGAATGCTGCGCTACATGTCATCAAAGCAGCAATTGTTGTCTTAATGTAATTCGTTTTCATTTTTTCCTCCCGGTTACGTTTCATTTGATGGAAACGACTCCATTTCGCGAAACTAGGGAACTTGGTATTCAATGTCAATGTTTTTGTATACAAGAATATAATTGTTGTATTTTGTTGTGATTATTACTATGTTCCTCATATGGAAATTAGAACTGCTGATAAGATTCGTGAAGAACTGGAACAAATGATCGTAGCTGGCGAATTCTTTGACGGTGAACGACTCGATGAAGTAAAGCTGGCTGATAAATTTGATGTATCTCGCACACCACTTCGCGAGGCATTTCAGGGTCTAGCAGCTTCAGGGCTTTTAGAGCTTGTTCCTAGGCGTGGAGCTTTCGTCAAATATCCCGACCTCATTGAATTGGTAGAGATGTTTGAGGTTATGGCTGAATTGGAGGTTATGTGCGGAATTCGCGCTGCGAGACGCATATCAGACAAACAATTAGCTTTGATCAAAAACACAATAATCGGCTGTGAACAAGCTCTCAAGACAGGTGATAGCGATGAGTATTATCGTGAAAATGAGTTATTTCATCATTTGATATATGATGCCTGCGGAAATAGCTTTATGGCTCAGCAAGCGATATTTCTTCACAAAAGACTAAAACCATTCCGGCGGATGCAACTCCGCGTTCGAGGCCGAATGCCGCAATCCATGAGCGAGCATCATGAAATTGTGGCAGC
>JAHDFS010000169.1 GCA_020628035.1 Rhizobiaceae bacterium
CGCATGCCTTTCACCTTCTCGATTGTGTTTTCGAGATAAAAGAGCGGTGCGATCTCGACGATGCCGCCGATTGTGACAGCCACCAGCGAGGTGACCATCAACAATGTGACGTTTTTCTCAAGGACAGTGTGTTTTGATAAAAATGACATGTTTGAAGTTCCTATTCAGCTGGTGTTGCAGCAGGTGTGACTGAGGTGAACGGTTGCTCATCTCGAGTTTTGCCAAGGATTGTCATGGTCAAGTTGTAGGCCATGACGAGTGAGCCTGTGAGGAACAGAAGTCCACCAAATACACGCATGACATAGTATGGGTGCATGGCTGCGATACTTTCAGCGAATGAGTAGACCAAGTAGCCTTGGCTATCATATTCACGCCACATCAAACCTTGGGTGATACCAGATACCCACATCACAGCGGCGTAGACCACGATACCCAATGTTGCGAGCCAGAAGTGCCAGTTAACCAGGCGAAGTGAATAAAGTTGTTCACGACCCCATAGTTTTGGCACTAGGTAGTAGAGCGCACCAAAGGTGATCATACCGTTCCAGCCAAGTGCACCAGAATGCACGTGACCAATGGTCCAGTCTGTGTAGTGAGACAATGAATTGACCGTTTTGATGGACATCATTGGTCCCTCAAAAGTGGACATTCCGTAGAAGGCGAGAGAGATCACCATCATCCGTAGGATTGGATCGGTACGAACTTTGTCCCAAGCACCTTGAAGTGTCATCAGACCATTAATCATGCCGCCCCATGAAGGCATCCAAAGCATGATGGAAAAGACCATGCCTAATGTCTGCGCCCAATCAGGAAGCGCTGTGTAATGCAAATGGTGTGGACCTGCCCAGATATAAAGGAAGATCAAACCCCAAAAGTGGATGATGGATAGGCGGTAAGAATAAACCGGACGATTGGCTTGTTTTGGAACAAAGTAATACATCATGCCCAAGAAACCAGCGGTTAAGAAAAAGCCCACAGCATTGTGACCATACCACCATTGGGTCAAAGCATCTTGAACACCTGCAAAGGCTGAATAGCTTTTTGAGCCAAGCAGTGAGACAGGCATGGTCAAGCCGTTGACGAGGTGCAACATGGCAACTGTGATAATGAAGGATAACAAGAACCAGTTTGCCACATAAATATGCGGCTCTTTACGTTTCACCAAAGTGCCGAGGAAGACTATGAGGAATGCAACCCAAACCACGGTTAGCCAAAGGTCAACATACCATTCCGGTTCTGCATATTCTTTGCCTTGAGTGATGCCAAGAAGGTAGCCTGTAGCGGCCATTAAAATGAATAATTGATATCCCCAGAATACGAACCAGCCGAGTCCGCCACCCCAAAGCCGTGCGCGACATGTGCGCTGAACAATGTAGAACGAAGTTGCGATGAGCGCATTGCCGCCAAAGGCAAAAATCACCGCGGAGGTGTGAAGAGGTCTAACGCGTCCGAAGTTGAAATAAGGTTGAAAATTGAGCTCTGGCCAGGCCAATTGCATTGCGGCGACCACGCCGACTAAAAAACCAACAACACCCCAAAAAGTCGTGGCAATCACACCGGCGCGAACCACATCATCCATATATTCCGATGGATTGGCTTTTACTGGTTTTGCGGTGTCCCAATCGGGTGCAAATTTCAAATTTCTAAGCATCACAATACAGGCAATTGCCATGGCGATGCAAAGCACGGTCATATGCGCTTGGAACAAGCTATCTTGCCCAAACGCGGCCGCTAACATGGCAGTAAAAGCTGCCAGCGCGGTGATAATAATCGGTATTCCGGAAGTCATGTGAACCCCTCATCTTCGTTCAATTTTGAACGCACGAATGCGCTCGATAACGATCAGAGAGATAGTTTGAAAAAGAGATTCCGGCTTTGATCTAGATCAATGCTGAACATTTTTGTGAGTCGCATATTGTCACAATGCAATACTTCAATTTTCAAGAATTAAAAACGCGAAATGGGGTCGACCCCATGATGTTGGGAATTTGGTCATGAACACATTCGGAGAAGACGAGGGTGATTTGCCAGTGTCCCTCACACTCGCAGTGGAAGAGCATATCGAGGAGCAGATTTCGCTGTGTTCTTCTTTGGAGAAAATAGCCGATAGCCTGCCCGAAGATTTTGATCCGCGAATGTGCATGTTGGCGGCAAAATCCATCTATCCGGTGTTCAAGGGCGCGCATGATTTTGAAGAAAATGTTTTATTTCCTTATCTCGCCAAAAAAGACGGTGATCGGGAAACTCTGCAGCAGATATTTGACCGACTTCATGCAGAGCATTGGGAGGATGAGAGTTTTGGGGAAGAGGTATCTGAGGCTTTGATCGATCTGGTCAATGGCGAACAGGATAATCCTGAAAAGCTAGGATATATGCTACGCGGATTTTTTGAAGGCGTTAAACGACATATCGCTTTTGAACGCGAACACCTCCTTCCACTTATATCAAAATAACGGAAAGTATTATGCTCGATTATAAAGCTGTGTTGGCACATTATCCAACCGCCGTTCCTCGCTATACAAGTTATCCTACAGCGCCGCATTTCCAAGAGGGTGTTGGGGAGAAAGTTTTCAGCGATTTGATTGCAAATTTGACCGATGATGAACCTGTCTCGATTTATATCCATATTCCATATTGCGATAAATTATGCTGGTTCTGTGGTTGCAACACCAGACATACTTTAAAATATGCACCCGTGGCTCGATACCTGAACTATCTCATTCGTGAGATCGAATTATTGGGCGAAAAACTATCTTTCAGACCAAAAGTTCAACAAATACATTTAGGTGGTGGGTCACCAAGCTTGCTCAAAAGCGAGGATTTTGTCCGTCTTCGCCAAGCCTTGGATGATGTTTTTGAATTTCTTGCAAAAAGCGAAGTGAGTGTTGAAATAGATCCCTCCGATGTCAGTGATGATATGCTTGAAGGCATCAAAGCATTTGGTGTGACGCGCGCTAGCATTGGTGTTCAGGATTTTCATCCTGATGTACAAAAGGCGATCAATCGTCCGCAAGGTTTTGAACTGACCCGTGATGTGGTCGCATCTTTAAGAGCTTTGGGCATCAGATCGATTAATATCGATGCCCTCTATGGCTTACCGCGCCAAAGTTATGCGCGATTGATGGATACGATTTCAAAATGCATTTCGCTGAAGCCAGATCGTATGGCTTTGTTTGGTTATGCGCATGTGCCGTGGGTGAAAAAGCACCAGAATATGATCAATCAAGATGATTTGCCCGACAGCAATGCACGGTTTGAGCATGCTCTTGCGGCAAGTCAAATGCTGATAAGTGAAGGCTATGGCGCTATCGGTATCGATCATTTTGCAAAACCAGATGATAGTCTTGCAGTTGCGGCACGCAACGGCCGTATCCATAGAAATTTCCAAGGCTATACCACAGATGAATGTCATACATTGATTGCATTGGGTGGGTCTTCGATTGGGCGGACCAAGAACGGTTTTTATCAAAATCTTGTCGCGACTTCGAGTTATCAGGATCAAATCGAAAATGATGAATTTGCGTGTGGTAAAGGTTTGTTTTTAACAGAGGATGATAAAGTTAGAGCGCATATCATTGAGCGAATCATGTGCGATTTTAAGTTTGATTTTTCTCAGCTTGATTTGAACGCAAAATCTGTGGAGTCTTATCGTCAGATCGCCGTGGATTTTATTGCTGATGATCCGTTTAAATTAGCCAAGCTGGAAGGGGATATGTTTGAAATCTTGCCGGAAGGTCGCGCATTTACGCGTATTATTGCATCGCAGTTTGATGCGTATCTCAACCAGGCAACGTTTAAATATTCAAAAGCGGTTTAGCTTTCGCCCCGCGCTTTTAACCGTTCGATATCAGGTATTTTAAACAGGCGATTATTTTCTATCTGCACAACACCATCTTTGCGAAGCTTGGTGATCTGGCGGCTGACTGTTTCAATTGTCAGCCCTAGATAATCAGCAATGTCGGCACGTTTGAGGGGCAGTTCAAATTCCACCTGTTCGGTCTCGTGATCAATTTCAGGGTCGAGATGGATCGCCAGCATATAAAGAAAGCTTGCGATTTTTTCAGCGGCTGTTTTCCGACCGAGCGTCAGCATCATCTCGCGCGCTTCATCCAATTGCTTCAATGCTTGCTGATGCAATTTATGTTCAAGCTCAGGCGATTCATGGATCATTTCTTCCAAGATCGCTTTGGGAAATGAGCACAATTGAACATTGTTGGCGGCTTCCGCATCTACATTGTTATATTCACCAAATGGCGTGCCTAAAAAGTCAGGCGCAAATTGAAGGCCTACAATTTGCTGACGGCCATCGGGCATAATTTTTGTTAGTTTCACAACACCGCGCAGGATATTTGAAACTTGAGTTGCTTTGCTCTCAGCAACGATCAAATTTGCATCGGTGTCTTTGAGTGTCCGCCGCGTATGTTTGCTCAATTTGAGCAGTTGTTCTGGAGTCATTGCACCGCAGATACCGCGATGCCGTGCTTCGCAAGACCGGCATAAAACTGGTATTTCCGAGTTATGAATGTCTTGTCTTGCAGAACTTTTTGCTGTCATTTTCGGTCTTTCATTTGTGTAAAACACGGTAACGCTTTGAAATCCGTCTGTAAAACTGTTTTTTGATAGATAACAATCGCTAAAACTTATATGTTCGCGGTTATTGGGAGGGAATGATCCAAAATTTGCTAAAAATAGCGATTTTTGAGCTGATTTCGCAAGATAATGGGGATTTTGGCGTGGCCAAAATCTGTGGTTTTTAGTGTTCCTTTGGGGAATTAAAGCAAATTGGATCAAAGTTTGAACTGGGGAGTGCAATGCCAACCGTTTTGATAAAAAATGCTGATCACTTGGTAACGATGAATGAAATCCGCGAAGAGTTCATCAATGCAGATATCTTTATCCGTGATGGTGTGATTGAAGCGGTTGGTCATCATTTACCCCATGAAGCTGATGAGATTGTCTATGCGCAGAATTGTGTTGTGACCCCGGGGCTGGTGAATACCCATCACCATCTGTATCAAAGTCTCACCAAAGCCGTACCAAACGGACAAGACGCTTTGCTATTTGGATGGTTACAAACGCTCTATCCGATTTGGTCGAAATTTGGTCCCGAAGAGTTTTTCACGTCAGCGCAATTTGGTTTGGCTGAGCTTGCCATGTCCGGTTGCTCGATGAGTTCGGATCATCTTTATCTTTATCCAAACGGTGCCAAGCTTGATGATACGATCAATGCTGCGCAAGAGATTGGTCTTAGATTTCACCCCACGCGCGGGTCAATGAGCATTGGCGAAAGTGACGGCGGCTTGCCACCTGATAGTCTGGTCGAGCGCGAAGATGATATTCTCAAAGACAGCGCGCGGGTTGTCGATCAGTTTCATGATCCTAATCCCGGCGCGATGGTACGTGTCGGTCTTGCTCCGTGTTCTCCATTTTCCGTCAGTCAGGACCTAATGCGAGAATCAGCGATTCTAGCGCGTGATAAAAACGTTATGTTGCATACTCATCTGGCTGAGAATGATGAAGATATTGCTTATAGCCTTGAGAAATTTGGATGCCGGCCTGGCCAATATGCCGAGGATCTGGGATGGGTAGGGGATGATGTTTGGCATGCCCATTGTGTGAAGCTCGATACAAATGAGATTGATTTGTTCGCGCGCACAAAAACCGGCGTTGCGCATTGCCCATGTTCTAATTGTCGTTTGGGTTCTGGAATAGCACCCGTTCGTCAAATGCGCGATAGTGGCGTAAATGTCGGTCTAGGTGTGGATGGGTCTGCATCCAATGATAGCGCACATATTTTATCAGAAGCGCGACAAGCAATGCTGTTGCAGCGTGTTCAAAATGGTGCAGATGCCATGGCCGCGCGTGAAGCTTTGGAAATCGCAACATTAGGCGGGGCGCAGGTTCTTGGCCGCG
>JAHDFS010000170.1:0-2722 GCA_020628035.1 Rhizobiaceae bacterium
CCACAGGAAAAAGCAATGTCCCGTTTCACCATGGGATGTCAATAGCATGTTTATGTGAAAAAGCACATAGTTTCCTGTGATCGTCGAATCTGATTATATAAATAATCAAATTCGCCGGAAACATGGTGAAAATAACGAGACTTGATAGGTATATAATGAGCATTTTGGATGAAACCAGTAATTTGCGTGAAATAATTGTCGGTCAGGATGATGAAGCGCGCAAAATCGCCCTCAAACATCGCGCTGCTAAAGAAGGTAAAGCTTCTGATGGTGGTTTCGTCTGGTTGGGTGGCTATCGCTCAGATATGGATGGTTCAAAAGCGATTGCTTTGGATGAACATGCAGGCGATTTGGGATTGGCTTGCACACGTCATGATTATTCAGGCCATGGGGTTTCAGGTGGTGCGTTTATTGATGGCACCATTTCTCGATGGCTGGAAGAAAGTCTCGCTGTCTTTCGAAGCTATACCAAAGGACCGCAAATTTTGGTGGGTTCGTCCATGGGTGGATGGATCGCACTACGCATGGTCCAGGAACTGGCAAAAAGTGATGAGTTAGAACGTGTGAAAGCATTGCTATTATTGGCGCCTGCACCGGACTTTACCAAAGAACTATATGAACCAATCCTGACAGATGAACAAAAGTCTGATCTTGAAACTCAAGGCTATTTTGAAGTGCCTACACCCTATGGCCCGGATCCGAATGTGTTTACAAAAAAGCTGTTCGAGGATGGTGCTCAAAATCTTGTTCTTGATGGTCCCTTAGAACTTGGCGTGCCAGTTCATATTATTCAAGGCATGGATGATCCTGATGTGCCTTGGCAACATGCCATGCGTTTGGTTGAAAATCTTCCCAGCGAAGATGTTGTGATTACCCTTGTTAAAGACGGAGATCACCGTCTGTCCCGCGAGCAGGATATCGAGAAAATCCTTGCCTCGATTGATGGACTTTTGGGTTAGATCACGATTTTAACCATGATTAATAATTTACTAACCATGTAATTGACTCTTTCAACCTAACGTCGTTTACTCTTTGTTAACGTTTAGGGGACGAAGGGACGATATTATGCTGCGTAAGAGCGGTGCTTATATAGTAATTTGCGTATCAGCTCTCATGGGCTGGACTAGCACTATCGCTGTGGCTGAACATGCCGGCGTTTCAATGACAACGGGTTCCATCACATCGCAACCCATTGGGCATTATGAATTCTGCAAACAATTTTCACATGAATGTTCTGTACGTTCAAAAAGAAAGAATGCACCGCGTGTGACATCTTATGGATGGGATGTTGTTCAAAAGGTCAATTCGACTGTGAACAACAATGTTGCCCCACTGACTGATTGGGAATTACACGGCCGCGAGGAAGTGTGGTCATATCCTGGTATTGCTGGGGATTGCGAAGATTATGTTCTCTTAAAACGTCAAATGTTGATCGAGAAGGGCTTTGCACCTTCTGATCTTTTGATCACAGTTGTCCGCAAGCCTGATGGTGAAGGCCATGCTGTTTTAACCTTACGGACATCAAAAGGTGATTACGTGCTTGATAATCTATCAAGCCAAGTCAAGCTATGGACAGAAACGCCTTATAAATACCTAAAGCGTCAAGCTTCGTTTCATACAGGCCGCTGGGTGAACATCGAAAATGGAAACCCAATCGTCGTGGGATCCTTGAGATAAATTTTTTAACGCTCGACGTCTGACCTACTAATTCCTGTAATTGACAATATAGGCCGCTGAATTACCCTTGGTTGTTTATGTCCAAGGGAGGATTTGTCATGGCTAATCTACATCAAAAAATATTACAGGCCGCGTCTGCGATTGTAATATCGATCTCTTTACCCGCCTATGCGCAACAGGCTGCAGATGCCGTTGCACCTGAAATTGCGAGCGCCTATGAGGCAAAAAGTCAGGGTGTGACCGTCACCTCTAAAAGTTGGATGATTTCTGCTGCCAACCCGCTTGCAGTTCGCGCTGGCGCAAAAATCCTGGCAGCTGGTGGCAGCGCAGCAGATGCCATGGTTGCAACACAGGTCGTGCTTGGTCTGGTGGAGCCGCAAAGTTCTGGGTTAGGCGGCGGTGCTTTCCTTGTTTGGTATGACGCAGCTACTGGAGCGCTCACAACAATTGATGGGCGCGAAACGGCACCAATGAATGTCACGCCGAGGCTTTTTCAAGATGAAAATGGTGAGCCTTTAAAGTTCTTTGATGCGGTGGTGGGTGGATTATCGGTTGGTACCCCGGGCACCCCTGCACTTATGGCAAAGGCACATGAATTATGGGGTAATACAAACTGGGATGAGTTATTTACCGATGGCATTGCGTTGGCGGATGAAGGCTTTGTGGTCTCCCCAAGATTGGCAACTTTGGTGGCTAGCGATGCAGAGCGGCTGTCGCGTTTTCAACCAACTGCAGATTACTTCTTGCCAGGTGGTACACCCATTGCAGCTGGAGATACGCTTAAAAATCCAGCATATGCAGAGACCTTGCGCCAGATCGCAATAGACGGCGTGGCGAGTTTTTATTCGGGTGCGACGGCAGAAGGTATTGTCGATACCGTGCAAAATGCTCCTGGAAATCCAGGCGTATTGGAAATGCAGGATCTCGCCGTTTACCAAGTTAAGATCCGCGATGCTGTTTGCGCAGAATATCGCGCGCATGATGTTTGTGGCATGGGCCCGCCGTCATCAGGTGCCCTGACTGTTGGCCAAATTCTTGGCATGCT
>JAHDFS010000170.1:2822-5852 GCA_020628035.1 Rhizobiaceae bacterium
ATTGAAAATGGGTTCGGATCACGCTTGATGGCGCCAGGTGGGTTCCTTTTAAACAATGAGCTAACGGACTTTTCTTTCCGCAGTCATCGGGATGGATTTGCGATTGCCAATCGTGTTGAGCCGGGCAAACGTCCGCGATCATCCATGTCGCCGACCATTGTTTTAAAAGATGGCAAGCCAGTTTTAGTTGTTGGATCTCCAGGCGGTAGCCGTATTATCGGTTATGTTGCCAAAACCATCATTGGTTATATGGATTGGGGTTTAGACATTCAATCAGCGATCAACCTGCCGCATCTGGTCAATCGTTTCGGGACCTATGATGTGGAGGATGGAACAACGGCGATGACATTTGAAGCACCATTGCAAGCGTTTGGTTTTAAGACCAATGCTCGTTCGCTCACATCTGGCATTCATGCCATCGCGATCACTAAAAACGGACTTGAAGGTGGTGCGGATCCGCGGCGCGAAGGGATCGTTCTTGGCGAATAATAATATGTTCTAATGTTTGATCATGCGTTTCGCACTGGCATCCACCACTGCATGTAGCAGCACGGTAAATGCCGCTAACACAAAAAGCGCTGCAAACATAAGATCGATCTTGGCCCGTCCATTGGCAAGGAGCATTAAATAGCCCAAGCCTTTGGATGCGCCCACCCATTCACCAATGACTGCGCCGATGGGCGCATAAACGGCGGCCAATCGTAAGCCCGATCCCAAGGACGGCAAAGCAGCAGGGATACGCACATGCCACATCATACGTTTGTCATTTGCACCCATCACTTTGGCAAGATCGAGATAGGCTTTGGGTGTACGGGTAAGACCATCATAAAAAGCTGAGGCAACCGGGAAATAAATGATTAAAACGGTCATGAAGATTTTTGACCATATGCCATAACCTAACCAAAGGGTCAGGATCGGCGCGAGCGCAAAGACCGGCACTGCTTGTGAAAACACTAAAATTGGCCGGATATAGATCCGAGCGAAAGCGGATGTCGCAAGATTAATCGCGGTTGCCGCACCCAACATTGCGCCCAAAACAAGCCCGATTAAAACTTCGCTGATTGTCACAAGTGCGTTTTCAAAAATAATAACGCGGCTCTTCCACATGGTTTCTGCGACCAATAGCGGTCCGGGAAGAATAAATTTTGGTAGCGAAAATCCTGAGACAATCGCTTGCCAAACGACAATAGCTAAAAGCGCGGACCCAAGTGCATTTAATGTTCTTGTCATTGCGCATCCCCACGCAACAAGCGATATAAACGTCCCTGACACGCAAGCGTGTCTTCATCATCATCAGCGCGCACGGGCGCGGTGATGGGTGCCTCAACTTGCTCTAAGCCCTGCGGTGTCATCACCTGAATGGAATGCCCAAGTCTTGCCGCTTCAAATGGATCATGAGTGACCAAAAGCACAGTGTGATTGCTTAATAGATCGCCCGCGAGCTCCTGCATTTCGCTGCGCGTTTTTGCGTCCAGTGCAGAAAAGGGTTCATCCAGCAAGACAATCGGACGATCTTCCATCAATGTGCGGGCGAGGGAGACGCGCTGTTGCTCGCCACCCGATAATTTTGATGGTTTTTTGTCGATATGTGCGGAAAGCCCAACCTTGTCGAGCACGTGAAGCGCGCGCGTTTGATCGGTTTTTTCACCGCGCAGTTTCGCGCCCAGCATGACATTATCCACCACACTCAACCATGGGAACAACTCACCACCTTGGGCCATATAAGCGATACGTGATGAAATCTCTTGTTGATCGCTAGCCGTGATGTCACCGGTAAAGTGAGCGCCAGTATCAAGCCCTGCGATCAAACGAAGGATCGTTGATTTGCCAACCCCTGATGCACCTAAAAGACATGTGATTTCATTGGCCCGAATGATCAAATCCAAATCTTGAAATAAAACGCGATTTTCGCCATCGCGTTCAATTTCTGCCGAACCTTTGAAATGTATGTCAGGTGCAATGCTCATGGAAAATTATGGGTTTAAACCCATCTCCCAAAAGCTCACTTCGAGCCGAGTGGCGATGTCGAATTGTTCTTTGACATTGTCCCACAGCGGAAGCGTTTCAAAACCATCACCAAGACGATTGATCACCGCATTGTCAAAAAGCTCTGCAACGCCTTTACACACATCTTGATATTCTTCACCGGCGTAAGTGTCGATCCATTCAAGATAGGTGTCAGATGTTTTATCCTGTTTGAGACGCAATCCGATCTCGCCATAGCCGAACACGCAAGGCGCAAGGGTCGCGAGCAAAGCAATGAAATCACCGGAATAGCCTGCTTCTAAAACATAGCGCGTATAGGCGAGGTTTTCCGAAGCTTCGACGGTTTCTAAAAGCTCTTTTTCAGAAATGCCAAGCTTAGCACAGGTCTCGACGTGAAATTGCATTTCTCCATTTACAAGACCATTCACCGTTGCCGCACAGGCTTTCATTTCGTCAAGGCTACCTGCCTTTGCAACCGCTAAGGCCCAGGCACGTGAGAAATGAATAAGAAACACATAATCTTGTTTTAGATAATGTAAAAATGCGTCATGCGGCAATGATCCATCTCGCATGCCTTCTACAAAGGCATGCCGTGTATAGGCATGCCAATGGTCAGAAGATGCGCGAAGCGATGCAAAAACGCGACCGTAATTAACATCTTTGCTCATCAGATCACCTATTCAGAGACATCGACAGAGATTTTTGAAACAGGATTAATGCCAGGGATCAATCCTTTTTCGTTCAAAAATGCTTCGAATTTTGCATAACGACCAGCATCAAATGCAAATGGACGAAGCGCAAAACGTGGTAGTGTGTCGACCCATGCTTTTGCGTTGAGCTCATCTTGCAATTCAGCTGAAGTACCTGAGAAAATTTCCCATGATTCTTCAGGGTGATTGACGATATATTGTGTCGCTAGTTCTGTAGCAGTCAGGAAGCGAGAGATTTTGTCTTTGTCCATCTCGTCAGATTTCGCCACATAGATCAACTCGTCATAAGTTGGCAAACCTTCTTCTTCCACAAAGAAACACTTACCTTCAACGC
>JAHDFS010000171.1 GCA_020628035.1 Rhizobiaceae bacterium
ATATAGCACCAATAATTGCCGATGCTGGCAACACACGCGCATAATCACCACCCACAAATAGCCGCGCTATATGGGGAATCATTAATCCAACAAAGCCAATCATGCCAGAAAACGCCACCATCACGCCAGTGATTAAGGCGCCAACAACAAAGACAATCAAACGAAAACGCGCGACAGAAATGCCCAAGGTTGATGCTGTTTCATCACCAACTGTCATTGCATTCAAATTGGATGCATTAAACCATAAAAACCCACCGCATATAGCTAAAATAAGAAGCGGATAGATCAATTGATCCCATTGCGCGAGCCCTAGCCCGCCGAGCATCCAAAATACCACCGTATGTGTTGCGCGCGGATCTCCCAAAAAGATCAGCATATTCGCAAGTGACATGACGATGAACGATACGGCGACACCTGCAAGAATGAGTTTGTCAGCGCTTGTCGCAGAAGCAAATTGCGACACAGCCAGAACCAACACCATGGCAGCTAATGCTCCGACAAAAGCGAATAATGGAATTGTAATAAGACCGAGAAACAGACCTGTATGTAACAGCGCTAATATTGCACCAAACGCCGCACCTGCGGAGATCCCCAGCAAATGCGGATCTGCAAGAGGGTTTCGCGTTACCGCCTGCAAACTTGCACCCACAAGCGCAAGACCCGCACCCACAAAGCACGCAAGAATGGTCCGCGGCAATCGAATATCCCACACGATTGCTTCGCGCCCTTTTGACCAGTCAACATTGATCAGATCTGCAATCATATTGTTAATAACCACCCCCCAAACAGTTGAAAATGGGATGGAGATAGCGCCGAGCGATACCCCGGCACTGATTGAGAAGACAAGAACAACCGCGCAAATAAGCATAAGTGTCCGAAACATCGGAGCCCTCTTTGCTTTTATCGCCGTGGTTTGCGCCATCTTGTCTTCTCTTGGTTCAGTCATTTCCTTGAAAATTATTTACGAAATGCTTCTGCCAGTTTTTTCACAGCATTGATGTTTCGCGGACCAGGTGTCGCTTCCACATATTCAAGCGTCACAAAGCGATCGTTTTTAACTGCATCAATATCGGCAAAGGCAGGGTTTGACATCATGAAATTGCGCTTTTGTTCAGCGGTAACTTTGCCATAGTTTACAATCACAATAACCTCAGGATTGCGTTCCACGACATTTTCCCAGCCTGTTGTTGCCCAGCTTTTTTCAAAATCGTTCATGATATTCACGCCACCAGCAGCTTCGATCAGAGCATTTGGCATGGCATAGCGCCCAGCGGTAAACGGTGTTTCCTCACCACTATCATAGACAAATACTCGTGGCGCGGTTGCAAGTTCAGCCAAACCATCGGTAAAGCTTTCAAGTTCAGCTTTATATTCGGCCACAAGCGCTTCGGCTTTGTCTGTCGCATCAAAAATTGCGCCCAGGTTCAAAAGATCATTATACATATCATCCATGCTGGCTGAGTTTTTTGACATGATATGTGCGCAGCTTTCTGACAGCTCATAAACTTGAATGCCAAATGGTGCGAGCGTATCGGGCGTGACTTCTCCACCCACTTTCATACCGTAATTCCAGCCCGCGAAGTAAAAATCCGCATCTGCTCCGATCAACACTTCCTTGCTTGGATATTTAGGCGCCAGTTCAGGCAGTTGCTCAACGCCTGCACGCATCCCCTCATCCAGGGTTTTCCAACCGGAAATCCCGGTATAACCAACCATGTGATCAGCCAAGCCAAGAACCAGCATCATTTCTGTTAAATTAACATCGTTGGAAACAGCTGCTTTGGGCGGCGTGTCAAACGTCACATTCCGGTCGCAACTCTTAACAGTGGTTTCGGCAAAAGCTGCTGAGCTAATCAACATTGCGGCAAGTGTGGGGAATACAAATTTCAAAATTTACTCCGTAACTGAGAGATTTATTTATTGAGGCAGGTGAAAAGAAAAGTGCTTGGATTGGCTTGGCATGAGATGCTCCTTATGCGCTTGCACCCGGAAAACATCTGAGACCAACCCTTCGCTTAATACTTGATCCGGAGGACCAAAATTCATTGGATGACCATTTTTTAAAAGTAGGATCGCATCGCATGTCTCAGCCGCCATATTTAAATCATGCAGCGACACAACAATGGTAAGATCCAAATCGCGAATGAGCGATAAAACTTCCAATTGATGACGAATATCAAGATGATTGGTAGGCTCATCGAGCACCAAAACTTGCGGTTCTTGAACAAGTGCACGCGCGACCATAACGCGTTGCCGCTCACCGCCTGAAAGTGTAGCCAGATTGCGATTTGCGATATCTTCCAAGCCAAGACGCACAATGACACTGTCAATAATATCCGCGTCTCGTTTACCCCCAAGCGCTATAGCAGCGCGATGTGGTGTACGGCCTAAAGAAATGATCTCACGAACGCTTAGTCCGAAAGAGGATGGCTGTTCTTGCAATACGGCCGCAACCAGGCGCGCCGCATGGCGTGGTGGCATGGCCCAGATATCTTGTCCATTGACACAAACAGAGCCAGTTGTCGGTTTTTGGTAGCGATAAATCATCCGCAACAAGGTTGATTTGCCCGCACCATTGGGACCAACGACTCCCAAGACTTGACCAGCATTGAGATGAAAACTTGTCGGATGAAGCAGCAATGCCCCGCTTTTTCCAGGCATCCAACTTAAATTTTCAACGGTAAGAGCAGCTGAATTAAATTGCGCATTCATGAGGCGAGTACCTCCTGATTTTCTATTACGACTAAGCTTGCGGGAACACGCGCTAGAGTGGACTTGCGCAGTTTGCCAGGCCGATCAACAGATGAGCACCATCCATCTCTCAAGACTGAATATTGCTTGGCAAACTCGACCAGATCATCAATATCTGCATCAGGATCAATATCACCGAACAAATAAGTCGCTTTGCGTGTGCTGTGATAAGCAACCGTACAAGGACGATCACAGCCCGCCATGCAAGCAACACCTGAAATCTCAAAGCTTTCAGTCAAACTATCACCTGCCATATCAATGGCATGGCGCAATTTTGAAATCAGCTCAAAACCCGGCCTGCAATGATCACCCTTGTGACGACAGGACGTGCAGACCGAAATCTTATGCGTATGTTTTAATTTGCCAGCTTGATGTCCCATATGGACCTTCCGCAAAAATGAGCGGGGCCGCATAAAGACATTTTACGCGCAGATACATGCAATAAAGCAGATAATTGCTGATGAGCTAAAGATCGTTTCATCTTACGTCTCCTGTCCGAACGCCCCGTTCGGGTTGAAGTTAAAAATTGAGATGGCAGGTCTCCTGACTTTGCGGGTCCAAGTTCTCCCGAGCCTTCCCGAATCAAATAATTCAGTGGCATCTACGGGGTCACTCACCGCTCACAGTTGCGGGGGCAGTTATGGATTTGGCGCGCTTTGGCTCTTCCTCACCATATTCCCTTTTCATTCCGATTGCATTCTGGACAACCGGAAACCATCATCCCGTTTGTCGCGTAGGATATCGGAAGAGTCAACCGATTTTATGTGGGGTACAGATTTGGACATGCGATCATTGTGGATACTCTCAAACAGAATAATTGTAACAATATTTGTTACATTAATATGTAACTTGCATAGTTACGTTATGAATGCAATAAGAATAATGCATATTTCAGAATTTAATTGGTCGGATTCGAAAATGAAAAGAAATAGCCGCCTCTCGCTTGCCCTTCACACTCTGGGCCATATGGCAGCAGATCCAGACGATGCCCAAACATCGACAGAAATCGCTGAACATGCCGGAACCAATCCTGTTGTTGTTAGACGTGTTTTGGGACGCCTTCGAGAAGCGGGACTTCTTATTTCTGAAAAAGGTCATGCCGGCGGCTGGAAACTGGCGCGCGCACCAGCGGACATCACCCTCGCCGATGTGTTTGCAGCTTTGGACGAACAACTATTTTCCTATGATGACAACACCGAGCCTGCTCATTGCGCTGTCGAACGCGCAATGCGTCAACGTATATCTTCGGTGATGACCGATATTGAACGAAAATTGGTTGATCAGCTCAACTCTATCTCAATTGATGAAATGCGGAACTAAAGCAGTTCGCCAACAAATCATTGGATTAACACGTCTTTCAATTTTTCGATTTCAATGTCTGATATCGGCAAATGAACCTTGTACGTCGTTATTGGTTTACCAGGTTCCATGACACCAATAACTGTTTCCAGATCCGGGCATCCCTCATCCATGCAAGCAAGTTCGGCGATGCTGATGGGCGTATCACTTGGCAAGCCCAGCAATTCCCGTATTTTGTTCTTCATTTCAGCTGATTTCGCCTGAAACTGGTTCCGTCTTGGTGCAAGAGGATTGAAGGATTTTGCCAACTTCTCAAACCTTCTCTGTCGAATTTTTTGGATGAAACAATCCCGCAACTTGGCGACCGAGCCGTTGAAAAAGCGAACCAAATGATGAACCATTACTCTCAATCATCGCAGCGAACAGCTCCCGAATAGGTTTGGGCTCTACACCATTGGTGATGAACACCAATCGCGTTCGTCGATCTTCATCAGGCCAATTTTCAAGCCGAACGGGATCAGTGACCAAATGTTGAACGGCATGGATTACGAGTGGTCTGTCATGATCTTCCTTTGTTGCCACAATACCTTTAACACGCAACAACCGCGCACCAGCAGAATTTTGCAATACATTCAAAAACTGATGAAACCTTTCAACTTCCGTGGGCTCATCGCTCACAATGCTGAATGTACGGATCGCAGTCCCGTGTCGTTTAAGCTGCGCATCGTTGTTTTCCTCATGATGACCAAAACCGGCTTCTGCTGACATTGCCTCTTCAAGCGCCAACCAACCCAGCACGTCCTCTCCCTGTTCAAGCGTTGAATATGGGCGCGGCTGAAACAAGTCTGCGAGATTAAGCTCAGCACGATCGATAATTTCAGCATTGTGATTTAATTCGCGTAGTCCTTCTGAAATGGCTTTGAGCCCCGTCTGGGCCGAACTTTCATCTAAATGATCGGTTTTCGACAAAATAATCTTGTCAGCAAATGCAATTTGCTTGAGTGCCTCGAAATGATTATCCAGAGTTTCAGCGCCATTAATTACATCATAAAGCGTAACGAACCCGGCTAAATAGAAAATATTGTTGATCGCCTTATCTAACTCAGAAGCTTTGGCGCTTTCACTTTTCGTCAATGCATTGACCAAAGGAGCTGGATCTCCCAAACCGCTCATCTCAACAATAACTCGCGAAAATTCACCGGTACTTCCATTAAACGCTGCAAAATGCAGATCAAAAAGCGTTTTCGTGAGATCCGTGGAGCCAGAACAACATAAACATCCTGTTGAAACCTGGCTGATACTTGTCTCTCCTTGACGCACAAGCAGATGATCTACCGGCACATCACCAAATTCATTGATAACAACAGCACTATCGTGAAAGGTTGAGTCCGCCAAAAGCTGATTGAGTAATGTGGACTTGCCAGCACCCAAAAATCCACTGAGCAAGAAAACCGGTATTTTGTCTGGCATTGTCATCGTTTTAGATCCAAATCGCGGATGAATGGCCTGCCATATTATCCACTTTTAAAGTGAAATATAGATATGTAACAAAATAACATTACAAACAAGTGTCAAGTGTATGAATTCAACAGCACCAACCATATTATCTCCTTCAACTTGCCTATCAAAGATGTAACATGGCTTGATCGTTTACATATTCAGTATCTCAACACCCTGTTGTTTCCAAAAGT
>JAHDFS010000019.1:0-32430 GCA_020628035.1 Rhizobiaceae bacterium
TCCTGGGGCCAACTTTCATGTACTCGGGACCCCGCCCTTGAACGCGCATCTTTGCTAACGTTGAAGTTGCGATTCCAAGATATTCTGCTGCAGATCTTGGTCGCAGGTATTTAATGTCAAAGTTCATTTAAATCTCCTTTGTTGGTTATAGTGACACCATGTCACCGAGGAGATTTTTGATCGAAATGTATAATTCAGTGAGTTGCAATAGGTTGCAACCCGTCGCAACTTATTTGTACTTATACTAAAAATCGACCAAAGACTCTAATAGTCCAGGTCTTGCATCTGCCAATCCTATTCTTATACTTTTATTTTCTGGGCATTTACCCCAAAGATTTTCACAAAGAGCTGATATGTAATCGTAGAGTGCTTTCTTTGTTTGAAAAGAAAGACCAGCATTAAGTTGCTCATCCGATAGTATGTCCGCGATTCTTGGCCAGTCATATGTAGGTGGTCTACCGCCACGATTTACGCTAGTAGATTTTTTGTCACCATCATTTGAGTTTAAAAAAATATGCCCATAGATGACCTGTTTTTTTACTTCACTTTCTGGTTCATGAACAACTGCGAGCTCCGACCAATCTTCGTTATTCGGTTGCAGATAATTTGCGACGGAAGAAGGAATTGCTTTTAGTTCATTAACCGGACTGTCTAAGCGACCCATGAGCTCAAAGGTATCATTAGCAAAGAGAGTTCTAAATTCTTGATACAGAGCAAAAAAACTCGAACTGCTCTTCAAATCAGGTCGCGGCATATCAATCCGCATTGCGCCCAAGAACTCTTCCGGATCTTCTGGCCAATACAAGTGATACGCCTTGATATTTGGTTGAATGAAATTGCCATCATCTGAAAGGCAGGGACTAAAATCCTGATCGATTTCAGAATTTTTTGCGGCAAATATGAGCGCTTCTTCCAATGTTAGATGTACAGATGTCATATTACTACGTGGTTACTATGTGGTTACTTTTAAAAAGTATCAATAAGTCAGAAATTAATAAGTCTTTGTTTTTAATGGCGCACCCGGCAGAATTCGAATCTGCGACCTCTGCCTTCGGAGGGCAGCGCTCTATCCAGCTGAGCTACGGGTGCATTGATGCGTTTTTTTAACCACGCATATGTTGAGCATCTTCTTAACCGATGATCTTGGACGCGGCAAATATAAAATCGAGACTTTCTCCGCTTTTATCGCCCCCATTATATTGAACGGTTTAAATCGCCCTGCAAATTGTTCATCTACGAAACGGATTGCACATGGCACCGCAACGCGATAAACGAGATGGGTGTTATAAAGGTGCGATACGTTCATGAGTGCAGATCTGCTGATCCAAGACAATCACATTAAAAACATGCAGCGCGCACGCGGGCATGGGGAGATTATTGTCAAACGCAGTGATGCGCAAAACCGACTTGAACGTCTCTATCAGGAAGGATGCGCGCGTTTGCGCATGCCCAACCACAACAAGCAAGATCCAATTGAAGCTGTGATGATCAACACATCGGGTGGTCTCACCGATGATGATCACCTAAGCTGGAAGTTTGGGGTTGAGGATGGCGCAGAACTGACCATAACCAGCCAGGCATGCGAACGGATTTATAAAGCTTCGCGCCCAATGCCTGCCAAAATTGATGTTGATATTTCAGTTGGCACAGGCGGTTCCTTTGCCTGGCTGCCGCAAGAAACCATATTGTTTGATCAAGCGCGATTGAGACGCACGATCCATGTGGAGCTTGCGCAAGGAAGTGAATTTTTAATGGTGGAACCATTGATGTTTGGCCGGCCTGCCATGGATGAAATTGTCACCTCGGCTTCTCTTACCGACACTTGGCGCATTTATCATGATAATCAGCTCATTCACGCTGAAAACCAAAAAATTGACGGTCCAATTGATCAGATATTAAAACGCAATACCGTAACGTCTGGTGATCTTGCCACTGCCTTTATTTTATATATTGGCCCGAAAGCAGAAGCGAAATTTGAACAGATCAATCACTCATCCAAGGCCAATATCGGGAAAAGCATCTGGCAATTGCATGGCGGGACAATACATAAGCTTGTCGTGCGTATGAGCGCAGCAACAAGTTATGAGCTGCGCAAATCTCTCATTCCCATTATCAATGTCTTAAATGACAAAAACACGCTGCCAAAGGTTTGGCATAGCTAGGTTTTAGGTTTTTAATTTTCCTGCATCCAGCCGCCAAACAAACCCAGATGTGCCATGAGTTGGATAAAGCTGTGTCACAAGTGGATCATGGCCTGGGATCACGCGGTCGTTGGAACCGCCAATTTCGACGATACGATCAAATCCCGCAAACATCGCATCCATATTATAGACAATTGGAAATGGCTTTTTGTCGATGAAATTTTCATAATAGTGAGATGCATCGGATGCCAAACATAATGGCCCGGTTTTGGTCATCACCTCGACCACCTGCAATCCATTGGAATGTCCGCCAACATTATGAACGCGCACGCCGGGGGCAATTTCTGCCGATCCATCATGAAAGACAACACGTCCTGAATAGACATGGCGCACCATTTCGCAAACGTGGTTGACAGTAAATGGCGCTTTAAGAGTGTGATCACACATGCAGGGTCCGGTGGCAAAAGCCATTTCATCGGCCTGCAAGTGAAAAATCGCATTGGGATATCGATCAAGCCCGCCCGCATGATCATAATGAAGATGGGTGATGATGACAGTATCCACTGTTTCGGCGTTCAGGTTAAGGGCCTCAATCGATTTCGCTGGATCGCGAATGATCGGTCGCGAACGGCGGTCTGCCTCAGCGCTGTCATAGCCAGTATCAACGACAATATTTCGGCCATTATTGGATAAAACCCAAACGAAATAATCCATTCCGTGGGGTTCACCTGCATGATCATCATCGATGAAACTATCCGCTCGCGTTCTTGAATTACGGTCCGCATATTTTAGCGCATAGACTTCCCAAATATCCGACATTTAACTTCCTACCTCCGGCTCAACGCCATATTTTTCGCATTTAAATGTATAAAATCATAGTTTTATATTAATGTATACATTAAAGTATTTGACGTGAAGACAAAATCGTGCGAATTCTGTTGCCAGGAGCACAACCCATGATGCAGAAATCGAGATCCAGTCTTGTGAATGATGCCTATCGGCGCCTAAAGCAAGAAATCCGTTCAAATCGGCTGCCACCTGGTTTCCACGGCACGGAACCAGAAATGGCGGAGCGATTGGGGATGAGCCGCACGCCTTTGCGCGAGGCACTTGTGCTTTTAGAAGCCGATGGCTTGGTTGAAATGAAGCCACGGCGCGGGATTTATATTCTGCCTATCCTGCCACAGGATATGAAGGAAATTTATGAGGTTTTGACAGCGATTGAACCTGAAGCCGTTGCTGTTTTGGCAGCGCGAAAATTATCCGAAGCCGAGCTCAAACCGCTTATCGATGCAACTGCCCGCATGGAGCAGGCGCTTGACGATGATGATCTGGAAGCCTGGGCAAATGCCGATGATGAATTTCACAAAGAATTGCTCATACTTCATGGCAATAAGCGGTTTTTATCCATTGCCAGCTTGTTGTTTGACCAAGCACATCGTGCACGCGTGATCACCTTACGCATGCGCGAAAAACCCTATCGTTCAACAGCGGAACACAAAACCGTTGTTGAACACATTATCAAAGGTGAAATCGAGGAGGCCAGGAATGTCTACCGCGAGCATCGCGAACGCGCCGGTGCAGAGCTGTTAGCCATTTTGGCAAAATATAAGCTTCAACAGCTATAGAAAGTAAAAGTATGTCGTTAAAACAAAGCGTTGCAGTCATTCGCGGCGATGGAATTGGAATTGATGTCACCGAGGCAACGCTGCAAGTTGTTGAACAAGCCATGGCACAGGTGGGCGATTGTGCGCTTGAATATAATGATATTGCAGCAGGTGCGGGCTATTATAAAGACCATGGCGTTGATATCGAACCCGGCGGCGAAGAAAAGGCTGGCGAGTCTGATGCGATTTTTTTGGGCGCAATAGGATTGCCATCCATTCGACATCCTGATGGTACTGAAATCTCCCCTCACCTGAGATTGCGTGATCGCTATGGACTATATGCTGGTGTGCGCCCAATTAAAGCCTATCCAAACGCGCCGCAGCGTCTCGCAGATCCAAGAGCTGCCGGCATCGATATGATTATATTGCGCGAGAGCACAGAAGGCTTGTTTTATTCAGCCGCCGTGCATAACCGCAGCAAAGTCGTCGACAATGAAGAGGTTTATGACAGCCTACTCGTGTCGCGAAACACCACAGAACGTTTGCACAAATTTGCCTTTAATCTTGCTCGACGTCGCAAGGCACGCGGCAAGTTAGGGCGTTTAACATGTGTGGATAAAGCCAATGTGTTTAAATCCATGGCCTTTTTCCGCCAGATTTTTGACGAGATCAAAGCCGATAATCCCGATGTAGAAACATCGTATAATTATGTCGATGCCCAAGCATTAGACCTTGTTCGCAAGCCCTGGGAATTTGATGTCATGGTGATGGAAAATATCTTTGGTGATATTCTATCTGACCTTGCTGGCGGCCTGGTCGGTGGTATGGGCATGGCATCTTGCGCAGAAATTGGTGACGAGATTGGCCTTTTCCAACCCGCTCACGGCAGTGCGCCAGATATTATGGGACAAGACAAAGCCAATCCACTTGCAGCCATTTTAAGTGGCGCGTTGATGCTTGATTATCTAGCGGACAAATCAGGCAATGAAGCCTTTGCTAAATCCGGAGAACTCATCGATCAAGCTGTCGATAACGGTTTTGCACAAAATCGCCTGCGCCCATTTGAATTTGGTGGTGATATGGGAACAAAGGCGATGACCGACGAAGTGCTTACACAAATTGGTGCACTTAAATGAGTGCTGAGTTGAAAGTCGCAGTCGTTGGCCTTGGTTATTTTGCCGAGTTTCATTTAGATGCCTGGACAGAACTTAAAGGCTCGCGTCTTGTCGCGCTTTCTGATTTTTCTGCAGAACGCCGCGCCTGGGCAAATGAAAAATATGGAATTATTGCCACAGATGACGCAGCCGATGTGGTGGCATCCGAACCGGACATAATAGATATCGTCACACCACCGCCGTCGCATTTTGAGCTGATTGAAAAACTTGCCGTAAAAGATAAAATCATCATCTGTCAAAAACCGTTTTGTTTAAGTGTGGAACAAGCGGAAGAAGCAATTGCGCTTGCCAATGAGCGCGGCTGCCGAATTTTCATTCACGAAAACTTTCGTTTCCAACCTTGGTATCGCACGATCAAAACTTTCATTGATGATGGTGGCTTAGGTGAGATTTATCAGGCGAGATATTATTTAAGGCCAGGCGATGGACGCGGTCCAGATGCTTATCTTTCAAGGCAACCTGCTTTTCAGAAGATGCCAAGACTTCTCATCCATGAGACGGGTGTGCATTTCATTGACCTGTTCCGCTGGATGTCCGGCGAAATTACCAATGTCTATGCTGATATTCGAAAACTAAATCCAGTGATTGCCGGAGAAGATTGTGGCATCGTGATCATGAACCATGAAAATGGTAGCCAGTCTATTATCGATGGTAATCGCTTGTCTGATCATCCAACCGATAACTTGCGCCGAACTATGGGCGTGATGCAAATCGAAGGTGAGAAAGGAACGATAAATCTAAACGGGTTGGGGGAAATTACCTTCCGGCCATTTGGATCCATGGTTTCGAAAGACATTCCGATTTCGCTTGAAATGGATCGCAATGCATTCGGTGGCGGCTGCGTGAAGGCACTTTGCAAGCATATAATAATGGCAGCTAATGGTCAGGGTGAGTTTGAAAACGAAGCGCATGACTATCTGGCCGTTATCAAAGCAAGCGAAGCCGCCTATCAATCGGCTGAACAAGCCAGACGCGTTGATCTTTAGATCGTTTACAAGGACAGATAATATGTATGTGGTTTGTGTGACGTTTCGGATAAAAGATGAATGCATTGATCAGTTCATGCCTTTAATGACCAGAAATGCAAAAGCTTCATTGGCTGAAGAGGAACAATGTCGACAATTTGATGTTTGTTTTGAAGAGCGTGATCCAACGCGTGTTTTTCTTTATGAGCTTTATGATAATGAGGCAGCGTTTAAAGCCCATTTGGCTGCGCCCCATTTTAAAGAATTTGATGCTGCAGTCTCAAACATGATTGCTGATAAAAAGGTGCAGATTTACACCCGCATATAAAAAGGCGGATCGTGCGACCCGCCTTCTCATTCAACTTTAAAGATGATTAGTAGCTGTAACCTTTGCCACTTTTAATGGCTTTGGCAAGTGCGACTTCTGGCCATGTGCCTTTACCGCCGCGTGCATTGATTTCAACCAATTGCAAACGCGCAGCTGCTTTATCGCCCTGCGCAACAAGACCTTGTCCCATATAAGAACGAGCAAGTAGATTATTTGGATCAGCTGCAAGTGCTTTTTGATAATATGCCATGCCAAGATCAACATTGCCTGCTTTGCGGTGAGTGAAACCGTAATAGGTTAGAACACGCGTATCTGACTGGTCAGACATTGATGCAAGAATAGTTTGTGCATTTTGATATTGACCAGCATAAGCAAGTTCGCGAATGGCTTCATAGCGCGCATCGTCTGTGAGCAATGAACTTTTTGCATCAAGACATTTCTTCATTTTCTTATCCCAAACCTTACCGTCTTTGCATTCCATTGACGTCTTGGTCTTTTTCGGTGGCTCATCGCTGCTGGATCCTGCTGCAAGCGCAAATGAGGCTGGAATTGTAAGGGCTAGGGCGATTGTAACTGCTTTCATCATGATATGTTCCTTTGTGGTTTTGTAACGTGAAAAAATTGTGTTGTTATTCGTGGTACGAAAGGATTACGCCTTGGGTTTGATTTTTATTCACAAAAACAAATTTTTTTTATTTCACCTTTTGTGTGAATATATCTCAAACTTGATGCGTAATAGGAATGAACGCTGAACATTGAAGCTGATAAATCAATGTTTGGCAAAAGAAATTAAGTTGGGAAACTAAGCTGGTAGTGAGTTGATTTGGTAACGCCACACGAATTTAAAGCCAGAATGGTCGCGCTTTTACCAAGGCTGAGAAGATACGCCTTAACGCTAACGCGATCATCGTCTGATGCTGATGACCTGTTGCAGGAAACATGCACGCAGGCGCTATCGAAATGGGACAAATACGATTCCAGCCAACCGCTGGATCGCTGGGCCTTTACGGTTATGCGAAATACCTGGATCAGCGAGCAACGAAAACGAAAGGTGAGACAAGGAGCTGGGCAGATGCAAATTGAGGATGCACATGATCTGAGTGATAATAAAGATGCAGACGAGACTTTATTTGCGCACCAAATCGGTGGCCTTGTTATGAGCTTGCCAAGTGAACTTTCTCAAACCCTGCTGCTCGTCGCCAAAGAGGGTTTTACCTATAAAGAAGCAGCCCAAGCCATGGATATTCCCGTGGGCACTGTAATGAGCCGTATCCATCGCGCACGAAAAATAATCAGCGAGACCCTTACACCAAGGGAAGAAATCATATGAGCGATATATCTTTAAAATTAAGCGCATATCTTGATCAGGAATTACCTGAAGATCAGCTGGAAGAAATTCGTCATCTTATTGAAACTGATCCTGCGGTTTCAGAAGAGTTTGAAAAGCTCGCATTGGCAAACGATCATGCGCTCACCGAATTTGATGGTATTGTTGACAATGCAACCCCGGTGCATTTGGTTCAAATGATCGAAAATGCGCAATTAAAGCCAAGTTTGAAACATTTGCCGGCAGCGGCGAACAATAATTTCAGTTTCCGTTCGATGGCAGCCGGGCTTGTATTGTTAATTGCGGGTGGTATTGGCGGTTTTGTTTATAATGAAACCAGCCAACCAGAAATTACCGTTGCACAAACAACTGGCTGGTTGCATCACGTTGCTGATTACCATGGCATTTATGCCCAGCAAAAACGTCATTTGGTCGAAGTTGGCGCGGATGAGTCCGATCATATCGTCGGCTGGTTGAGCAAGACAACCGGTTTGCCATTCTCAATTCCCGATATTACCAATTCCGGGTTTGAATTTCAGGGTGCAAGATTGCTCGTGGTCAAAGGCAAACCGGTTGCTCAGCTTATGTATAAGGATCAAGAAGGTTCGGTGATTGCGATCTGTTTCCAAAGCAGCTCAGGCTCCATGATGGGATCAGATGAAACTAAATCAAACACGATCAACGGATTTGATATTTTATCATGGTCCAAAGGTGATGGACAATATTTGGTGATTGGCGAAGAAACAGAAAGTCGTTTGAAAGAAGTGGCAGATCAAGTTAAGCTGGACATCTAAGTTCCACGCTCAAAGATTGAGGTCTTGATCTGTCCATCTCACTTTTAAAAACTCTGATCGCAATTGCTGATCATGGAAGCTTCAGTGCTGCGGCGGAAAAAGTCTATGTCTCCCATGCCGCTGTTGGACAACAAATGAAACGGCTTGAAGATCAGCTGCAAGTGGAATTGTTTGACCGATCACAAAAGTCACCACAGCTTAATGCGCTTGGCAAAGCACTGGTGCCAAAAGCACGCGAAGTGGTTTTTGCCTATGACAATATGCTTGATGATATTGTCGGAACTGCACAATTGCACGGTGAATTAATCATTGGCGCGGTGCCATCAGTTATTCGTGAACTGATCCCACGCTCGATCAAGAAACTGATCGAAACCTATCCAGAGCTGCATATTCGCGTTGTGCCGGGACTATCTGAAGATTTACATGAACAGCTTGAACGCGGCGCGATCGACGCTGCTGTGATTGCCATGCCAACCCATGTGGGCGCACATATGGATTGGCGCCCCTTTGTGGAAGAAGAGCTGGTTTTGCTTACAGCGCCTGAGGTCACTGAAAGTGATCCGGTAAAACTTATGCAAACCATGCCCTATATTAGCCAATCTCGGCGCGCCTCAATCAGCCATTTGGCCGAAGATTGGTTGATTAAGAACAATATCTCTGTGCGCCCTTCCATGGAAATGGAATCGCTTGAAACGCTTAGCAGCATGATCTCACATAATCTTGGCGTGTCGATCTCACCGAATATGTGTGTGCCAGATCCGATTTTTAAAACCTTACGCAAGATTCCGTTGGATGCGCAAAGTGATGATCAGTCCACAGGGCGCATTTTGGGCATATTGGCGCGTAAAAACAGCTCAAAATCGACTTTGATCGAAAAATTGCTCAATACGATTGAACATATAGTATTGGCTGAAAAGGCCAATGCATAAGTAAAATTTTTCTTTACTTATTGTCAAATATCTTTGCCTTGAATTAAATTTATTTTTATAAGATAACAGCTCTAACCTCACCAAATAGGAGCTGAATCCCGTGTCAGTAAATGATAAAATAGTTGCAGACCTCGTTGCCAACGATGTCAATTTTGTAACGACAGTGCCATGTAAACAATTGGCTGGCGTTATTGATAAAATCGAAGAAAGTGATGACATTTATCACATTCCCGCCAATAAAGAAGATGAAGGCATGGGCCTTTGTGCTGGTGCTTATATGGGCGGTAAACGCCCTGCGATCATCATGCAAAACACCGCAATTGGCGTGACAGTCAATACGCTTGTAACGCTGACACAATATTACCGCATGCCGTTGCCAATGTTGATCTCCTATCGTGGTGAGCTTGGTGAACCTGTTGCATGTCAGGTGGAAATGGCGGTGCACACAAAAGCATTGCTCGCTCAGCTAAATATCCCAACTTATCACTTCCATCACGAAGATGATGTTGAAGAGCTCGATAAGATTTTGAAATACACCTTCATGTGCAACAAGCCTGTGGCCATCCTCACCGATGCTTCATTCTGGAAAGGATACTAATATGATCCGCTCAGACGTACTTAAAGAACTTATGCCCATCATTTCCGACCAGCTTGTTGTTTGCAACATTGGTCTTCCAAGCCAAGAATTGCACTTGATGGATGATCAACCAAGCAATTTCTACATGCTTGGTACCATGGGTCTTTCATCTTCTATCGGTCTTGGTCTTGCACTCGCGCAAAAAGAAAAAGTCATCTCAATTGATGGTGACGGCTCAGTTTTGACCAATTTTGGTACTTTGCCAACGATTGCAAACAATGTGGCTGATAACTTCATCCTCTTGATCATCGATAATGGTAGCTATGGTTCAACTGGTGATCAGCCAACTTATGCTGGTAAGAAAACATCATTGACTGCAGTTGCAAAAGCTTGTGGATGTGAAAACGTGATTGAATGCTCTGCCGAAGATACGGCCAAAGTCGTCCAAGAAGCACTGGATGGCGATAAGATGACCATCATTGTCAGCAAGTGTGAATCCGGCAATATCAAAGTTCCTGTGATTACCATGGACCCTGTTGTAATTCGCGACCGCTTTATGAAAACGGTTGCTGAGCGCAACGCCTAATCCTTGGCTTGAGGCATTTTTCACGCCTTATGTAACTAACTACTTACATAGGAGATATATCAATGCTTCTCAATAATGGAATTCATTCTTATGAAGATGCGAGGCGCTTAGCTAAGAAGCGCCTCCCATGGATGGTTTTTGATTATATTGATGGTGCAGCGGGAACAGAAACCGGTGAGCAGTATAATCGCGACGAGATCTCAAAAATTCGTCTCCAACCGCGCATTCTCAACAATGTCGTTGATCGTAACATCAAAACAAAACTCTTTGGCCAAGAGATGGGCCTTCCATTTGGTGTCAGCCCAATGGGTATGTGCAATCTCGCGCGTCATGATGCGGACAAGTTGCTCGCGCAATTTGCAGCCAAAACCAAAGTCCCGGTCGGCGTATCAACCGCTGCCTCCACATCACTTGAAGACATGGCGGAAATGTCCGAAGGCAATGCCTGGTTTCAGCTTTATTTCAGCGGCAATAAAGAGGATTCATTTAAACTGATAGATCGCGCAAAAGCCGCTGATTATCAAACACTTATCTTAACAGTAGATGTGCCAGAAGTTGGCCGCAGACCCCGTGAATTACGTCGCGGGTTTAAAATGCCATTTAAAATTGGCGTGCCGCAATTCATAGATTTTGCTCTGCACCCGCAATGGTCGCTCTCGACCCTATTTCATGGCAAACCTGAACTGGCAAATTTCGGTGGAAAATTTGGTGAATTTGATCGCACAAGCAGCCGTGCAGGTGCTGATTGGAACTTGCTTCAAGATATTCGTAATAAATGGCAGGGCAATCTTGTTGTCAAAGGTGTGATGGATCCGCGCGATGCGGTAAAACTCAAAGATGCCGGCGTTGATGCTATTCAAGTTTCCAGTCATGGCGGGCGCCAACTGGATAGCGCCCCGGCTCCGATTTTGGCAATACGCGAAATCAGACGCATGGTGGGGAATGACTATCCATTGTTTTTCGACAGCGGTTTGCGTTCTGGTGAAGATATTGTCAAAGCCTATGCATTTGGGGCCAATTATGCCTTCCTTGGACGCCCATTCTCCTATGCAATTGCAGCAAATGGTAAGCGTGGACTTACTGAATACACGGGAAATGTCGCATCTGACATTAGTATTGCGCTTGCACAATTAGGACTAAATGACATCAATGATGTGTCCAGTGAGTCATTGTGCAAATACTAAATGTAAGTACTAACTTACATATATGTTCATATGCTCGATAATAAAGTCTGCAACTTTCGTCACATCATCGATATCAAGGACAGGTAGATCCGTTTCAATCGGCATATCAGCAGCATAAGCAACGATATTATTGATCTGCCCCCTTCCCTCATTTTCCAAGCTCTCGTTTCTGATTGTCTGGATTTTTGGGATATTTGAGGACTTGAAACCTTCAACGAGTATGAGATCAACCGCTGACATTTTCTCTAACAACTGATCCAAACTCCACTCCTCTTCACCTGCCGCAATTTCATGCATAAGCGCAAATCGCTTTGATGACGCAAGCATCACCTCGCTGGCTCCTGATATGCGGTGTTTGAAGCTATCGGTTCCTTCTTGATCCACATCGACATTATGATGTGAATGCTTAACGCTGGATACGCGCAACCCTCTTGCGGTGAGCTCTTTAATAACGGCTGAGGTCAGCGTTGTTTTACCAGAATTTTTCCACCCTGATATGCCAAAGACTTTTTGCTTCATCCCAGTTCACCATTCGAAGCGAGTATCTGTTGTGCCTGATCCCAGTCTTCCGGCGTATTTATATTCATAAATGGATCGATATCCTGTGTTTTGAAATCGACCTGAACCCATTTCTTAGATCGAATGAATGTCATGACTTTTCGGTTTTCAGGGTTTTCAAGGTAAACAGATAAATCCTTTAAACAATCGACTGACCACAGACCAAAAAGCTGCTGTGAATAACCATTATAGTGGGCGATTGCGATATCGTGGGATCCTATTGCATTTTGTAACGTTTCGACCAGGTTTTTTGGGAAAAACGGCGCATCAGCTGGTGCTGTCATGATGTAATCAACTGAAACATCATTTTGTTTAACCCAATGAAGTACTGAAAAAACGCCAGCTAATGGCCCCTGATGGTCTGTATACTCATCGCTAATAATGTCATATCCCAGTGCATCAATGATTGGCTCAGAATTATTTACATTGACCACCAAATGATCAGTCTGCGCACCAAGCCTTTTTGCAGCGCGCGCGACAAGAGGTTCACCGTCGAATTTAAGCAACAGCTTGTTTGCACCCGCCATACGGCGAGATTGACCACCTGCGATGATTGCACCTAGAACTTTCATCCTACCCCTTTTTGCTCAAACATCTCTGGATTTAAGGTCGCGTTCAAGCTTTATTTTCACTTTCACGGTGCGACACATCACCCATTTGAAAATTTATCGCACCTAAACCCTAGACAGGCTGCATTTGTACTCCTAACTGTAGACGAAATAACCAGATAATTTTGTGCTTGTTGGGCGCTAAGATATGACCGATCAAAATTCAAACGATATTCCCAAAGATATTCGCGTTTCAAAAGAGCGCGGGATTATGCGTCTATTTTATCATGACGGCATGGAAGGTGAATTATCATCTGAGTATCTGCGCATCTCATCCCCTTCTGCCGAGGTGAAGGGGCACGGTCCAGGGCAAGAAGTACCGCAAGTGGGCAAGCGCAATGTTCTTATCACAAATATTGAACCTGTTGGGCGATATGCGATCCGTATTATCTTTTCCGACGGGCACGACACCGGCATATTTAATTGGCCATATTTGCGGCAGTTAATCGAGGAAAAAGAGACAAGATGGTCTGACTATCTTCAGGACTTAAACTCCAAAGGTCTCTCGCGCGATTAATAATAAACACACCGCACACACAAAACAGCAGGACAAGAAATGTCACAAGTAACTACAGAAACTGTCATCGAATGCCTTAAGACCATTAAAGGTCCTGATCTTGAAGGCGATATCGTTTCACTTGGGTTGGTAAGCCCAATCATGATTGACGGCGGCAAGGTGATTTTCACCATCACTGTACCTTCTGATCAAACAGAAAAGCTGGAGCCGATGCGTTTGGCGGCGCAAAAGGCTGTAACAGAGCTTGATGGTGTCACAAGTGCAACGGTGATCTTTACCGCAGAACGCGCGGGTGGTTCTGCGCCGAGCTCGCAACGTCCGACAGCTTCTGCAACGCCACCACCTTCTGCACAACGCAATCCTGCAGCGCGCCAGGCCAATAACAGTGCACCGGTTCCGGGGATAAAATCTATTGTTGCGGTTGCATCGGGTAAAGGCGGTGTTGGCAAATCCACAACATCCGTTAACTTGGCAATCGCGCTGGCCAAACTGGGTCAGAAAGTTGGCATTTTGGACGCAGATATTTATGGCCCTTCCATGCCGCGTTTAATGGGGATTACCGATCAGCCGACGGTAAACGGCAAGATCCTGACACCGCTCGAAGGTCATGGCGTTAAGGTCATGTCTATGGGCTTTTTGGTGGAAGAAGATACGCCCATGATTTGGCGCGGTCCTATGGTTATCTCAGCGCTTACTCAGATGCTACGCGAAGTGGCTTGGGGCGATCTTGATGTGCTTGTTGTTGATATGCCGCCTGGCACAGGCGACGCGCAATTGACCATGTCGCAAAATGTGCCACTTGCTGGTGCTGTGATCGTTTCAACACCTCAAGACATTGCGCTGATTGATGCACGTAAAGGGCTCAACATGTTCCGCAAGGTGGATGTTCCAATTTTAGGTATCATTGAGAATATGAGCACCTTTATTTGCCCTAAATGCGGAGAGCGTTCCGAGATCTTTGGACATGGTGGCGCGCGTGATGAAGCTGAGAAAGTTGGCGTTCCATTTTTGGGTGAAATCCCACTTCACATGGACATCCGCAAAAACTCAGATGGCGGCACACCGATTGCAGCGTCCGAGCCCGATGGCCCGCATGCAGCGGCCTATGCGAGCATTGCGCAATCAGTTATCGATTCTCTGCAAGGCGCTGGATTTGAAGGCGTTGCGCCAAGTATTACATTTGAATAATTAATTTGGGCAAGCATTAAGCCTTGCCCTTTTTAAATCGCTCTAGCTGATACAGAACTTAAATGCGGCGGCGAGTGATTGCCTATCCACATCGTTAAGATCTTTACTATATGGGAAAAAGCCTCCTGCAGCACGAGAATAGTTAAAAGATGTTCTTATAGAATCCCCTCTTACGACTAAAGCTGCTATCGCTTTTGGGAGTGTCACTTCTAAAAGCACATTATCGCCCGCGGGTTTAAGCGTAATATTATCTGCTGAAACATAATGATTTTTATCGCCGACTGAAAATACAAAATCAGCAGTATTTTCAAGTGGCATACCAATTTGATACAATAATTTTGGGCTACCACGCTTACAATAAGCTGTTAGCTGCATTGTGTAATCGTACAGGTTTACATCACCCTTGCGTTTGCTAAAGGCAACAATGCCCTGCTTATATGGTTCGAGCTTAAAGTGATCAAAACCATAGGGTGTTTTAAGCGCAAACTCCTGTGCCTGAGCATCATTGGGATAAAACATCGAACGGTCATTTTCCTGACTGGCAAAGGTGAAGACACGTGCGTCAATGCCCATCTCGACCATATATTGTACCAACAAACCTGATAAAACCTGAGCACTTTCCCCATCGATGTTTTGCGTTGGTGAATAAAATCGATGAAAGCCTAGCTTATCTTCATCATCAAAAATACGGCGCCGACCGCCCATAAACGCATAAGCGCAGGCGCTTTCACACACCCCTGCACCGGGCCATTCCCAAAACTCATCTTTTGATGAAACGCCATTTCCAATTTCTGTCATGAGGCCATATTCTCTAATGGCACGCCCTAGTTCTACACCACCAGCGAGATTACCGCCTTGGCTATGCAAAAGGACCACCTGACCATCACTAAATTCGTTCTCGACAAATTCGCGAAATTTATCTGGGGTTTGTTTTGTAATCACACCGGAGGCGATGATTGCGCAGCTTTCAGCAGCATTGCCCTGGCATCTGTTATCAAATCTCATTTCTTCCGAAAAAGCATACAGGCTCATCAATAAAATAAAAACAGGTGTCAAAAATAGCTTCATTTTCACCTCGATTTACGAGCGCAAATTAGGTTGGTTTGTAATCGCACAGCCAATTGATATCCATTACATTAACAAATCTTGCGAGGCGCTCAAGTTCGGCATCTAGCTTTTCCCATCGTGCTTGTCCCCATTTGGTTTTTTGCTCCGGCCAGAACTGGATGATATTGAGCTCGTTTTTTTTGCGGTCTGCTTTCACTTCAATTCGGCCAACGAGCCGGTCACCTTCCAAAATCGGGTAAACATAATATCCCCATTGTCGCTTGGCCGCCGGCACAAACATTTCAATGCGATAATTAAAACCAAATAATCGCTCCAAACGATTGCGATCGCGGATCGCCGGGTCAAACGGATTTAAAATACGCAATCGTGTGGTTGGTTTTTCAAGGCGTGAGAGCCTTTCCTCAATGTCATGAGGGCCAAAGGCCTCGACCCAAGACCCGTCATGGGATTGAACTTTAAGTGGCACAAGGTTTTTGTGATTTTCTGCCCAGGATTTAACCTCATTAAGATCGGTAGCTTCCCAGAATTTATGCACTTGCGATACATTGCCGAATGACAGCCGATCCAGTGCCGCTTCGCATAGCCAATTCACCTGTTCTTGCTCGGCAATGTCTTGATCCCATAAGTGCTCTGGAAAAACCCTTTCTGCGAGATTGTAGAACTTGGTAAAATTTACCCGATGGCAGGTTGCAAGTTCACCGGAATACCACATGTAATCCAAAGCAAGTTTATGAGGTGGGCGTTGCCACATGGTTTTCTCGCCAACAATTTTGGTATCAAAATCATGGGTCGAGAGCGCACCCTCGTCGCGAATGCGATCTTTAATTTCTTGCCGGCCCTCCGGCCCCAACATACTCGAATACCAATTGGAATTGTCGATCCGTTCCTTCTTGCGCTTGAACTGTCGCTTCCACATGGGCAAAAATTCCATGGGAAGCACCGATGCATCATGGGTAAAATGTTCAAAAATCAACCGATCTTTGCCCAAAGCCTTGTCCAGCATGGGTTCGCGATAATTTTGATTGCGGCTCCACAAAATATGGTGATGCGCTCTAGACACGACTTGGATCGTATCAAGCTGCACAAAACCGAGCTTCTGGATCATCTTTTGCAAGTCTAGCTTGCCAGTTGGCGTTTTGGATAAGCCATTGGTCGCCAACCAAAGTGATCTTGCTGTTCGATTGTCAATTTCTAGCATTTATTTAGCCGCGAATCCTTCCGATAGGAGATTAATATGTAGCGCGGCCACCGGATAAATCAAACACACCACCTGTGGTGAAACTATTTTCTTCTGAGACCAACCAAGCAATCATCTCAGCCGCTTCCTCAACCTCTAAGAACCGTCCGCGCGGGATTTTAGACAGCATATATTGAATATGCTCCTCACTCATTTGATCAAATATCCGGGTTTTGGCTGCAGCTGGCGTCACGCAGTTAACGGCAATATCCTCATCCGCATGTTCCTTGCCAAGCGATTTTGTCAAAGCGATGACCCCGGCTTTAGCAGATGAATATGCAGATGCATTTGGATTACCCTCTTTGCCCGCAACAGAAGCAATATTTAAAATCCGGCCATAACCGTGAGCCTGCATGCGCGCGACAACAGCCTTATTGACAATGAAAGTGCCGTTGAGATCAACATCAATTACCTGCCGCCAGGCATTGATGTCATAATCAACCAGGCGGTGATTGGGACCTGTGATCCCGGCGCTATGAACAAGAGCCGTGATGGGGCCCAATTCTTCTTCAGTTTGCGCAACAGCGCTAAAAACCTGATCTGCGTCAATTACATTAACGCT
Organism: Rhizobiaceae bacterium; assembly: GCA_020628035.1. Taxonomy (GTDB): domain Bacteria; phylum Pseudomonadota; class Alphaproteobacteria; order Rhizobiales; family Rhizobiaceae; genus Lentilitoribacter. Next base: position 17,352 of record JAHDFS010000019.1, read on the forward strand.
GCAGATGCAATGTCGATATTCACTGAGCACCTCTTTGGCGCTGTCCATGGCAGCTTTATCCATATCCCAAATGGCAATCGAAAATCCTTGCTTTGCCAATTTTATCGCCGTAGCAAGACCAATACCTTGCGCCCCTCCGGTGATAACTGCGACCTGTTTTCTCTTCATCTTCCCAACTCCTCCTCTGAAAAAATTTATTCCTTAACTTAAATTCAGTTAACTTGTGTAAACATCTGTTTTTATGTAGCTTTATGATGTCTCCAAGCTCTGACAAGCCAAATAATACTGATTAATCCAATCACACCAGCGATGATGAAACCTAGGAAGTTACTCACCAGATCTGTTAAGTTCGACAGATGTCCTGCAGAGTAATACCCAACAAACACATAAGCGAGCGTCCAACAGGCTGCGCCAATGCTGGCTGAGATAGAAAAGTTGGGCCATTTAAAACCTGTGGCACCGCAAATGTAACTTACCCATGGGCCCGCGGGACTAACAACAGTTCTTGATAGGATGATTGCAGTATTGCCCCTTTTATCTAATAGGTTTTCTGCTTTGCCGATGATTTTTTCTACTTTGCTGAACTTTTTCAATCGACTGATCAGTCCAGGTCCGCCTTTTCGCGCAATATTATATGCAATTTGATCGCCTGCGATAAAACTTAACAATGTAACTGCGACCACCTGCCAGAGTGTGAGATCGCCGGTTGCAGCAAATCCACCCGCAGCCAGAGCCAACATGGCAGATGGCAATGGGATGCCTAAACAGGCAATGGTCGTCACGACGAATACCACCGAGAGCCCGTATTCCGGGATAAGCGCCAGAACATAATCGGTCATTGCGTATTTTCCGCCTTTGCCGGCTTTTCAGGTTTTTCGGGCTTTTCTTTTTTCGGCGGGCGCTTTTCTTCTAAAGACTTTAAATGTGCAGCTTGCGCTTCGTTTATGCGGGTTTGCAATTCTTCAAGCGTGATACCCAAATCTTCAAGAACCCTGGTGAGAGGTTTGCGCTTATCAATTTTAGGCCGCAAACCCATGACCTCATCAACAATGGGCGGCGGAAGATCATAGGACATGACCACATAGCGCGGCGTCATCCAATATTCTAATGGCTGGTTTTGGTGCCTTGGATCAGCAAAGTAGATCAGGTTTGCAATAAAACCTTTTGAAAAAAATATTACAGCAATGATCGAAGCCAGCAGAAGTCCGATCGGGATCATGTTCTTTTTGGCAAAAGATAAAAATGATCGATCCGCAGATGATGGATTACTCACAATAATAACCGCCTTTTGAAAACCTCATCTAGCACTAAGGCCAAACCAGGTTTCTTTCAACTCCTGTTCTGGGAGCGATAGGAAAAAGAATACTTTGAAACATGAATGGCAAGACGGAATAGATAAATTTGTAACAATGTGTTTTTTCATATTTTAAGAGATCTCTGATACTTTTCCATCAAATTTAGGGACAATTTGTACTCAAATACATTAAATCAGGGGTGGATTAATGATTATGAGCAACCAAACGGCAAAACACGTTTATAAAAATTCATCGGAAATTCCGGTGAATGCGGATAATTCGATCGTCATCCAACAAGAGAGCGATTTTAATTTTTCCGGCAATGAATATCGTGATTTGTTCCGGCAATCTTTTGCAACGGCATTTCAGTCCCCCGTCTGGTTAGATGAACTTTACAAACAGCTCGCACCCAATCGTGGTGCGACAAAAATTGTTATCACAGGTCGCGATAGCGCTAATGGTTCGCTTAAATTTGTATTGCCTCTCATCACACGCAAGCTCAAAGGCATTACGCTGCTGGAGTCTGCAGATCTGGGTGTTTGCGATTATTCCGCACCTGTTGTGCATCAAAATCATCTTGACCAGCTTGCGCTGACAGATGATTTGAAATCACAGATCAAAAAAGAAATCGGCAAATTTGATATCATCCGATTGAAGCCTGTGCGCGATCAATCTCGCATGGAATGGGAGTTGTTTTTTGATGGCACCTTCGAACAACTTGATTTTTCATCTCATGAAGCCGCTCTAGGTGAAGATTATGCTGTTTGGCGCGAAGATAATTTCGAGCCCAAGCACCGAAAGAAAATTGATTACAACATTCGCCGGATAACCAATCATCATGAAAGTGTTTCCTTTGATTTAATCCCGGCCAATGAGTGCGGCGAAATTATCACAAAAATACAGGCCTTACGCGCCGGTCGGTTTGAAGGTGATCCGATCCAACAGGATTTTGTATTGTCCTTTTATAAAAAGATTGCAGAACAAGGGCAATTAGAAGGGTTCGCAAGAACTTATGTGCTGAAAGCTGATGGCAAATTTGTTGGCGCATTATTTGGTCTGACCAATGATAAAACCCACCACGGCATGCTGATGGCGTGTGACTATAATGCCTTTAGCAAATTTGCACCGGTTTTCAGTATGGTCGATTTACTCATGGCTGATTGGCACAAAGATGGTGGTCGGATTTGTGATTTTGATATTGGTGATGAACCGTTCAAGCCAAAATATGGCACCAAGCCAGTCAAACTGTTCAAGATGACCGAAGCAGTTAGCCCCAAAGGTAAGTTAGCGCTTAAATTATTGGAAACTGCCAATAAAAGCATCTAAGTTTAAAAACCAGCGTATTTAAGTTTCAATAATATCGGCACTTTGCTCGTTGATCAGCTTTTCGGCACGGGCTAAATCGGCCTGCACATCGATATCGATAGACTGTTCGGTTTGTATAGCACCAATTGATTGGCATGCCATGCCGCCATTCTTTTTAAATGTGTCTGCACCAAAAACGTAAATTGCGCCATTGGGGCGAACCATATCCGGTAAATCCTGACGATTGGAAAAACAATATTCAGGTTTAACCACAGGCACAAAAGTGCCATTGTCATCAAGCGAACCAAACTTGAGGAAGCCTGAACTTACAGGACTCACAGACTTCACCAAATCAAAGCTATTTGCTTTAAAAAATTCCACAGCTTTGCGAACATCTTCATCCTGCCGAAGTGGAGAAGTTGCTTGCAACAGCACGCAAATGTCTGGTGTGAAATCACGCCCCTCTAGGTGATTAAGCACATGTAGAAGCACATCATCCATGGGTGTTGTATCTTGTGATAAGGCTTCTGGCCGCTCAATCACATAGCAATTATCCGGCAGATCAGCATTGAGCACAGAAGGAATATCTGTTGAGATTACGCATTGGCCAAATAAGCGCAACGCTTGCTCGACAGAATACAGATAGAGTGCTTTGCCTGCCAAGGTCATGATGTTTTTATCCGGCAGGCCCTTGGAACCTTTACGAATAGGAATGATTGGCAATGCTTTTTGCGGATCAAGATTGACCATTTGCACCATCGGCAAAATATTTTTGAAGCGGCGTGTCCCAAAATTCCGACGATAAAATCAATTCAGCAAATTTTGCCGAAGCCAGGCCTTCACCGAAGGATTCGTCTCGCGGATATTTTTTACCCCATTCATGCTCGATGAACGACGCGATTTTTTCCGTATCAAAACACGATGCTTTTGCGACAGATTCCGCCAAGGCGCGATTATTTTGTCGTGTACCGAGACTTAAGGAAGGAACCCCCAAATAGGGCGCTTCCCTTACGCCAGCACTTGAATTCCCGATAATGATCTTTGCGTTCTTTAACAACTCAGAAAAATATTGAAAACGCATGGATGGCAGGACCCTAAAACGGTCCGAAGGGAGCTTTTCGATCTCGTCTTCAATATCTTTCGAACCAGGGTCGTTATTGGGCATGATGACGACGAAATACTTGCCCGACTTCTTGAGCGTGGTGAACAAAGACTTGGCCTGATCAGCAGTTTTATGGACTTCTGATGTCACAGGATGGAAAACACAAATACCATAATCCTTGCTGGCAATTTCATACCAATCAAAAACGGCTTCGAGCGAAACGCCGGACGGTTTTGAATGAATATCTAATTCGGGTGAACCAATGACCTTCACTGAGCGCGGATCCTCACCCAATCTAATTACCCGTTCTGCGGCCACTTTGGAGGATACGAAATGAACTGTCGATAGTTTGGTATTACAATGGCGGAAAACTTCGTCAATCGTGCCGGACACTTCACCGCCTTCAATATGAGCGCACATGATGTAGTTCATTGCGCATACCAAAGAGCAGGCTAAAGCTTCAACGCGATCACCATGAATGATCACAAGATCGGGTCGCATTTCCTGCAAAAAGTCTGAAAATCCGGTGATGGTCTTCGCCGTCACCATATCTTGCGGATCGCCCTCACGCTGATTGATATATTCTACAATCTGAAAACGGTTTTGCCGATAAATCTCATATTTCGTATGGCCATATTTTTTCATCATATGCATGCCAGTTACGAAAAATGTAACAGGAAACCCTGCATCCGCTGCGGCAATTGCCAGCGGTTCTAACTTACCGAAATCTGCTCGTGTACCTGTCACAAACAATATATGGCGATCCTGAGGTTGGACCTTATCAGACATGGCAGTTATTTACCCATTTCAAAATCAGACCATGACAGTTGCTGATTCTTTTTCACAGGCTTAATTAACCTCATTCCCACAACTTTATCAAACTCATAGCCCGGTATATCCCCATTCCCTGGGCGTCTTGCCCAAATATCAGCCTCTGTGATGACGTGGCCTGTGGGTAAGTCGAGTTCAGCGACCACTGAAGCACGGGCGAACTTGTAAACAGGCTCCTCATCCGGCGTGCGCTCTTTGGGATTATGTAGGCTAGTGTGAACCTCTTTGCTGCGGTCGATTAGAAATCTTAGCTCTGCTGGATCCATGGAGCAGATAATATCAGGTCCTTGACGATGCCTATCGTCAGTAAAATGGCGTTCGATAATCGACGCTCCAAGCGCGACGGAAGCAATGGCCATGCTTGGACCGATGGAATGATCTGAAAAGCCAACTACAGCTTTAGGAAATGCGTTTTGCAGCTCCTTTATGCCACCCAATGACACGATCTCTGGTGGAGACGGGTAAAGGTTAGTACATTCTAACAAAGCAAATGGAACACCAGAAGCTTCAAGAATATCAACAGATGCTTTGATGGTTTTAATTGATTGCATGCCGGTGGACAAAATGATCGGTTTTCCGAAACCTGCGATATGGCGAATGAGCGGCAGATTGTCTGCCTCACCTGACCCGATTTTAAATGCGGGGACGTCTATGTCGTTGAGAAAATTTGCTGCAGCGCGCGAAAACGGAGTGGAGATGTAAATTAAACCCAGTTCTTCTGCATAGCGCTTGAGTTCGATTTCATCCTCTTTTGAGAGTGCGCATTGTTCCATCACTTCCCAGATCGACACATCTGCATTGGGTGGAAAGATCGACTTCGCTTCATCTGTCATCTCATCTTCGACGAAATGCGTTTGATGCTTGATGCATTCAGCACCAGAAAGCGCGGCCTGACGCACCATATTTTTGGCGACAGATAAATCGCCGCCATGATTAATACCGATTTCTGCAATCACCAAGGGAGGGAATTGCGGTCCAATTTCACGATGGGCGATTTTCAATCTCACCACCCCCAAACTTAACAAGCCAATTTAAACAGATCACGATCAAAGCGATTTATATTCTCGATCGAATTCTAGTCTTTCGTCATCACCAGCTTTGTCATCATGGAAATATCTGTCAACTGAATTTAGATCTTTCGCCCATGAAATGATATCATCCCAATCGTCAATGATGCTTTGGATCACACCATCACCCTGATTGGACGCAATTGGATAGCCCTTACTATTTGGGAACCAGGGAAGCTTGTCGGTTCCTAAGAATGCCGCCGCACGCGGTTTTGGAATATAGACCATCGGCACACCCAGTCCACCGCACAAATCGCCCACAGAACCACCAACTGTGACAACCAAATCGCAAGCGCCGAGTAGACCGGAAGCTGTGACGAGATCATCTTTCTGGTCGATATCGGTGTAGTGGTAAATCTCTAATCCAGACTCGCGCGCACTGTTTACGTCATCGAGACTGGCATCATATTGTACATTAACCCATTTGATGTTTGGCAGTTCCTTCAATGGCGCAAGTTGTTGATCATTAAACAGGAAACGCGCACGCGTTGGGCTCATATTAAACGAACGCCAGCAAATCCCCACCACCAACTCATCTTTTTTGGGTTTGAGATCTTTGCGAATTTTGTCTTCGATCTCTGGGTAACGCGCAAGCCATGGTTTTTGGTTTTTATCATAGGCGTCGACTGTCAAACGCACGAGCGGTGCGAGCGAGATTAACGGGATTTGATAGTCATAATGCGCGTAATCAGGATCGCCACGACATTCAATTTCACCTTCTGGCTGGATATCGGCCCAAGGGTAGCTATCTTTCCATAGTGGAATGAGTTTCTCTGTCACCTCATAGGTGACGTCGCAGCCCATGTCTTTAAGATCTTGCACCATGGAACCATAGCGCAACTCATCACCAATCCCCTGCTCACGCCATACCAAAAGCTTCTTGCCTTTGATAGGTTCACCCTTCCAACGCGGAATGCTAAATCGTCTGCGTTTGGAGGTATATTCGCGCCACCTGAAACGAACCTCATAATTTTCATAAGCTTCTTCTAAGTCACCCATGGCAATTTGTAGATTAGCTAGATTATATCGGATCGATATATCGCTTGGATTCTCAGCAAGCAGACTTTTGTTAATCTCAATCGCTTTTTGCGGATCGCCCTTATCTGCATAAATGGCAGCAGCATGGGTTTTTAATAACCGCGTGAGCAATGCGCTTCCGATCTTCTTCTCAGCACCCTCGCCGACCCATTTATTTAAAACTTCAAGTGCCTCATCCCATTTATCGTAAGTCTGCAAATAATAAGCATAAAGGTTTTCTACGCGCGCTTGATCATCAGGTTCAAATTCAGAATAATCGGTACCTTCTACGCTTGTTTTAATGTAGTCGAAATCTTCCAGGCGTGAGGCAATTTGCAGACGCTTCACGTATAATGCTGGGGTAATTGTTTCACCGCGCGCAAACAAACGTTCAATCAATTCCTCGGCTTGTTTGTAAGATAGAGTTTCGAGATAAACGCCGATCAGAGCAACAATCGCTTCGACATTCTCCGGATTGATAAAATGTGCACACGATAGGGCAATCTGAGCTGCATGAAACCGCTCCACGGATTGCAGCGCAATGCCTAGATCTTTCCAAGCATTGAAATGGCGTTCGTCCATTTCTGTCACACGTTTGAATAGTTCAATCGCCGTCTCAGTATCTTTCATCTTATAGAAAACAGAGGCCATCATATAAATAATATCAGGATTGGATGGTTCCTGATCATAGGCGATGTTGAGCATGAAAAGCGCTTTGTTATAGTCGCGTTTTGCTTTCAGCGCAGTGCCATATAGCAGTAGAAATTCAGCATCTTTATAGCCAAGGCTATGTAGCCTGTCACATAACAGCACAGTGCGACCAGCTTGCCCTGCCCGTTGCAACTTTTTGATTTCTCTTAATATTTTCTTCGGAGGAGAATTAACACTGACTTTTTTTTCGGCTCGAGCCATCGATCTGGATCCCTATCTCTTCTCTCACTGGCTCACGCTTATTCTGAAACTGTTACAGACAGGTTCGAATTGAGCGCAACATGCCAGCGCAATATTCATCCTCAAGAAATAGAGAAATGAACTTGCGCGTACCTGTTGCTGAAGGGATATTCACAGCATAATCACGACGAGCAAATTTGTGAAAGTTAGAGCCTATTTCCACGCCGATCTATGAATTTGCGCATCACCTTTAAGCCTTCGTCAATGCCATGGCGTCCCATGCCTATTCGGAAATGCTGTTGAGGGGTGTCCATTAATTCTGATTTATATATGGAGGCTGGTAGCAATAAAACACCTTCCGTTTCGACCAAATCATGGCAGAAGCTTTCCACACCATCAGCGCCTAGATATTTGGGGTAAGCCACACAACCGCCATCGGGATGACGCCATTCAAACAGATCAGGATAATCTGAAAAAAACACATCCAGCTTATTGCGGTTTTCAAAAACGATTTGTCTATTGCGCGTCAGCAATTTATCTTTAATCGACAGCGCAATCACAGATAATCGCTCACTTGGTGCTGAACTGCAAATTGACATATAGTGGCGATATTTTTCTAACGAAGATAGCAATTCCTTGTCCTGACAGGCGGCCCAACCAATTCTTAGACCTGGCAAACCATAGGCTTTGCTTAAAACATTGACCGATACACCTTTTTCATAAATATCGGCGATCTGAGGGATGCGCTTTTCTTCATCAATCTCCATTAAGCGATAGACTTCATCGCTAAAGAGCCAAATATCGTGCGCACGGCAGATATCGATCAGGCTGTTAAGTGTATCATGATCAGGAATTGCGCCTGTTGGGTTGTTTGGGAAATTGATAGATACGAGTTTTGTGTTTGGGCGAATTGCATCGCGCAATGCATCCAAATCCAACCGCCAATTTTCGTCCGCTAGCAACGGTATGCCAGTGACTTCGCAAATGGATAATGCAAGCGTCTCAGCAGCCTGATAGTTAGGAACCACAACAATGGCATGGTCATCGGAATTAAGCATCACGCGCATGGCGGCATAAATGCCCTCTTCGATCCCCACAAAACACTGGATGTTGTCAGCTTTGCAAACATTATATGTGTCAGCAATGGCTTCGCGAAGATCGGGCGCACCGCGCGTTTCGGTATATCCTAGCCAACAATTGAGCAACTCATCTTTAGCCTTGTCTCCGGCCATTTCCAGAAGTTCGTCGACCGTCATGCTCTGCGCGTCTGACGCTGTCATATGGTAACGCGCTGCAAATTCCCATTTTGAAAAATGTTTTTCGAGTTCAAATTCCCGCATATCATTCTTTCTTTAAGGTGAGCTGCATAACAGGTTTGTCTAAGAGCTTAGTTCAATCTTTTTCACACGTGCAATACGGATGGCTTCCTGTGGCGTGACAGCTAAAAAACGCAATGGTTGATTGGGTCGCAATTGGGCAAGCATATCTAAATCAGATGATATGACCGTGGCAATTTTTGGATAGCCACCTGTGGTTTGGTGGTCTGACATAAGTATTGTTGGCACACCATCGCCTGCAACTTGCACAGAGCCCTTCATCAAAGGTTCTGATGGTATTGAAAGAGCCGTGTTTAACTCCAAATTCGGTCCTGTAAGTCGCATGCCCATGCGATCATATGCGGTTGAAACTTTATATTCCTCATTGAGAAGTCGCCTAATCGCAGTGGGTGTGAAGTAATGATCTTGTGGCCCTAATGTAACGCGAATATAACCGTGATATGCTCTTTGACCGATAGGTTTATTGTCCGCAACATGGTCCAAAATATTCGCATTCGAGACGGTGATACTTTGATCAGCCTTTAACGCCCCACCTCCAAATCCAGAAATAAAATGGGTTGCGCTGGCACCAAGCCAGGTCTCTGTATTTATCGAACCTGCTAATGAGAGATAACACCATGACCCTGTTTTGCCCGCGCGGATGGTCAGCTTTTGCCCGGATGTAATGGTGAATATTTCTCCGTTCGCGATGTCGACTTGATCAAGAGCAAGGTGAAAATCCCCACCGTGAATACAGGCAGATGTTGCGCCTTCCACGCATTCCAATTCTAAACCACCGATGGACACTTCAATGCATGTTGCACCAATAGCATTCCCAAGCAATCTATTCGTTCGTTTAAATGCTGCAATATCCATCGGCCCAGATTTTGGCACACCAAATCGCATATGTCCGTTTCGACCAAGATCTTGAAAGGAAACCAAAGGACCAGCGCGGATAACACGAAACTTCGTATCAGGCATTTTCAGCCTCCAAATATTTGTCCTTGGAGATGCGCCGGAACGACACTTTATCGCCAACATTAAACAGGAACGGTTTATCCTTGTTTCCGGTCATGATTTTTGCATGGGTCCGACCAATAATTGACCAGCCCGTTGGCATTTTAATTGTTGTTATCAAACATTGAGGGCCAGCGATGATCACACTACCAGCTGGAACATCGCGCAAAGCTGTATTTTTACGCGGAACTTGGATGGATGCTGAAAGTCCCGACATATAGGCGTAACCGGGCGCAAAACCATACATGCTCACCCGCAGTTCAGATGCAAGATGCTTATTAATCACCGCGTCTTCTGAAAGACCGCAAGCGTCGGCCACGGTGGTTAAGTCAGGCGCAAATTCATCATCATAACAAACATCAATTATATGTTTGGCAACACGCCCATCAGCTTTGTTTGGAATGGGGAATAGCTTGGAAACTGCCGCTTGAATATCAATGTGATCTGCTTGAATAGGATCAAAGATAACCAGCAAATTGATCAAAGCGGGAATGACTTCTACAACGCCTTTGATATTGGCGGATGCAATGCGTTTATCAAGCGCATATATCGCGTTGCTGGTCTCGTCATTGATCTCGGAACCAAGCTCCACCAGAACGCCGCAATCAGACACATTTTTAAACTTTGGCTCGATCATGAAGTTAAAAACGGCTTGATGGAAATTCCATCGGCAGTTAGTTTTTGCCGAATGGTTTGCGCCATAGAGACCGCTGTCGGGCTGTCGCCATGAACACAAATCGAATGCGCATTCAGCTTTATCGGATCACCGTCGATCACCGGCATCATTCCACTTTTCATAAAAGCAAGCAATCGATCAGCAGCTTCATCCGCATCTTTTATCATGGCACCATTTTGGCCACGCGGGACCAATTGACCTGACGACAAATAGCCACGATCTGCGAAAATTTCTGAATAAACGGGAACGTTTGACGCGCGCGCGGCATGTTCTAATTCATTGCCGGAGATCGCAAGTATAGATAATTGTTTATCGATCTGCGCGACCACTTTGACGATTTCTGCCGCCACATCCTTGTCGCGCGCCGCCAGATTGCCAAGCGCACCATGTGGTTTAACGTAAGCTACCTTCACCCCAACCAAAGCTGCCACGGCCATAAGGCTGCCAATCTGTGCCGCCACCATACGGCCAATCTCGACCGGATGCATGGGAATGACACGACGTCCAAAACCTTCTTTATCATTGTAGCCGGGATGAGCGCCAACAATGACATTATTTTCTTTCGCAAGCCTTAGTGTTTCAAACATTGTTTCGGGATCACTTGCGTGCCCACCGCAGGCGATATTTGCGCTTGTCACCACTTTTAGCATATCGGGATCATTGCCCATCTGCCACGGGCCAAAGCTCTCGCCAAGATCAGAATTTAAATCAATTTGTAAGCTCATCATCATCCCAAATCAGTTCAAAAACGACTTTAGAACAATTATTTAAGATCGCAACATCAGATTTGTGAAGATATTTTGCGTAGTAGCTCATCTACAAACGCTTTATTAGCGCCAAGATCTGATTGACCAAGCTGAGCTTGCGCGTAAATGGCAATCGTTGATTGTTCATTTTCAAGCGGGATGAGTTCAACACTTATCAGATTTGGAAACCTCCAGAACGGTGACCGCCAGATGAATTTTATGCGACGATCATCCGCATCTGAATTAACGTTCGAAAAGTTCGCGTCAGCTGTTTCAATACGTGATAAAACCTCACGTAATTTACCAATCGAAACATTGAAAATCGGAGCAGTTTGATCAGCCACTTCTTCGCAATAACCATCTGGGCAGATGAGATATTGATTGGGCTTTGGTGTCTTTTTCACCGTTGCAATTTCAACAAGTTCTGAACTTGGTGCGCCACCGATTGTCGACCAGACACGCTCGAAACCAATGAAGATGTAAATAGCGGCAACTAGAAGGATCAGCCCAATCGCAGAAAAGGCAATGAATTTTATAAAAAATGACATGTAAATAACTCTGATTTCTGCGATAAAGATAGGCATAAAACATGGACTTACAAGTTCTTTTCATTTGATAATTTTAATCAACGAATTCGAGTTGTTACCTAACAAGCGATCGATCTTTATGTCAGGCAAGGCCTTTTACATCACACACCCACAGGTAAATGTTGATCCAGAGATTGATGTTCCGAAATGGGGGCTAAATAGTACCGGCAAACAGCGCATTGACGGTCTAGCTGAAAAACTTGCACAAGAAAGCTCTGCGGCAACAAAATTCACAATAGTTTCCAGTAATGAAACCAAGGCCATTGAAACCGCAGAACCACTTGCGAATGTATTATCAAGCGAATTGATCATAGACCATTTGATGGGTGAAAATGATCGCAGCGCGACAGGGTTTTTACCACCCGAAAAGTTTGAACAAGTTGCCGATCAGTTTTTCGCAAATCCGAGCGAGAATATTTTGGGATGGGAAAGCGCGGGTGATGCACAAAAACGAATTGTTGCTCGGTATAATTTTCACCGGCACAATCACCCTAATTTTGATTTGATCTTTGTTGGTCATGGCGCTGTGGGAACATTGCTTTATTGCTATTTGGCGGGTGAAGAAATTGATCGTAAATTTGACCAAACAGGTGGTGGTGGAAATTTCTTCAAGATCGATATGGCATCTCAACGCGCTTTATGCCATTGGCAACCCATCGAGCATTTATCCTTTTAATAAACTACCAAAACCAAGAAACGGGCAATACGGCCACCCGTATCACCCATCTCCTGCCCGCCCACGGTAAACCGAAAGCGCAACTAAGTTTTATGTTTTGATTAGTATTGATATTGCTGCAGATAGCGGCTGTTGACCCAACCCCATTGGCCAGCATATTTAACCTTGCACCAGTCGCTTGAACCTTGTTTGACGATGCAGCGCTCGACCCAAATTCCCCAACCATTATCTGGAATTGAAGATACTTTTTGCGAATATGGCGCAGGCCATTTGCGCATGTTCAGACGATCCCAATAAGCAACGTCCTTCACAAAGGCATAGTAGCCAGCGTAATAACCTGTTGCATTTGCAGATGTTGTTTGTGCAGCGGTTGCTGCCATAATAGCGACCATACCAAACATGGCTGGCTTTGCGACTTTTGATAGTTTTGCGATCAATGACATGATTTTCCCTCCAGGTAAGTTGTTTTCGTCTTTCAATCTGAGGACAACTTAACCAAAGGGATCTGAACGTAGTTTGAGTACTACGTTCAGGTTATATTCATGTAAAAATTAGGGTTGGACTTAACTGGACGACGTTTCCAGCTCACCCTTTCAAAATTCGATGCGCTCGATCTCATAAAAGTCAACGGTTGAACCATCAGCAAGTGTAATGGTTCCATCCGCATCATCACTTAGTGTCAGGCTGTTTGCATCTTGTGCATCAATCGAACCTGATGTGAGTGAGACGGTCCAATCGGTGCCATAGGTGCCCAGATCACCACCAGCGTCTGTCAACTCGATCGTATCTGTCCAGCCACCACCGGATCCACCATAAACGGTATCTGCACCATCGCCTTCACCAAACACGAAGATATCACCTTCATCACCGCCATACATCGTGTCATTGCCTGCACCTCCGGAGAATGTGTTGGCATTGGCATCGCCAGTGAATGTGTCGTTACCATTGCCGCCATTGATGTTTTCAATGCCTGAATAGGAATTGTTGTATTGGTCGGTACCTGTATTGAGATCAACGTTAAACGCAAAATTCTCAACAGCGCTGCCTTCGATTTGATAAGTGTCGTTACCTTCACCACCGATGAAGATATCACCAGTGCCATCATCAAAGCCTGCCATCAAAATATCATCACCAGCACCGCCATCAAGCGTATCTTTACCGCTTAGACCATCAAGAACATCATTGCCTGCACCGCCTGTTAAGGTGTTATTCGCTGAATCACCAGTAAGCGTATCATCATAGTCAGAGCCAGTGACATTTTCGATTGATGTCAGCGTATCACCTTCAGCATCACCACCTGATAAAACATCTGTATTTAGATTAACATTAACAGCAGAACTTGATCCTTCATAGCTTGCTGTATCAGTGCCAGTTCCGCCATCGATGACATCTGCTCCAGCTCCACCAATTAGTACATCGTCACCACCTGCATTGATTGAAGCGTCACCACTTATTTGCAAGTTATTTGTGCCGACTAAATCGGTTGCTGTAACACCATCACTGCCATCGAATTGCCAGTTAGAAACAAGTCCAGTCTCCGTTAACGGATCACTTAGTGTTGTATCGCTATTGTCCGCAATTTCCTGCGCAGTTCTAACATCATTGAATATGCGTATATCGTTGATTTCACCCTGGAAAATTTGATTTACGTCAAATCCACCACCTACAGTATCCTGTTCCTGGCCAAATGTGAGCGTACCATCGCCTACAATTGAATGACCAACACGCAGTCCGGTTGTTGCATATTCTTCAACACCGTCAATATAGACTTTCACACCACCATCTGCGCTGTCCCAAGAGATCGATAATCTATGGTCATCGCCATCAGCAAGGCTTGTTGCCAATACGCCTGTATTAACAGAACCTCCATTGACCAAAATTGAGATACTTCCGTCTGCCTCAAGTTCAACAGAGAACTCATTCGTGCTGCCGCCTGACGCTGCGTAGGAAATAATACCCGCGCCAGATGAAGGAAGGGAAGTTGTATTGAGCATCACTTCAAATGTAATCGCAGTGGTAGGCATTCCGCTCACATTGGAAACCATGGCAACACCATCGGTTCCAGTATCATTGAGTACCAATCCGGTTAATCCATCACCGTCAAGCACATCATTACCCGCGCCACCGATTAAGATATCATCACCCTCACCACCGATTAATGTGTCACCAATAATTGCTCCTTCTTCAAGTAACGCGTCACCTGATAAGGTCAAATCATAATGATTCGCAAGATCTGTGACTGTTGTACCGCTTTCACCATCAAACTGCCAATTGGCAACCAGGTTGGATGTTGAAGATGGATCTGCAAGCTGACTGTCGTGATTATCCGCAATCTCAGTTGCTGTTCTGACATCGTTGAAGATGCGGATATCATCCATCGTGCCACTAAAGATCTGAGTGGTGTCATAGCTACCACCAATTGAATCCTGCTCCTGGCCAAGCGTTAATGTACCGCCGCCATCAATCATATTATTGGTAGCAATGCCCGTAACGGAATATTCCTCAACCCCATCAACATAGACTTTGATCCCACCATCCGTGTTATCCCACGTC
>JAHDFS010000019.1:32440-32921 GCA_020628035.1 Rhizobiaceae bacterium
ACCACCAATTGAATCCTGCTCCTGGCAAAGCGTTAATGTACCGCCGCCATCTATCATATTGTATTGAGCAAGTGATTGAGTATTCCTCAGCACCATCAACGTATACTTTGATCCCGCCATCGGTGTTATCCCACGTCACAGACAAACGATGCTCCGAACCATCGGTCAAATCTGTGGTTAAAGGACCTGTGTTGATCTGCGAAGTCTGATTGATAATGATGTCCAAGCTGCCATCTGACTGCAGCATGATCGTAAATTCATTATCATGCACAGTTGATCCGTCCATTGTGGCATAAGAGACAATATTTGCTCCTCCTGACGGGATATTATCAACCGATAAATTGACCTCAAATGAAATTTCATCCAAATCAACACTGAAGAGATTGGAAACAGATGCCACACCATCTGTGCCAGTATCGTTGAGTGTCAGGTTCTCAACGGATCCCGGTGTACCGTCACCTGCAACCAAAACATCATCACC
>JAHDFS010000172.1 GCA_020628035.1 Rhizobiaceae bacterium
GCTTACGCTCTTGTTCAGTCTGTGTGCGTGCTTCTTCGCCTTCTTCTTCAAGGCGTTCTTTTTCAATTGCAGCGTCACGGAAGACAGAAACTGCTTGATAAATCTCGCCAATTTCATCCTTACGAGACTGACCTTCGAGTTCCAATTCAGTATTACCGCCCACCAATTCTTTCATGTTTTCAATAACATCTTTAATTGGGTTGGTAATTGAACGAGAGAACAAGAATGCTGCAAACAATGCTGCGGCCATCAAAACACTTGAGATCAGCAAGATGATATTGCGCAAAGTGTTGTAACCGGTCATAGCTTCACTTTCAGCAACAAGTGTTGCCACGACCCAACCTGCACCCTCAAAGCTTAGGCCGGCGGTTGCCACGCTATAAGTTTCACCGCGATAACCTTCAATTGAACCTGTTGGCTGATCAACAAACGCATCTTGGAGCATGCGAGGCTCTAGAGCCAACTTCTTGTTAAGCGCTTCATTTTCTTCAGTTTTCAGCGAATTTGTGATCATCGTACCATCCGATTTCAACAAAACAGTTTCACCTGTTTCACCGAGCCCTGTTGTATTGGACATAATACGGCCAATTGTATCGTTCGGCATTTGAAGCACAAGGGTACCGATTATCGCATCACCTTTCACAATCGCCTCACCGATAAATGAAGCCGGTGCGTTGGCAGATGGCGCATAAGGTGCGTAATCATCGAACACTATTTTATTTGGATCGTTAGCGGCAACGACCTCTTTCCAGACTTTTGCAAGTCCTGTGTCTTTCCACTGCCCTGTCGCTAGATTTGTCGCGAAATCCGCTTCTTTAAAGACTGAATAGATAACATCACCTTCTTTATTGATGATGAAAAGATCATAATATCCTCTGGTCTTAATGAAGTTACGCAGATAGGAATGCACATTTTTGTGGGAAGCATCGTAACCGTCTACACCTGCACTATCTAATTCATCTTTCTGACCGATTGGATTTGGATTGTCGGTAATATAACGTTTTTGCAATTCGGCGGTTTTGTCACCCGGAACGAAGCCCCAAGTGAAACCAAATCCGCTCACGGCTTCCAGCACTTTGTCATCGCGCGAAATCCGTCGTAAATCTTCATTGATTGACTTCAGATATGTTTCAACCTGATTTCGACGACCATCGGCGACTGCTTGTAGTTTTTCATTGGATTGGATCGTTAGAAAGTGGGAGCTAACCATCAAGCTGGCGACACTTGCAACACCTACGGTTACCAGCGTTAGTACAGCCGCGGCGATTGGTAATTTCTTTGTAATTTTCACGATTCGGACCCGTTAAATTGCATTAGCAGAAAACATGAGCTTATTACGCTCTGGAGCTTGCATCATGCTATCCTGCAATAAAATTACAGATCCCCGTTGGATAAAAATTTCATAAAACCTGAAACAAACTATTAACCGCCGGAAAAAAACTGATTGGTATAATATGAATAGGAGTCTTGATCAGATTTATACCAATTTGTTTCCGGCGGATAACTCGACTTTGAGTATTTTTTGCCGAGAAATAAGCTATTTGGCGGGTTTTGCCAGTCCGAATTGAATGTAATTTACCCAAGTAGCTACAAACAAAAAGTTAATTCTTATTAAAAATACAACCCCTAATATATAATATCAAAAATATACTAGGCTGATCTGATCGTTTCATTATGGCACGGTTATTTCAAACGAAAATGCCTCGCTGAACAAACGAGGCATCACATGTTGATATGAAGCGGTTTTTTCTTAAAACTCATCCCAATTTGCATCTGCGTCATTGGCAATTGCCGCATTGCCACTTGTTGCATAGCTGCGCTGTGGCTCTGCTTTAACCGTTCGCGTAGGTTCTCCGCGGGGCGCGACTGACGCCTTTGCCGTAGGTTGATTTTCCATCTTCTTTGTTTGGTTCGCCTTCACCGCGCCATCCACCTTAAAGGTGCTAATTAAGTCAGCGAGAGACGCAACCTGTTCGGACATTTCTTGTGTGACAGCTGTATTTTCTTCCACCATAGCTGCATTTTGTTGGGTGACCTGATCCATGGAATTAACCGCCGCGTTAACCTCTTGAATGCCCGTGAGCTGCTCTTGCGCACCCGTTGAGATATTTTCAATCCGCGTATTGATCTCAGCGACATGCTCAGAGATTTTTGACAAGGCTGTGCCGGTTTCCTGAACGAGCGATACACCGTTTGATACTTCAGAAGCAGATTTATTG
The DNA here is from genome assembly GCA_020628035.1 of Rhizobiaceae bacterium. Taxonomy (GTDB): domain Bacteria; phylum Pseudomonadota; class Alphaproteobacteria; order Rhizobiales; family Rhizobiaceae; genus Lentilitoribacter. The sequence goes on from JAHDFS010000172.1 coordinate 2,220, forward strand.
ATCAAATCTTTGATCTCTTTCGCAGCACTTGCTGAGCGCTGTGCCAATTCCCGCACTTCTTGCGCGACAACCGCAAAGCCTTTGCCCGCCTCGCCAGCGCGAGCAGCTTCCACACCAGCATTAAGCGCCAATAAATTTGTCTGGAAAGCGATCTCGTCGATCACATTGATAATATTATTAATATCACCAGAGGCTTTTTCGATACCCTCCATCGCAGATACAGCTTCAGCAACGACCTTACCGGATTGCTCGGTATCTGAATGCGCTTCCTTGGCTTTTTGCGCAGCTTCCATCGCACGATCTGATGTTTCTTTAACGGTTGCGGTGATCTCATCAAGCGCTGCAGAGGTTTCTTCAAGCGAAGCAGCCTGCGTTTCTGTGCGTTGCGATAATTCAACCGTTGTGTTGGCGATTTCGCGAGAATTGTCATTCAAGGTCACTGAAACAGAATTGATCTGTGCCAATGTATCACGCAATTGGGCAACGGAATTGTTGAAATCAACCCGCACACGATCAAGATCGCCTTCAAAGGATGATTTGATTTGTACCGTTAGATTACCGACAGAAAGCTCTTTTAACGCATCTGCAAGCGATTCAATGACGTGATTGATCTTTTCAGCATCTTCTGCCTTGGCGATCTCATTTTGGCGACGTTCTTGCTCAGAATGCGCGCGGGTTTCTTCGCTTTCTTCTTCCAAGCGGTCTTTTTCAATCGCAGCGTCGCGGAACACAGATACGGCCTTGAACATTTTACCGATCTCATCGTTTCGCTCAGCACCGGTAAGTTCAAGCTCTGTATTGCCTGACACCAGCTCGTTCATGTCATTAACAACGGCGGCAATTGGCTTGGTGATGGAACGCGAGAATAAGAAGGCTGCCCCCAATGCGACGGCAACAAGTGCTGCTGCTATCGCCAAAACGATATAGCGCAACATGGTTACACCCATCAGCGCCTCTCTGTCTGAAATCATGGTACCAACCACCCAGTTTTGCTCACCAAATTTCAAACCAGTGAGTGCTGCGCTATAGGTTTCGCCTCTGAAATCTTCAATAAATCCATATTGGCTTTGCGATTGTGCGTTGTCCAATAGCGCCTGATCAAAACCAAGTTTCACATTGAGCGCTTCAACCTCAGTGGTTTTTTGAGAATCTGTGATCATGGTGCCGTCGGATTTGAGTAGAACCGTTTCACCGGTCTCTCCCAAACCCGTCGTGCTATTTGCGATCTGGCCGATCCGATCATTTGGCATTTGCAGGATCAGTGCGCCAATGAGTTCCTCACCCTGAATGACCGATTGCCCAATAAATGCAGCCGGTGCATTAGAAGATGGTCCATAAGGGTTGTAATCCGTTGAGAATTGAAGGTTGCGATCGCCCGTGGTGATCGTTTGTTTCCAAACCTTTGCCAGATCTGTGCTCTTCCATTCACCTGTCTCCAGGTTTGTCGCAAAATCAGCTTCTTTGAACACTGAATAGATAATATTGCCCTTCAGATCGACGAAAAACAGATCATAATATCCGCGATCTTTGATGAACTTTCTAAATGTCGGGTGGTAAAGCTTATGTGCTTTATCGTAACCATCAACGTCAGCAGTATCTAAAAGGTCCTTTTCCCCTACCGGGTTGGGGTTTTGGTTGATGTAGCGATTTTGCAACTCCGTTGTCGCGTCGCCAGACACACCGCCAAAACGATAGACGAAGCCAGCAAACGCGCTGATTGTGGTTTCCGTTTTTGCAATTGTGTCCAAATCAGACTTGATCGAATTGAAATATGCATCGAGCTGATTTCTCTTACCATCGGCGACCGCCTGCAATTGCGCCACCGACTTTTCTTCCAAATAATGGGAACTAACTGAAAGACTTGCGACACTTGCAAGCCCTACACTTACGATCGTTAACACAGCGGCTGCGATGGGGAGTTTTCGAGAAATAAGCACGGCAATTTTTCCAATGATAATTTTGGGTCATTTACATGGAACAAGTCCAGGAGCACGCGTCATGCTGCCCGATAAAGGGCCCCCGCTTTTTTAAACTGTCACGATTTTGGAAACAAAGTGTTAATATTTTAAGGCTTGAATTTATATACGAAAAATTTGGTTTCATTTAAATTGATTTGATTGAAATCCCATTTCAATATTCCACCGTGTCCTCGCATATCGCGACTATACATTGCTCCTGAAGAGCTGCCGTTGATTTGCAATCGGACTCACGGTATGTAGTGGCCAATATTCATCAACACGACTAACTTCAGTAAATGAGAGACATTCAATGATCCCGCGTTACTCCCGCTCGGAAATGACAGACATTTGGTCACCTGCAAGTAAATTCAGAATCTGGTTTGAGATTGAGGCGCATGCATGTGACGCCCTCGCCGAGCTTGGTGTGATCCCCAAATCTGCAGCGAAGACAATCTGGGACAAAGGTGGCGCAGCAACCTTTGACGTTGCACGCATTGATGAGATTGAAGCTGTTACCAAGCATGATGTGATCGCATTCTTAACGCATTTGGCTGAAATCGTTGGTGATGATGCACGCTTTGTGCACCAAGGCATGACATCATCTGATGTTCTTGACACTTGTTTTAATGTTCAACTGGTCAAGGCAACTGACCTTTTGCTTGAAGATATGGACAAATTGTTGGCTGCTTTGAAAAAGCGGGCATTTGAGCATAAAGAAACCATCACAATCGGTCGTAGTCACGGCATTCACGCAGAGCCAACAACATTTGGTGTGAAGCTCGCACAAGCCTATGCAGAATTTGACCGCAATAAAAAACGCCTTCTTGCGGCGCGTGAAGATATTGCTACATGCGCGATTTCTGGCGCAGTTGGCACATTCGCAAATATTGACCCAAGCGTTGAAGAGCATGTGGCGAAATCCATGGGTCTTGCATCCGAGCCAGTCTCCACACAAGTGATCCCTCGTGACCGCCATGCAATGTATTTTGCAACACTTGGCGTTATCGCCTCGTCTATCGAACGTTTGGCAACGGAAATCCGCCACCTGCAGCGCACGGAAGTGTTGGAAGCTGAGGAATATTTCTCACCAGGTCAAAAAGGCTCATCCGCTATGCCGCATAAGCGTAACCCTGTCTTGACCGAAAATCTTACGGGTCTTGCACGTATGGTGCGTTCTTATGCGATGCCAGCAATGGAAAATGTCGCACTATGGCATGAGCGTGATATCTCACACTCATCTGTTGAGCGTATGATCGGTCCAGATGCGACCGTAACGCTTGATTTTGCGCTTGTGCGCCTTACCGGCGTGATCGATAAGCTTTTGGTTTATCCTGACAACATGATGGCCAATATGAATAAGTTCCGCGGGCTTGTTCATTCACAACGCGTTCTTCTTGCACTGACACAGGCTGGTCAATCACGCGAAGATTCTTATCGCCTAGTGCAACGAAATGCGATGAAGGTTTGGGAAGAAGGCAAAGACTTCCTCACTGAATTGCTCGCAGATGAAGAAGTGACAGCTGCACTTGATGAAGAAAC
>JAHDFS010000020.1:0-16992 GCA_020628035.1 Rhizobiaceae bacterium
AAGCTGAGAAAAAGTTCAAAGAAATAAATGAAGCCTATGAAACGCTAAAAGACCCGCAAAAACGCTCAGCCTATGATCGTTTTGGTCATGCCGCGTTTGAACAAGGTGGCCCAGGCGGTGGCGCCGGTTTTGGCGGCGGTGGCGCGGGTGGTTTCCACGATATTTTCGAAGACATTTTCGGCGATATGATGGGTGGTGGTCAGCGCCAGCGCAGATCATCTGGTGGTCGCGAGCGTGGCGCGGATTTGCGCTACAATATGGAAATTTCGCTCGAAGAAGCCTTTGAAGGCAAAACGGCGCAAATTCGCGTTCCAACTTCTGTAACTTGCGATGAATGTTCTGGTTCTGGCGCTAAGCCGGGCAGTTCACCCACTACATGTTCTACATGTGGCGGTATCGGCCGCGTGCGTGCAGCACAAGGGTTCTTTTCCGTCGAGCGTACTTGCCCAACCTGTCATGGCAATGGACAAATTATTTCTGATCCTTGCAACAAATGTTCTGGTCAGGGCCGCGTATCTGAAGAAAAATCTCTATCAGTGAATATCCCTGCCGGGATTGAAGACGGCACCCGCATTCGCGTTGCCGGCGAAGGTGAAGCTGGCCAACGCGGCGGACCAACAGGTGATCTCTATATCTTCTTATCGGTCAGACCGCATGAATTTTTCCAAAGAGAAGGTGCTGATCTTTATTGCATGGTGCCCATTTCAATGACGAAAGCTGCACTTGGCGGCAAATTTGAAGTCGCCACGCTTGATGGCTCAAAATCACGCGTCACGGTGCCGGAAGGCACACAATCTGGCAAAGAGCTGCGCATGCGCGGTAAAGGCATGCCTGTGATGCGTTCAAGCCAGAAGGGTGATCTATATATTCGAATTGCCGTTGAAACGCCGCAAAACCTCAGTCGCCGACAAAAAGAACTCCTGGAAGAATTCCAAGAGATTTCATCAAACGAGAACAATCCTGAGTCATCTGGTTTCTTCTCCAAGATGAAAGGTTTTTTTGACACACTAAGTGATTGATTTTTGGATAGTGGGCAAAAATACCAGACTTTGACTTGTTTTTGCCCTCATTTCCCGTCAGTTAGGTTCCGTCAAAAAGACTTGAAACATATCCATACTTGACATTATATCAACCTTTGTTGACAAAACACTGTATAGAATGTTTCTTTGTTTAAAGGGGGTCGTGAGTTGCGTTTAGGTATAACCCAGAAACTGGTACAGCGCTTTGACGATGAAATCATATTCTTAAAAGGAATGATTTCGTCACCCGATACCGTGGGCTCTATCATCCCGACCTCTCGCGTCACGGCGAGATGCATGGCTGAGCAGATAGATTTGTCCTCAAAACTACCTGTCTTAGAATTAGGTCCTGGAACTGGGGTTATCACCAAGGCGATACTTAATCATGGTATTGAACCAAAAGATCTTTACTGCGTTGAATATTCAGAAGAATTTACCCGCCGCTTGAAGATCATGTTGCCTGACGTTCAAATTATGAATGGTGATGCTTTTGATCTCGATAATGTCTTAGGTGATATGCGCGACGCCAAATTTGACACGATCATTACCTCCATGCCGCTCCTCAATTTCCCGATGATGGCGAGAAAACGCTTGATCAATGATTTGCTTGAGCGCATGCCGGATGGTCGTCCAATTATATTATTCTCCTACGGCGCAACAGCACCTGTGCCGACAGAGGGAGAAAACTTTGACGTCACGTCCATCCGATGGGTTATCCGCAATGTACCGCCCGCTCGCGTCTGGGCTTATACGCGAAAACCAACAAAACCAAAGACTTAACCCGTAGTTAAAGCTCTGAAATGGTAAAAATACTTGTAATTCCAGGCTCCAACCGATCTGGTTCATATAATGTAAAACTTGCTGCAGCGGCAGCTAAAGAACTTGCGCTTCTTGGCGCTGATGTCACACGCATATCGTTGATTGACTATCCGCTACCGCTTTATGATGAAGATCAAAAGGTGAGCGATGGTATTCATAAAAACGCGCTCAAGCTTGCGGAAATGATATCCGTTCATGACGGAGTGTTCATCGCAAGCCCGGAATATAATAGCTCGATCTCTCCGCTTTTGAAAAATACCATCGATTGGATCTCCATTATTCGCAAAAAAGACGACAAACCTTGGACCCCGCTTAAAGGCAAAATTGTCGGATTAGGTGCTGCGTCACCAGGTAATTTAGGTGGCGTACGTGGGATTAATCACTTACGCGATGTTTTAGTGAGTGTGGGTTGCCAAGTAATATCTGAGCAGACACTTGTCCCAACGGCTGGCAAAGCCTTTGCTGAAGATGGTTCATTGATCGCCGAGCGTGCTGTTAGATCTCTCAGCAATTCCTGCCAATCACTTTTCCGGGTGAGCCAAGCGCTTGGATAATTTACCTGCTTTTTGATCAAATCTTTGCATTGTTGATGCGATAAAGTTGGTTGATTATATTGACTTGTGACTTGCGATTTAACCCATTGCCTGCAATAGCTCATAGAATTCGTTATTCTACGCGCTTTAAGGATTGTTTATGTCTGCCATTCACCCCATGAGAGATCAGCTAATTATTGCACTTGATGTACCGAGCGTGGATGACGCAAAAACCATTGTCGACGCGGTGGGAGATAGCGGATCTTATTATAAAATCGGCCACCAACTCGGCTTTGCCGGCGGCTTATCTTTTGCAAAAGAGCTCATTCAGGATGGCAAGAAGATCTTCCTTGATATGAAATTGCTAGATATCGACAATACAGTCGCAAAAGGTGTCGAAAGTATCGCAAAAATGGGTGTTTCAATGCTGACGATCCATGCCTACCCAAAAGCGATGCGCTCTGCTGTTAAAGCCGCAGAAGGCTCAGGGCTCACCCTTTTAGGTGTAACGGTTCTCACATCCATGGATGGTGATGATCTGCTTGAGGCGGGTTACGCATCATCAAATCCGGCAGATCTTGTAGAAATCCGTGCCAAACAAGCTTTTGAAGCCGGTATGGGCGGCGTGGTATGTTCCGCGCAAGAAGCGAAAGTCGTGCGTTCGATCATTGGCCCTGATATGGCGATTGTAACGCCTGGTATACGTCCTGCTGGCGCAGATGTGGGAGATCAAAAACGTGTCATGACACCTAAAGACGCGATTGAAGCTGGATCATCTCATCTTGTTGTTGGTCGCCCAATCACCGCGGCAGCAGATAAAAAGCAAGCGGCGGATCAGATCTTGGCGCAGATGAGCGCTTAACGTTATTTTTGGAGGAGAAAACGATGTCACAAACACCTAAAGGTTATTGGATTGCGCGCGTTGACGCCTATGAGGGCAGCGCCGAGCGCTATCAGGATTATGTTGCGACCGCAAAACCAGCATTTGAAGAATTTGGTGCCAAGTTTTTGGCGCGTGGTGGTGAAATCGATCGCGCCGAAGGCATCAGCCGCGCGCGCAATGTGATCATCGAGTTCCCGTCATTAGAGGCTGCAAAGGCGTGTTATTATTCGGAGCAATATCAAAAAGCTGCTGCCATCCGTCAGGAAATTGCGGATGGGGAAATTGTCCTTGTTGAGGGCGTAGAATAATCGGTCTTGGAGATTGCAGGATAGGTGCAAAGTTTCCGCGTAAAACCGGCGCGAAAATTGCCGCCTGACCTTCACCTTGAAGCGAAGTTTTGCTATGGCATGGGAATAATGTGCTAAATATCTGCATGAAGCCGTCATGCTTGGAGAAAAAGAATGGAAAAGAGCAATCAACCCAAACTCGTCACTGTTTTCGGTGGCTCTGGATTTTTAGGACGCCATATCGTTCGATTGCTCGCCAAAAAGGGTTTTCGCATTCGCGTTGCCTGTCGCAGACCAGATCTTGCTGGCCATCTTCAACCGCTTGGCAATGTGGGTCAGATCACAGCAATTCAGGCAAATCTGCGTTATCGCGATTCTGTTGATCGCGCCGTAAAGGATGCAGATTATGTGATTAATTGCGTGGGCATCTTGTTTGAAAGCGGCCGCAATACTTTTGATGCGGTTCAGGCATTTGGCGCCAAGGCAATCGCGGAAGCTGCCAAAAAACAAGGTGCAAAACTTGTCCATGTTTCGGCAATAGGCGCTGATAAAAATTCTGAAGCAGATTATGCACGCACGAAAGCAATTGCTGAAGAAGCGGTGTTAAACGCTGTTAAAGATGCGGTTATCATCCGCCCATCCATCATATTTGGGCCGGAAGATGGTTTCTTTAATAAATTTGCCGACATGTCCCGCCTGGCACCGGCGCTTCCACTTATTGGGGGCGGACACACAAAATTCCAGCCAGTTTATGTCGCAGATGTGGCGGAAGCCGTGGTTAAAGGTGTTATGGGCGAGATTGAAGGCGGCAAGATTTATGAACTTGGTGGTCCTGAAGTGCTTTCATTCAAGCAATGTTTGGAAACCATGCTGCGTGTCATTTCACGATCACGTCCGCTGGTGTATCTGCCTTGGTCTATCGCTTCGCTTATCGGTAGCGTTGCATCACTCATTCCGTTTATTGATCCGCCGCTGACAGCTGATCAAGTGGAATTGCTTAAAAGCGATAATGTCGTATCAGATGCAGCTACATCAGAAGGACGCGATTTAGCGGGTATTGGTATTACTCCAACCGCCGTTGAGACCATTTTACCGACATATCTGGTACATTTCCGCCCTTCAGGCCAGTATACCAAGGTCAACTCTTAAGCGAGATTAATTCGTTTTTTGCCCCTATTTTGTGTTCCCTTGGAGACATAAATTTAAGGTTAAGAATAAATTAACAGCTAAATTATATTAACTCTTGCCAAACGATCTTGTTTGGTTCAAAAGACCGCCACGCAGAAATCGTTATTGATAATTATTTAGTGATTTATGAGCTAGTATTACTCATAGACACAATCGGGGTGAGTTTACAAAATGATCAAAGTTGTCGTGCCAGCATTCGTATTTGCAACAGCAATTATTCTTTCGGCATCAGCTTTTGCACCTCGACACGCTTCCAACGGTGTTTCAGGCTGTAATCTAGGTTACGGCGTTGACCAATGTTCTGAACTAAAAGTTCTTCAGGTTAAATAGTTTTTTAAAAAAACTGTAAGCCGATCAATCCCACAGTTCCGATAAAAATACGCCATATCGCAAATGGTGTGAAACCGTGTCTTGATACAAAATCCAACAGGCCACGCACCACAAATACCGCAGAGATGAAGGCGGTAACAAAACCAACGCTGATTATTGTTATGTCGTCTGCGGATAACAAATCAACATTTTGATAAAGATCATAGACGAAAGCGCCGGCCATTGTCGGCATCGCTAAGAAGAACGAAAATTCTGCGGCTGAGCGCTTGTCAGTGCCCATGAGCAATGCACCCGCAATTGTCGCGCCTGAACGCGATGTGCCCGGAACCATTGCCAGAACCTGACAGCAACCGATTTTGATCGCCAAAGAGATCGGAAAATCCATCACATCATTGTAACGCGGTTTGAGCGGCATCCGATCAATCACCATCAAAATTATACCGCCGATAATGAGCACAATGCAGATGAGAGTTGGTGCCTCAAACAGGATTGTTTTGATAAATCCATGGGCCAAAACACCAACGATTGCAGCAGGTAGAAATGCCAAAACAATAGCGGCGACAAATCGGCGGGCTTTTGCACTTGTGGGCAGCTCAATCAGCAAGGTCCAAAGGCGTGCAAAATAGACGCTTAAGATCGCGAGAATCGCTCCCAATTGGATAAGGATTTCAAATGTGTTGCCCGGAGATTGGAACCCCAAAAAATGCCCTGCCAATATAACATGGCCTGTGGACGATACGGGAATAAACTCGGTTAACCCCTCCAATATGCCCAATAATACCGCGCCAACGATGGTTTGATCAGCCATTTTTAATCCTTAACTTGCCACATGCTTCAACAGCGAATATTGACGGTTCCGAACGTGAGTCCAAACTCTGATTTGTTTATTAATTGATCACTGTTCTTGCATATAGCTGTTGCTAGAATTGAAGTCAGTGTTAAATTGCACCATAATCTGAGAATATGACTTTTTAGATAATAAATGCCGGATTTGGGGTTTGTTCCATTTATGCCAGTTTTGTATCATTATCCGCTCTCGCCTGCGTCTCGTTTTATTCGGCTAAGTTTGGGCGAATATAATTTAAAAACCGAATTGGCAGAGGAACTTCCCTGGGAAAAGCGCAAGGATTTTCTCGCCATTAATCCGGCTGGGACTTTGCCAGTTTATCTTGATGATACAATGCGCGCTTTATGTGGCCCGCATGTGATGGCAGAATATTTAGATGAAACCCATGGGATTTTGGTGCGAGACAAGCGCCTTTTAGCAGAAGATCCTTTCCAGCGTGCTGAAATTCGCCGACTGATCGAATGGTTTCTCGTCAAGTTCGAACAAGAAGTCACCAAACCGATCTTGCAGGAACGGGTGTATAAACTCTTTTCTGTTGGCCGAGATGGATCTTCAGCACCGGATTCTAAAAAACTAAGAACCGCGCGCAGCAATATTCATCTGCATATGCGATATCTGTCTTGGCTTGCGGGTACGCGCAGCTGGTTGGCAGGTGACAGACTAAGTTATGCGGATTTGGCGGCTGCAGCAGCGATATCAACGCTCGATTATCTGGGTGAAATTCATTGGTCTGATGCACCACAAGCAAAAGACTGGTATCAACGCCTCAAATCGCGCCCTTGTTTTAGACCAATCCTCTCGGATCGCATCAGCAAATTGCCGCCAGTTGCACATTATACGGATCTAGATTTTTAACTCAGAAAAGCAGGTTTATTGGCCAAAAGCGATCAAAGACTAAAACTAAGAAAACTGCTCGAAGATGATGCGGTGCGTCTTGGGTTTTCAGATCTGCGCATAACGCGCGCGCAAGCGGATCGGTCGCTTAAATCCAATCTTCAAGCTTTTGTTGCCAATGAGTATCATGGCACCATGGCATGGTTGCCCGAAACAATTGATCGCCGATCATCACCTGATCAGCTCTGGTCGGAAGCAAAATCAATCATCGTTTTGACGATGAATTATGGACCTGATGTTGATCCGCTGATTAATCTAGCTCGCAAAGACAAAGCCAATATTTCTGTTTATGCACGCAATCGCGATTATCACGATATTATCAAAGGTCGCCTCAAGGAGATTGCTGGCAGATTTGCTGCAAAAACCGGTGAAGATGTAAAAGTCTTTGTTGATACAGCGCCTGTAATGGAAAAACCAATTGCACAGCAAGCGGGCATCGGTTGGCAGGGAAAGCACACCAATTTGGTGAGCCGAACGCAAGGATCATGGTTTTTTCTTGCTTCCATTTTTACAACAGCCGAGCTTGACGAAGACGACGCTGAAATTGACCATTGCGGTTCTTGTTCTGCATGCCTTGATGCTTGCCCAACAGATGCATTTCCCGCGCCCTATCAGATTGATGCGCGTCGATGCATTTCCTATCTTTCCATCGAACATAAAGGGCCAATTGATCGCAAGTTACGGTCTTTGATCGGCAATCGCATTTATGGGTGCGATGATTGTCTTGCCGCTTGTCCATGGAACAAATTTGCGCAGAGCGCACATGAGATGAAGCTACAAGCGCGGGAAGATCTCATTGCGCCAGACATACAGTATTTTCTTGGTTTTGATGACACGCAATTTCGCACATTTTTCTCCGGATCACCGATCAAACGCATAGGCCGCGACCGCTTTATTCGAAATGTGCTAATTGCTGCAGGAAATAGTGGCAATGCGGCATTCGCAGATCATTGCAAAGTACATTTAAAAGACCCAAATGAAGTGGTGCGCGGAAGCGCTGTTTGGGCGCTTTCAAAACTATTGTCAGCATCTGACTTTCAACAATTGGCATCCTTGGAAAAGCCGCAAGAAGATAATGAAAGCGTGCTGAATGAATGGCAATTCGCTGACGCTTAGAAGATAGGACAAAACGTGCGTTTAATGATTTTTGGAGCTGGGTTTTCCGGCCGCGCTATTGGTAAGAGACTTTCTGAGACTTTCGCATTTGTTGGTGGCACCACACGTTCAGAAGACAAATTTGCAATGTTGCGCGAGCATCAGATTTCTCCGTTTGAATTCGCCGGCAGTGGCTTTTCAAGTGAGTTGGAAACCGAGTTGAAAACCACAACGCATCTTATTCAGTCCATTTCCCCCGACAAATCTGGCGATCCACTCATCCCATTACTTGATGGTAAACTTCGTGATGTTATGCCAAAACTTGAATGGGTAGGTTATCTCTCAACGGTTGGCGTTTATGGCAATCATGACGGCGCCTGGGTCGATGAAGAAACACAATGTAAGCCCGTATCCAAGCGTTCTGTCGCGCGGTTGGAGGCTGAAAATTTATGGCAAAACATCTGTTGGGATGCGGATATCCCACTGGCTATTTTGCGCCTTTCTGGGATTTATGGCCCAGGACGGAACACATTTGAGAATTATAAAAAGGGCACCGCACGCCGTTTGATCAAAAAAGATCAGGTGTTTAATCGTATTTTTGTCGATGATATTGCCGGTGCAACGGAGCTATTAATACAAAACAATGCACCCGGTATTTTCAACGTGACCGACAATGAACCTGCGCCGCCGCAAGATGTTGTTGCTTACGCAGCTGAATTATTGGGGATTGCACCCCCTGTTGAAATTGATTTTGAAAGTGCTGATCTTTCACCCATGGCAAGATCGTTTTATGGCGAAAACAAACGTGTATCCAACGCTAAGATCAAACAGCGTGGTTATAAGTTTCAGCAACCCAATTATCGCGCGGCGCTTGAATATCTAAAAGATAATTTTTATCCCAACGGCATCTGAACTATTGCGGCATATGGTTTAACCGCGCCAGCAATTCAGCCGCATTGCGCACATTGAGCTTTTTCAACAAACGTGCTCTGACATCTTCAACTGTCCGCGGCGAAATGTTTAAAACATGGCCGATTTCCTTGCTGGTTTTACCAGCGCTAAGATGGCCAATCACCTGCCGCTCACGTGGGGTGAAACTTGCTGTATCGGTTGAATCTGAAATCAAGGCAAAACTCAAAATCATCTGATCCAATGGGTTCACTTTGTTTAGAGCTTGCGCTCTGAAACGACACCAGATCTGCGCCCCACTTTTACATTTCACCATACGCTCGTCCGTATAAAGACCTTTTGAGCGTAGCGGCTCAAGACCTACATCGCGAATATCGTCAAACTCTTGGCGGCTGCCATAGAACATTCGAAATGACTGACCAACAATCTCTTGTTTGTCATAGCCGACCATGGAAGCAAATGTCGCATTGCAACTTCGAACAACCCGCTGCTCGGTTAAAACAATGCCAATTGGCGCTTTTTCAAACGCAAGTTTATCTAATTCGTCTTGTGTCAATGGGTTTTCCTGCACTATTCGGATACCGCAACGTGATTCTACGGTATTGATACCGTAGATAATATATAGTTATATTTCCCATTCGTCGATATCTTAAAATTGAGACTTGAACTTATGACTGAAGTCACCACAGATGATTCTCATGTATTCTCGCTGATCGATAATAAGCGGGATGATCTGGTGGAATTAACGCAGGATTTGATCCGTATACCAACGCTCAATCCTCCCGGTGACTGTTATCTTGAAATCTGCGAATACCTAGAAAAAAGACTGTCAAAGTCTGGATTTGAAACCGAATTAATTCGTGCAAAAGACAGCCCGGGTGACAGCGATAAATATCCAAGATGGAATATCGTTGCGCGCAAAGAAGGCCAAAAAAGTGGTGAATGCGTTCATTTTAATTCGCACACCGATGTTGTCGAAGTTGGCAAAGGTTGGACGAAAGACCCGTTTGGCGCTGAAATTGAAGGTGATCTTATTTATGGTCGCGGCACATGCGATATGAAAGGCGGGCTTGCCGCTTCAATCATCGCAGCAGAAGCCTTTATCGAAGCCTATCCAGACTTTGCTGGAAGTATTGAGATTTCCGGCACGGCTGATGAAGAAACAGGTGGCTATGGCGGAGTGGCATATCTGGCTGAGAAGGGATATTTTTCTCCATCGCGCGTGCAACATGTCATTATACCAGAGCCATTAAACAAGGATCGAATATGCCTTGGGCACCGCGGTGTTTGGTGGGCAGAAATTGAAACAAAAGGCCGTATTGCGCATGGTGCGATGCCATTTTTGGGTGATTGTGCGGTTCGCCATATGGGCGCTGTACTCAACAAGATCGAAGACGAGCTGATGCCAGCGCTTTATGATCGAAAAACATCAATGCCGGTTGTGCCGGAAGGCGCACGCCATTCGACGCTTAATATTAATTCACTGCATGGTGGGCAGGCAGAGCCAGAAGAAGGGTTTACCGGGTTTTTATCATCCTGCGTGCCTGATTCAGCGCGACTTGTTATTGACCGTCGTTATTTAATTGAAGAAGAGGAAGAGGATGTTCGCGAAGAGATCATTGATCTTCTAGAACGGGTTAAACGAGAGCGCGAAACCTTTGAATATGACATCAAAGAGCTATGGAAGGTTACACCAACCATGGCTGATAAAAACGCACCAGTTGTGCAAGCCGTGCATCAGGCCATTGGATCGGTGTTAAAATGCGAGCCATCATATGTCGTATCTCCCGGCACATATGATCAAAAACACATTGATCGCATCGGAAAATTGAAAGACTGTATTGCCTATGGTCCAGGTATTTTGGACCTTGCCCATCAACCAGATGAGTATATTTCCATAAAAGACATGCTGGATTCGGCTAAAGTGATGGCGCAAACCGTCAAAACTTTGCTATACCCTGATCATCTTAACGAATAAGGAGATCAACATGAATTTTAATCATCTAACTTCTCATAAGATGAGAGCACTTGCCGCATCCTGTGCAGTGGCTGCATTCATGGTATCATCAACAGCACATGCAATGAATACTGATGTCACAATTGGCATGCAGTTGGAGCCACCGAACCTTGACCCTACTGGTGGTGCAGCAGCAGCTATCGACGAAGTTGTTTACGCAAATGTGTTTGAAGGCCTCACTCGCTTTGGACCAGATGGCTCGGTTAACCCAGCTTTGGCCGCTTCTTGGGACATTTCTGAGGATGGCACAGTTTACACGTTCAAACTCAATGACGGCGTGAAGTTCCACGATGGGTCTGACATGAATGCCGATGATGTGAAATTCTCACTTGATCGCGCGCGCGCTGAAGATTCAACAAATGCGCAAAAAGCACTGTTTGCGGGCATTACCAGCGTTGATGTGGTGGATCCACTGACCGTTAAAGTGACATTGGACAAGCCAAACGGCTCTTTCCTCTTCAACATGGCTTGGGGTGATGCAGTTATTGTAGCGCCAGAAACAGCTGACAATAATGCTAGCAATCCAGTTGGCACCGGTCCATTCACATTCAAGAACTGGGCAAAAGGTGATGCTGTGATGCTCACACGCAATGCTGATTATTGGGGTGAAGCGGTTAAACTTGAAAATGTCACGTTTAAATTTATCTCCGATCCAACAGCTGCTTTTGCTGCGATGATGGCGGAAGATATTGACGCATTTCCTGTTTTCCCTGCGCCTGAAAATCTAGCGCAATTGGGTGCAGATCCGCGTTTTGAAGTGGTGGTTGGCTCAACGGAAGGTGAAACAATCCTTGCGATGAACAACAAAAAAGCACCACTTGATAATATCAAAGTGCGTCAGGCGATCACCCATGCGATTGACCGTCAAGCTATCATTGATGGGGCTATGTTCGGCTATGGCACGCCAATCGGAACACACTTTGCGCCACATAACCCAGACTATGTCGATCTAACAGCGCAATCTGCTTATGATCCTGAAAAAGCCAAAGCTTTGCTTCAAGAAGCTGGCGTATCTGACCTAACGCTGACATTGAAACTTCCACCACCATCCTATGCGCGTCGCGGCGGCGAAATCATTGCTGCACAATTGCGTGAGGTTGGCATTGATACGGAAATTTCAAACCTTGAATGGGCACAATGGTTAGAACAAGCCTTCCGTGGCAAAGATTTCGATCTAACAATCGTCTCACACACCGAGCCATTTGATATCGGAATTTACGCACGTGACGATTACTATTTCCAGTATGGCGATGCAGATTTCAAAGCCATTATGGATGACCTTAAAGGCGAAACTGATCCTGCAAAACGTTCTGCATTGATTGCTGCTGCACAGCAGAAAATCGCAGACGATGCTGTGAATGGTTACCTTTTCCAATTGGCACGTACAGGTGTTGCAAACGCAAAACTAAAAGGTTTGTGGGAAAATGCACCAACACAAGCAAATGATATGACGGGTGTTTACTGGTCAGAGTAATACTTAAATATTGAGGCGGTTTTGCATGGCAGAACCGCCTCTTTTTATGGGCAATGATAAAGCGGGTTTATGCTAAGATATATTTCAAAACGACTGGTATCTTTATCGGCAAGTTTGATCGTTGCCAGCATATTGATATTCATTGTTATTGAAATCATTCCCGGCGATCCTGCCGCCTTTATGTTGGGCATTAACGCCGATCCAGATGCCGTTGAAGCCCTTCGTGAGCAACTTGGTTTAAACGCATCTCTTGCCTCTCGTTATTTCACCTGGGTCACAGGCTTGCTCCAGGGTGAATTTGGAATTTCCTATACTTATCGTGTGCCCGTTAGCGAGCTGATTTCCGACCGTATCGTTATTTCTCTACCACTGACATTTTACGCGCTTGTGCTTTCAACATTGATTGCGTTTCCAGCAGGGATTTATGCCGCATCCAAACGCAATTCGCTCGGTGATGTCTCGGTTATGGGGCTCACACAGTTAGGTGTTGCGATCCCGAATTTTTGGTTCGCTATGCTGCTCGTCTTGGTGTTTTCGATCAATCTGCGCTGGTTTTCTGCAGGTGGTTTCCCCGGTTGGGATCAAGGTTTCTTCCCTGCGATGAAAGCGCTCACTTTGCCAGCCATTGCGCTTGCACTCCCGCAGGCTTCGATTTTAGCGCGCGTGATGCGATCTTCTCTCCTAGATACGCTCAGCGAAGACTACATTCGCACAGCACGTGCCAAGGGCTTAAACCGACGCCAGGCTTTGTGGCGCCATGCATTGCGCAATGCGTTGATCCCGGTTTTGACCATTATCGGTCTTCAGTTCTCATTTTTGCTGGCTGGCGGGATCATCATTGAAAATGTCTTTTATCTACCTGGTCTCGGACGATTGGTCTTTCAAGGCATCACCCAGCGCGACCTCATTGTTGTGCGTAGCGTTGTCATTCTCTTGGTCTTTGCTGTTATCGCGGTGACCTTCCTCGTCGATATTGCCTATGCCATTGCTGACCCTCGTTTGCGGGAGGGATCGCGATGAGTGAACAAACGGTTTCCCACCCCTCAACTTTGCAACTCATCTTGCGCTCAAACGGGTTTTTAATTGGTGCCGGTCTAACTGCTCTCTTTGTGCTGGCAGCACTGGTATCCTTCATTTGGACACCTTATGACGCGACGCAAATGTCGATTGCCGATAAACTCAAAACACCTTCGGCCGCCCATTGGCTCGGCACCGATCATTTTGGCCGCGATATGTTGTCGATGATCATGGTTGGCGCGCGCGTTTCTATGGCGGTCGCCTTTGTGGCGGTTGGCGTGGGAATTCTTGCCGGTGTGCCACTTGGTCTTTATGCCGCAAGCAAACGCGGTGGTTTGATCGATGAGATCATTATGCGCGGCAATGATCTCATTTTCGCGTTTCCATCTTTGTTGTTGGCAATCATGATCACCGCCGTATTTGGCCCTGGCGCGGTGAATGCGATCATAGCAATTGGTATTTTCAACATCCCTGTTTTTGCACGATTATCACGTGGCGCGGCTTTAAGCCTGTGGCAACGCGAATATATAATGGCCGCGCAAGTCTGCGGTAAATCAAAGGCACTCATTTCGCTTGAACATATCTTGCCAAACATCACCAATTTATTGATTGTTCAAGGCACGATACAATTCTCGCTCGGCATATTAGCTGAAGCGGGTCTTGCCTATGTGGGACTTGGCGCGCAACCACCACTGCCAAGCTGGGGGCGTATGCTCAATGATGCACAAACGCTCATTTCGATCGCGCCACATCTGGCGCTTGTGCCCGGTCTAACGATCGTGCTCACCGTTTTGGGATTGAACCTGATGGGTGATGGGTTGCGAGATTTGCTTGATCCAAAATTAAGGAGGGTTAAATCGTGACGCTCCTGAACGTTCAAAATCTAAATCTCTCAATCGGTAACACACCTATCCTCAAAGATATCAGCTTTGAATTAGAAGCGGGGCGTATCTTGGGCATTGTGGGTGAATCAGGTTCAGGCAAATCGATCACCGCGCTATCTGTTTTGCAATTGCTGCCAAATGGCACAACATGGGACGGCGACATAAAATTTGATGGCGGGGATATCAACACCCTCTCGGAAGATGATTTCTGCGACTTACGCGGTAATGACATCTCGATGATTTTTCAGGAACCAATGACCGCGCTTAATCCGGTGCAAACCATCGGCGATCAGGTTTCGGAATCCATTCGTATTCACACAGGTAAATCTCGGAAGGAAGCCGATCAACTCGCCCGCGAAACGTTAAACCGTGTTGAATTGCCCGAAAGCGAATTTCCGCTATCGCGCTATCCACATGATTTGTCCGGTGGGCAACGTCAACGTGTAATGATTGCCATGGCGATTGCGCTTCAGCCCAAATTATTGATCGCTGATGAGCCCACCACCGCGCTTGATGTGACAACACAAGCCGAAATTTTGGAACTTCTTGAAAAGCTTGTGCGAGAAGATGGTTTGTCACTTATGCTTATTACGCATGATCTCGCGGTTGTGGCGCAAATGGCCGATGATGTCGTGGTGATGAAAGATGGTGAGATCGTTGAACAAGGCGCGTCGATCGATGTTTTCTCAAAGATGCAACATCCTTATACACAGCAATTATTCTCAGCCTCTAATCACGTGCCAGACCGCGCGCCGCATCAACAAGATGACAATGATATCGTCTTAAGTGTTGAACAAGTCTCTTGCGATTACAAACTGCCCAAGACACATTTATTTTCAAAACAACAATATTTTCGCGCTGTGGATGGCGTGTCTTTTAAAATTCATCGTGGCGAAAATGTGGGTCTTGTTGGCGGTTCAGGCTGCGGAAAATCCACGCTTAGTCGCGCGATTTTGGCGCTTAAATCCCTCGACGAAGGCCACGTCCTGATCAATGGCAAAACCTTTTCATCCAGTGGTAAGGGGCCCGATTTAACGCAGCGCGCTGCAACACAAATCGTCTTCCAAGACCCCTATTCATCTTTTAACCCGCGTCACAAAGTTAGGCGCCTGATTACCGAACCATTTTATACCAAGTCCGAAGAGTTAACCGACGCTCAGATTGAGGTTGCAGTTACAGAAGCGCTGGAAAGCGTAGGGCTTAAAGCAGAAGATGGTGATAAATATATTCACGAATTTTCTGGCGGCCAGCGCCAACGGATTGCCATTGCGCGCGCGCTCATCGTCAAACCTTCGCTGATTGTTTTAGACGAGGCGGTATCCGCGCTCGATGTCTCGATCCGCGCACAGGTGCTTGATTTATTGGCTGAACTGAGTGACCGGTTTAATCTCTCATATTTGTTTATTTCTCATGATCTGTCTGTCGTGCGCTCGATCACGGACCGTGTATTGGTGATGGAGCGCGGAAAAATTGTTGAGACCGGACCGACGCAAGATGTGTTTGAGAACCCGCAACACGCCTATACGCAATCGCTGATTAGAGCCATTCCAAAACTGGATATCGAAGAAATTCGCGCCAAAGAAAAGATGACTTAAATGACTGCATTTGAAACAAAACTTAAAAACGATCACTGCTTCATTGATGGTAAATGGGTGCTGCCCGTTAAAGGCCAAACAATTGAACTCTTCGATCCTTCCTATGGCACAAAACTATGCGAGATCGCGCAGGGTACATCTGATGATATCGATCTCGCAGTTGAGGCTGCACAAAATGCCTTGAGTGGTGAATGGGGCCGGATGACCGCTGCAGAACGTGGGCGATTAATCTCCAAGATCGGCATGGAAATCCTCAACCAAATTGAATGGCTAGCTGAACTTGAAGCACGCGATGTTGGCAAGCCGCTGACCCAAGCGCGCAATGACGCTATAGCCCTCGCACGCTATATGGAATTTTATGGCGGCGCTGCAGACAAAGTTCACGGTCAAACCATACCCTATATGCAGGACTATAACGTTTACACATTGCGCGAACCGCATGGGGTTACAGGACATATTGTACCTTGGAATTATCCCATGCAAATTATCGGGCGATCTGTGGGCGCGGCGCTAACCATGGGCAATGCTTGCGTTTTAAAACCTGCCGAAGAAGCATGTTTGACCGCTTTGGCATTTGCACAAATTGCCGATGAATGCGGCCTTCCGAAAGGCGCTCTTAATGTTGTCCCTGGGTTTGGCCATGAAGCAGGCGCGGCACTAACAGCGCATAACGGCGTGAACCATATTTCATTTACGGGATCCGTTGCGACTGGCGTAAAGGTGCAACAAGCAGCATCTGAAAACGTTGTGCCAGTGACCCTTGAATTGGGTGGTAAATCTCCGCAGATTGTCTTTAATGATGCGAATATTGATCGAGCATTGCCATTCCTCGTCAATGCAGGCATTCAAAATGCTGGGCAAACCTGTTCAGCCGCATCGCGGATATTGGTTGAACGCGAGATCTATGAGGATGTTGTGGCCCGGATGAGCGAGGCCTATCGCAAACTTACAGTTGGTCCTTCAATGGGTGATCATTCGCTTGGGCCGCTCGTGTCTTCGCGGCAGAAAGACATTGTCGACGGATTTTTAAGCGCGACAGATGATGGCTCCATTGTGATTGCCGCCCAAGGACGCTTTGTCGATGATTTGCCAGAGAATGGCGCTTATATCCTCCCTACATTGCTGAAAGATGTTTCTCCTGATCACCCCTTGGCCAAAGATGAAATATTTGGCCCCGTTCAAGTGATCATTCCGTTTGACG
>JAHDFS010000020.1:17092-32520 GCA_020628035.1 Rhizobiaceae bacterium
CCCTTGGCCAAAGATGAAATATTTGGCCCCGTTCAAGTGATCATTCCGTTTGACGGGGAAGCGGAGGCCATCGCAATCGCCAATGGTACCGATTACGGTTTGGTAGCTGGTGTCTGGACTGAAAATGGCGGACGACAAATGCGCATGGCCAAAGCAATTAAATCAGGGCAGATCTTCATCAATAATTATGGCGCAGGCGGTGGAGTTGAGCTCCCCTTTGGCGGACATGGAAAATCCGGCCATGGACGTGAAAAAGGTTTTGAAGCGCTTTATGGATTTTCAACGCTTAAAACCGTTGCCAATTGGCATGGTGAATAAGCTAGGACTTTAATTCGAGGAGGAATTTCAATCATGCGACTTGAAGGGAAAACGGCCATCATCACAGGTGGCGCTTCCGGATTTGGTGCGGGCATTGTCGATAAATTTTTGGCTGAAGGCGCGCGCGTTGCCATTGTCGATATCAATGGGGATGCAGCAGAAGAAAGTGCCAAACAAAAGGGTGAAAATGCTGTTGCGATCAAAGCCAATGTTGCATCTGGCGAGAGCGTTCAAAAGATGGCGGAAGCTGCAATTAACGCCTTCGGTAAAGTTGATATTCTGGTCAATAATGCCGGCGTTACGCATATGCCAACACCGCTTGAAGACGTGAGCGAAGAGGATTTTGATCGCGTTTACACAGTGAATATGAAATCGGTCTATCTCACAGCGAAGCATCTTATTCCGCATATGAAAGCAAATGGTGCTGGCGCAATATTAAATGTCGCGTCAACAGCCGGGGTCTCCCCGCGTCCGAACTTAAATTGGTATAATTGCTCAAAAGGCTGGATGATTACGGCCACCAAAACCATGGCGATAGAGCTGGCAAGCGCTGGCATTCGTGTCAACGCGATCAATCCTGTTGCAGGTGAAACACCATTGTTGAAATCCTTCATGGGGGAAGACACACCAGATATGCGCGCCAAATTTATTTCCACCATTCCCATCGGACGGTTTTCAACACCAGAGGATATGGGCAATGCAGCATGCTTTTTGTGTTCTGATGAAGCATCAATGGTCACAGGCGTTGCCATGGAAGTGGATGGTGGACGCTGCATCTAACACAAGCGAGTATTCGCTTGCATGAACGTGCATAAGGGTCTAGGACGACCCTCTCAAGTTCACAATATTGATATGGGAGTGCACCATGCGAATTGGTGGCCGATTGCAGGCGGCAATTGAAGTTTTGGAAGCGATCGAACAGCATCATAAGCCTGTGGCCAATGCGCTTAAAGATTGGGGCAGTTCGCACAGATTTGCAGGTTCCGGCGACCGCGGCGCAATCGGCAATATTGTTTATGACGCGTTGCGCATGAAACTCTCCCATGGCTACCTTATGGGCGATGACAGTCCACGCGCCATCGCATTTGCCGTTTTGTTGCGTCAGTGGGGGTTAACGATTGACGAACTTAAAGGCCAGTTAGATGGTGATAAATTCGCACCAGAATTTTTATCTGATGCACAAATATCGAAGTTCCAAAATGCCGATCTCGCACAAGCGGATGAATACGTTCAGGGTGATATCCCGCAATGGCTGATGGATGATTTCAAAACAGCATTTGGTGATGATTGGCTTATCGAAGCGCAAGCACTAACGCAAAGACCATCTCTTGATCTGCGGGTAAATACGCTCAGATCCACACGTGAAAAAGTGCTCAATTCATTATCAAAAACAAATGCTGAAGCTGGTGATTTGCTACCCGACAGTGTGCGTATCACAGCGGAAAACGGGCCCGGTCGCCTGCCCAATGTAGCCGCAGACATCCCCTTTGCCAAAGGCTGGTTTGAAATCCAGGATGAAGGTTCTCAGCTTGCTGCCGCGCTAACGGATGCGCAGAAGGGCGATCAGATTTTGGACTATTGCGCTGGTGGTGGTGGTAAATCTTTAGCGCTCTCTGCAGCCATGGAGAATAGCGGACAGATCCACACCTATGATAATGATCGTCGCCGCATGGCACCAATGATTGAACGCCTACGACGCGCTGGCACACGCAATGTTCAATTGATCGAAGATGATGATGCGCTCGCTCAGCTCCTAGATAATTGCGATAAAGTTTTGGTGGATGCCCCTTGTTCTGGAACAGGCACATGGCGTCGACGCCCCGATACCAAATGGCGTTTGTCAGAGAAAAGTCTGGCCACGCGATTAAACCAGCAAAAGGAAGTCATCAACAAAGCATCACAATATGTTCGCCCAGGTGGAGAGCTCACTTATGTGACCTGTTCGGTTCTGCCTCAGGAGAACGATGCGATCGTCTCAGAATTCCTTGATGAAAATTCAAATTTTGAAGCGATAGATTTGTCGCAAAAATGGGTTGAACTCACAGGTCGCGATGACGTGCCGAGATCGCATACGGGGATTGGTATTTTATGTTCACCCAATCGAACCGGAACAGATGGGTTCTTTGTCGCAAAGCTTAAACGGGTCGCTTAAAGAATGTTTGGAGAGGTTACATGACAGATGAACTTGAGATCATAACCGCTCCTGAAAAAAGTTTCGAACTTGGCCTTGTCCTTGGTCAACGTGGACGTCAAACAGTTCATGAAAAACTCGTTCACGAACCATTTTGGAAGCATGTTCAAAACCACGCCCAAAGCGAGTTTGTGCGGCAGCTTGAAAAGAAAACAGCTGAGTATTTTCCAGATATCCATGACGAGCTCAAAGGATTGGCTGAGGGTTTGGACTTACCTTTTGAAAGCATCTTTGCTTGGAATTGCCGTGGGGACATTCTCGTCAATTCACCAGATGGATGCACGACGCTGCAAATTCCGGGCAGCCCGATTATAATCGCGCATAACGAAGATGGCCTGCCCTCGCTTGATCAAACTTGCTTCCTCATCGATTGCGCTGAAGAAAGTGGATTTACATCATTTTGCTATCCTGGCTCAATCCCGGGTCATAGCTTTGCTTGGACGCGATCAGGTCTTGCCATCACCATTAATAATATTCGGCTGACAGACTTTATTCCCGATATTCCACGCATGGTTTTGGCGCGCGCGGTGCTTAATTGCCAAGACCTTGATGCGGTTGTTGGATTATTAGAGCGACACACTTTGAGCGGCGGTTTTCATTATAGCATTGCGCAGGTTGGCCGAACGGAATTGCTCAGTATCGAACATGGCGGTGGAAATTGCCATGTCACCCATATCCAAACACCGACCGGCCATGCCAATCATGTGTCGACCGTTGCGTGCGACAAACAACTGATCACCCAATCTTCTGAAGATCGATATGCAAGAACCCAAGAATTGCTCCAACAATTCTCCCAGAGCCCACTTGATATTTTGCGCGACAAAGCCAAGGACAAACTGCCCATTTGGCGACGTGAGGATGATGATCCCGATGATGAAAACACCATCGCATCAGCGATTTTTAATGTCGGCAATGATGAACTATCCTGGCAGATCTATTCTGGATCATCACGAGACTTATTGCATTCGGGTAAAATGACAATTCCCGCTAGTCATCCATCTTAAGCGCAGCGATAAAGGCTTCTTGCGGAATATCCACGCGGCCAAATTGGCGCATGCGTTTCTTACCTTTTTTCTGCTTATCCAGCAGTTTACGCTTACGAGATGCATCACCACCGTAACATTTTGCCGTCACATCTTTACGCAAAGCACGGATCGTTTCACGCGCGATAATCTTTCCACCAATCGCTGCTTGCACAGGGATCTGGAACATATGTTGCGGTATCAGATCTTTTAGCTTCTCACACATGGAACGGCCGCGCTTTTCAGCCGCTGATCTATGAACCAAAATAGACAGCGCATCCACTGGTTCTGAATTCACCAGGATCGACATTTTAACGAGGTTACCATCACGATGATCATCGATTTTATAATCAAAACTCGCATAACCTTTGGAGATGGACTTCAAGCGATCATAAAAATCAAACACCACTTCGTTCAATGGCAGATCGTAATTGACCATGGCGCGGGTGCCGACATAAGACAGATCGGTTTGCAATCCACGACGCTCCTGACAGAGCTTTAGGATTGGCCCCAAATATTCATCCGGCGTCATGATTGTGGCTTTAATCCATGGCTCGCGAATAGATGCAATATGCATGACATCGGGCATATCAGCAGGGTTATGTAATTCGATGACCTTGCCATCATTCATCTCAAGCTCATAAACCACAGACGGCGCTGTTGCGATGAGATCAAGATTAAATTCACGCTCCAAACGCTCTTGGATAATTTCGAGGTGCAACAGACCCAAGAAACCGCAACGGAAACCAAAGCCAAGTGCAGCGGATGATTCCATTTCAAATGAGAATGACGCATCGTTTAAGCGTAATTTACCCATCGCACTACGAAGATCATCAAAATCAGCAGCATCGACCGGGAACAAACCACAGAACACCACTGGCTGTGCTGGTTTAAAGCCTGGCAGCACATCATCGGTTGGACGCTTATCCTCAGTGATCGTATCACCCACGCGCGTATCCGCCACTTCTTTGATGGAAGCTGTGATAAATCCAATTTCACCCGGGCCTAACTCATCGACTGTGACAAGTTTTGGTGTGATGATACCGACGCGATCGACCGGATATTTTGCGCCTGTGCCAACTAGTCGAATGACCTGACCTTTTTTGAGCGTACCATTGATGATGCGCACCAAAACCACAACGCCGAGATACGTGTCATACCAACTGTCGACGAGCAGCGCTTTTAAAGGATCATCGCGCTCGCCACCCTCAGGTGGCGGCAGGCGGTCGACAATGGCTTCCAAAACTTCTGGAATACCAAGGCCGGTTTTTGCTGAAATCATCAATGCGTCTGACGCATCAAGGCCAATGACCTCTTCAATCTGTTCTTGGATGCGCTCAGGTTCCGCAGCGGGCAGATCAACCTTATTAAGCACTGGCACGATTTCATGGTCAGCGTCCAACGCTGTATAAACATTTGCCAAAGTCTGCGCTTCCACACCTTGCGAGGCGTCAACGACAAGCAATGATCCTTCACACGCCGTTAGCGAACGAGACACCTCATATGCAAAGTCCACATGGCCGGGCGTGTCGATCAGATTAAGCACATAATCTTCACCTGCATTTGATTTATAATGCAGGCGAACAGTTTGCGCTTTAATGGTGATCCCACGCTCTTTTTCGATATCCATACTATCGAGAACCTGAGATGACATCTCGCGTTCTGACAGGCCTTCGCAAACCTGAATAAGCCGGTCCGCTAGCGTGGATTTACCGTGGTCGATGTGAGCAACAATAGAAAAGTTGCGAATATTGGAAAGAGGTGTTTTCATGAGTTTGGATTTAAGGCGGGAATTAAAAAGAAGCAAGCAGGATTTGGCTTATTTTAACCCCACTAGCCCATCAAATAGCGATATTCTGTACTTCGCTTGTCAAATCATCGGTTAGATAGTGTTTGAAAGCCTTAGATTTTTGATTTGAAGGCTGCTATAGCGCTGCGCAAAGGAGACAATTTGTGATCCAAATTTATATCGATGCCGATGCCTGTCCGGTCAAAAATGAAATCTACAAAGTTGCAGAACGCTATGCTCTAAATGTAACCGTTGTTGCCAATAGTTTCTTGCGCATACCAGACGATCCGCTGGTTGAGCGTGTCATCGTCAATGATAAATTTGATGCGGCGGATGATTATATTGCGGAACGCGCAGACCAGGCATCCATCGTGATCACTTCCGACATCTTGTTAGCTGAAAGGTGTTTAAAGCAATCCGCGACCGTGATCTCACCAACAGGAAAACCGTTTACGGAAAACTCAATCGGCATGGCAGTTGCAACACGTTCGATCATGGCTGACCTTCGCGCAGGTGGTGAGCAAATCGGTGGCCAAGCACCGTTTTCCAAAGCCGATCGGTCGCGTTTTTTATCAGCGCTCGATTTGGCGATTGTTCAATTGAAGCGAAAGCTTAATCTGTAAAAAATCTATTCGTTGACACCCAGCCATTGGAATTCACCCTTTGGGCCCAATTTGGAAAAGGGATTGCAGGCGACTTCCCAAATGTGTCCATCAAGATCCTGAAAACAGGCTGAATATCCACCCCAAAATGCTTTTTGCGGTGGCTTGGTAATCGTCGCACCTAGGGTTTTGACATGGGTAATTGTTTCATCCACTTCCGACTCAGAACTCACATTATAAGCAAGCGTGATCGCAGAACTTCCCGCGCGTTCTGAAGATACGCCTGCATCTTCGGCTAATTTATCCCATGGATAAAGCGTGAGCGTCATAGCATGCAGATCATAAGCGATAATCTCTTCGCCAGCGGTTTGCTCCACCTCTTTCCAGCCCAGCCCATCATAAAAGGCTTTGGCTTTTTGAAGATCTGAAACGCCCAGCGTTATGATACTTACTCGTTGATCCATGATGAGATTACCTGATTTGCTTTAGAAGTTTATTGTTTGGGAAACAAGTTTGACGAATATTGTTTTTCGCTTGCCATTCACCGATTGAACGGCGCGTTTTAAACCCCGGCAAGCCATCGGCGCCCCCAACATCATAACCTTTTTTCTCAAGGCGCTGTTGGATCGTTCGAATATCAGAGCGCAGCATGACTTCATTGTTTTTCCACGGGGCTTTGAAATCATCCATGCCGTAAACAATTCTGTCGGCTAAGTTTCCTACAAATAGCGCATAGAGATCAGAATTATTGTATTCTTTGATCACATAGAAATTTGGCGTGACGATAAATTCTGGTCCTGAAACACCAGCAGGTAAAATCAGCATACCACTTTGCGGCATTTCAATTGTTGGGAATGGTCGTCCGCTCACACGCGTGACACCTTCTTGAACCCAAGATGATATGGGTTTGGCGCGATCAGGCCCTTCACGCGCACAATTGGCACGGTTTGGCAATGTGACCTCAAAACCCCAATCGCGGTTTGTTTGCCAGCCGCTTTGCAAAAGATAATTGGCAATTGAAGCCAATGAATCTGCCGTTGAATTCCAAATATCGCGCTTGCCATCACCATCAAAATCAACTGCAAACCGCAGGTAACTTGACGGCATAAACTGTGGCTGCCCCATAGCCCCCGCCCAGGAGCCCTTCATTTTCGATGCGGGCACATCCCCGGATTGAATAATCTGTAGGGCTGCGATCAATTCACGTTTGAAGAAATCTTTGCGGGTAGAGAGAAAAGCCTTTGTCGCCAAGACATCAACCACTGAATAGGGGATGGCCGCGCGGCCATAGCCAGATTCACGTCCCCAAATGGCCAAAATGACACCTGATGGCACACCATATTTTTTCTCAATACGCGCAAGGAGTTTTTGGTTTTTAATCAGAAGCTGATTGCCGGCGCTCGCCAATCCACGCAAACGTTTTTGGCTGAAATATTTAGCCGGTGAACGAAATTCGGCTTGCGACTGACGCTGCGTTTTTGGCTTTGCGCCGGGCAGAACCAAATCAGGTAATTTGAGATTGAGGCTGACATTGGCCATTGCGCGATTAAAGGTGCGTTTAGACACCCCAGCCGCGCGCGCTTCACGCCAAAGATCGGATTTCGCCCAATTGGCAAATTGTTTATCGAGCGCAGTGTTGGCGCTAAGTGGCAGCGAGGACAAACATAAAATGGTGATCAACAAAATTAATCTTTGCATGGATTTATGCCTCCTTAATTTGCCACATTATAGGGATGTTCTAGACCTCATTGCGGCGGTCAATGTGCCTTCGTCGAGATAATCAAGCTCTCCGCCGACCGGCACACCATGCGCCAGTCGCGTGATCTTTACATCCATACCTGCGAGCTGATCGGTAATATAATGTGCCGTGGTTTGTCCCTCGACAGTCGCATTAACGGCAATCACCAATTCAGCGATATTTTCCTTCTCCACCCGATCAACCAGCGCTGCGATCGATAAATCATCAGGCCCAATGCCATCGAGCGGAGAGAGTGTACCACCTAAAACATGGTAGCGAACATTCATCACTTCAGCGCGTTCGAGCGCCCATAGGTCGGCAACATCTTCAACCACGATTAGCGTTGCTTGCTCACGTCGTGGGTCCGAACAAATTGCACAAGGACTGGATGTATCGATATTACCGCATGTCTGGCATTCGCGCACATTGTCAAAGGCCTCACTCATAGCGCCGGCCAAAGGGCCAAGAAGCTGATCCTTCTTTTTGATCATATGCAAGGCTGCGCGCCTAGCAGAACGGGGCCCCAATCCTGGAACCCGCGCTAAAAGCTGAATGAGCTTTTCTATTTCTGGACCTGTTACACGCTTAGCCATGGCAGGTTTTTAGGTGATTCGACGCATGAAGTCGTCAAATTTATCGCAAATCCTGCGCTTAAAACGGCAATTTCATGCCTGGAGGGATTGGAAGGCCCGCGGTTAATTCAGCTGTTTTTTCAGCGGTCACCGCTTCTGCCTTGCCTTTTGCATCGTTAAATGCCGCGACAATAAGGTCTTCTAAAATCTCAACTTCATCCTCTTTAAACAAGGATGGATCAATGGTGAGACCAAGCATGACGCCTTTGCCGTTGATCTTAACGGAGACCATGCCGCCGCCGGATGTACCTTCAACTTCGGTTGCTGCAATCTCTTCTTGCATCTCCGTCATTTTTTCTTGCATTTCTTTGACTTTACCCATCATCCCCATAAGGTCACGCATGGTCGTCTCCTATCGTTTTGTTATTCAATAATGCTGTCATCATCGAGTTCAATCATGTCAGGTGAAATGTCACCATCATCGGTTTCTAATACCGTGAACTCATTATCGTCTTTGACCGAAATGCGCACATCTGTAACGCGCGCGCCCGGGAATTTTGCAAGGATTGCCGCCACATCCTTATCGTCCTTAGCATCGGATACCAATGCCTGACGATGTTCGTTGGAAATCTCGGCAAGTGTGGCGCCACCTTCTTCGCGACTTAGGGCCACAATCCACTTTGTACCCGTCCATTTTTGCAATTTATTGATCAAATCACCCGGCAATTGCGGTGAGCCATCTTCGGTTAAATTAATTTCCAACCGACCCGGTTCAACCTTGACCAACCGGACATGATTGCGGATTTGAATTTTGGTTGCAACGTCACGGTTTTTATCAGCAAGTGCGACCAGATCTTCCAAAGAGTTGATCGGAACCTGCGGGATCTCAGCGGGCTTTGTCGGTGCGATTTCAGTTTGGTTTTGCAATGATGGTTCTGCATTATTAACCGCAAGAACAGGCCCGCTTTGCGGAGCTGTTGCACCGGTGGCGAGCATTGCTGTTGGTCCACCATTTGGACCAGCATTGCCTTGAGCCGACACATATTGGCTGGCAACCGCACCTGTGGGCGAACCATTCGAACCATTTGGTGCAGCGGCACCATTACCCGGCGTTGGATTTTGAGACGCCGCGTCTTGGTTTTGCACGATCTTTGCCAAATCTTCAGGCGTTGGCAAATGCGCTGAATGGGCAATGCGAATCAGCGCCATTTCAGCTGTTGCAAAGGGTCGGTTTGAACCCGAAACTTCAGTGATCGCTTTGAGCAACATCTGCCATGTACGCGATAATATCGGCGTTGAAAGCTTTTGCGCAAAATCTGCGCCGCGCGTGCGTTCAACTTCGTTAAGCGCTGCATCTTCTTTCGCATCCGGAACATATTTCATGCGCGTTACAAGATGGGTAAAATCAGCCAAGTCGGTCAAGATAACGCGCGGATCAGCTCCGGCATCATATTGGCTTTTAAACTCACCTAAGGCACCACTCGCATCACCTTGCATTAAGAGATCAAATAGGGATGCAATTCGTGTGCGATCCGCTAAGCCGAGCATAGCGCGTACAGCTTCTGCTTCCACGTGACCACTGCCATGCGCGATTGCCTGATCTAAGAGTGATAGGCCATCACGGGCTGAGCCTTCTGCGGCGCGCGCGATCATGGACAAAGATTCGTCATCAATCGTCACGCCTTCTTTATCGGCGATCATTTTAAAATGCGATGATAGTGCGCCTATTTCGATACGTCTTAGATCAAAACGCTGACAACGAGATAAAACGGTGATCGGAACTTTGCGAATTTCAGTGGTCGCGAAGATAAATTTTACATGTTCAGGCGGCTCTTCAAGCGTCTTAAGCAGGCCATTAAAGGCCTGTGTTGAGAGCATATGCACCTCATCGATGATATAGACTTTATATCTCGCGGATACTGGTCGATAGCGCACTTGCTCGATGATCTCGCGAATATCATCAATACCGGTATGTGAAGCCGCATCCATCTCGATCACATCAACATGGCGCCCATCCATAATCGCCTGACAATGTTCACCCAATTCGGTGATATCGATGGTCGGTTGATAAATCCCGTCACGTTCATAATTAAGTGCACGCGCTAAGATGCGAGCTGTGGTGGTTTTACCCACACCGCGCACCCCCGTAAGCATCCACGCTTGAGCGATACGTCCGGTTGAAAACGCATTGGTGAGCGTTCGAACCATCGGCTCTTGGCCAATCAGGTCAGAAAAGTCCCGCGGTCGATATTTTCGAGCTAAGACACGATATTCCTGATTATCTTCCAATGAACGCACCCTGTGATCTTTTTGGTTCAAAATATTGGCGAATTGATTTGGCCATTTCGGACCCAGATGAAAATCAATCGCGACTGAGATATCCTATTCAGCCATCCTAAGCTAGCAGATAATATCATTCAACTTTTTTGCATCAGCCGAGACACAAGTTGGGCTGTGTAATCCACAACGGGCACGACACGAGAATAGTTTAAACGTGTTGGGCCGATAATGCCGACAGCACCGACAACTTTTTCGCCTTCATCATGCAATGGCGCAAAGACCAGCGATGACCCTGACAGCGAAAATAGTTTATTTTCTGACCCGATAAAGATCCGAACGCCTGACCCTTCTTCAGCCAAATTCATGAGCTCGATCAGGCTTTCCTTTTTCTCAAGGTCATCAAACAGCAAGCGCAATCGTTCAAGCTCATCATTTGCGGCGACATTTTCTAATAAGTTCGAACGACCGCGGACAATAATTCTACCCTGACGGTTATCTGATTTATCATCTGCCCAAACGGCCAACCCGCGCTCAACCAAATCACTTGATAATGTGTCTAACTCTCGACGGATGAGGTTGCGTAATTTCTCAAGCTCTCCACGCACCTCGGAGAATGTACGGCCAGCCAAATGCGCATTTAGAAAATTGCTAGCTTCCGTTAATTGCGAAGAGGTCGTGCCTGCAGGCAGATCAATCACGCGGTTTTCAACTCTGTCGCCGCTGCCAACGATCACTGCCAAAGCTTTGGTGGGCTCAAGCCGGATAAATTCGATATGCTTGATGGCGCTATCATTCTTTGCAGCAATCACAAGCCCAGCACCACTAGAAAGACCCGATAACATTTTGCTGGCTTCGGTCAGCAAACCTTCAACCGGTTCATCATGATTTAACGGAACTTGCTGCTCGATTTTTTCGCGCTCTTCTGGTTGAAGATCACCTACCTGCATAAAGGCATCCACGAAGAAGCGCAGTCCGCTTTGGGTTGGCAAACGGCCCGCGCTAACATGGGGCGCGTAAATGAGACCCAACTCTTCCAAATCACTCATCACGTTGCGCACAGATGCAGGTGATAATGTCATGGGTAAGAGCCGCGATAGGCTTCGTGAACCCAAAGGTTCACCAGAACCAAGATAGGTTTCGACAATGCTCTTAAAAACTTCTCGCGAACGTTCGTCCAACTCAGTCAAATTACTCTCGGGTTGCCCCGCTCCTTCGGCACAAAAAAACTGTCGCCAATAAATATATAACTATTGCGGAACCAAGCTTCCAGATTTTTCTTTGAATTTTGCAAAGGGAATAGCTTTTCCTTTGCAACCTTGTTCAACAAAAGCTAGATAAGCTCAAATCAATATCGACGCTGTGAGAATTTCCGGCGCATCACTTGGAGAATGTCATGAGACCATCAGGAAGAAAAACAGATCAAATGCGAGAAGTTTCATTCGAGCGAGGTTTTTCTAAACACGCTGAAGGGTCTTGTTTGGTGAAGTTTGGTGATACGCATGTTCTTTGCACAGCAAGCCTTGAAGAGCGCGTCCCACCATGGTTGCGCAATGGCGGCAAAGGCTGGGTGACGGCAGAATATGGAATGCTGCCTCGCTCAACAGGTGATCGCATGCGCCGCGAAGCTAGCGCTGGCAAACAGTCTGGCCGCACGCAAGAAATTCAACGTTTGATCGGCCGTTCTTTGCGCGCCGTTGTGGATCTAGAAGCGCTTGGCGAACGGCAAATCTCCATCGATTGTGACGTTATTCAAGCCGATGGTGGAACACGGACTGCATCCATTACGGGCGCTTGGCTTGCATTGCGTGATTGTCTGGCGTGGATGGAAGAGCGAAACATGGTCAAAGTTGACCGCGTTTTAAAAGACCATGTTGCTGCGATTTCGTGCGGGATCTTTGCCGGTCAACCCGTGACAGATCTTGATTACTTGGAAGATTCATCCGCAGAAACAGATGCAAATTTTGTGATGACAGGCAATGGCGGTATTGTTGAAATTCAAGGCACGGCTGAAGCTGATCCATTTTCAGAAGATGAGTTTGCGCAATTGATGGGTCTTGCCAAAACCAGCATTGGCGAACTTGTTGAACTTCAAAAAGCTGCACTCGCATAAGCATTCAAAGGACACAAAGGCATAAATTCATGCGCAAATTTGAAGGTGAAAAAATCGTTCTGGCCACCCATAATGCGGGCAAGCTGGAAGAGATCCGCGGGTTGATTGGCCCGCTTGGTATTGATGTGGTCTCTGCGGGTGAACTGGGCCTGCCGGAACCACCCGAGCATGGTGTGACTTTTGAAGAAAATGCTGCGACGAAAGCTGATGCAGCCTCCATGGCAACGGGTCTTGTGGCACTTTCAGATGATTCAGGCATTGTAGTTGATGCATTAGATGGCGCGCCTGGTGTTTACACAGCCGACTGGGCCGAAAAAGAAGATGGCAGCCGGGATTTTGGCATGGCGATGCAAAAGGTTGAAGACGCGCTCGCGGAAGCCAATGCTGTCGATCCCGATCAACGCACGGCAAGATTTGTGAGCGTATTATGTTTAAGATGGCCAGATGGACATCGAGAATATTTTCGCGGTGAAGCGGAAGGTCATCTTGTTTGGCCACCACGCGGCACGTCAGGTTTTGGCTATGATCCGGTGTTTAAGCCCGTTGGTTACGATGTCACCTTTGGTGAAATGACAGCGGAAGAAAAACATGGCTGGAAACCCGGCGATGAAAAAGCATTATCCCACCGCGCTCGTGCCTTTAAGCTCTTTGCTGAAACCTGTCTTGGCGCTTAAGGAACACACACGTGTCCGCTGCGATTTATAACTTTCCAATCAATGCGGAGCCCGGATTTGGGGTCTATTTGCATTGGCCATTTTGCGCTGCCAAATGCCCCTATTGCGATTTTAATTCCCATGTTCGGCACCAAAAAGTCGATCAACCACGTTTTGTTGAAGCCTTTCAACGCGAGATCGAACATAATCGGCAAACCACAGGCCCCAGAGACGTCACATCGATCTTCATCGGTGGTGGCACGCCATCGCTCATGGATCCTGAGACAGTTGATGAGATTTTAAAAGCCGTCAGAGCCGCATGGACAGTGCCTGATGGTATTGAGATTACCATGGAGGCCAATCCTTCCAGTGTTGAAGCCTCTCGGTTTGAAGGCTATCGCCACGCCGGTGTAAATCGTGTTTCCATGGGTGTTCAGGCATTAAATGACAAGGATTTAAAGTTTTTGGGCCGTTTGCATAATGTTGCAGAAGCCAAAAAGGCGATATCTTTGGCGCGCGAAATTTTCCCGCGCATGTCCTTTGATCTTATCTATGCACGTCCTCATCAAACCGCAGAAGCCTGGGCCGATGAATTGCGTGAAGCCATTGATTTAGCGGCGGACCATCTATCGCTTTATCAGCTGACAATCGAAGAAGGCACGCCGTTTTTTCAATTGCATGAAGCCGGTAAAATCCCAATGTTGGAAGACAGCTTGCAGGCCGAACTTTATGAGATGACGCAAAAAGTTTGCACCGAAAACGGTATGCCAGCATATGAAGTATCTAACCATGCGCAGCCCGGCGCTGAAAGCCAGCATAATTTGAACTATTGGCGTTATGGAGATTATGTCGGTTTAGGTCCTGGTGCTCATGGGCGAATACAAACTGGCGGCAAAAAATTTGCCACCATTGCCGAAAAACATCCTGAAACTTGGCTTGGGCTTGTTGAGGAGAACGGGCACGGGATTATTGATATTGAGCAATTGGATTCTCAAGACCAAGCAGATGAAATGCTTTTGATGGGTTTAAGATTGCGCGAAGGCATTGATGTCAGCCGTTGGTCAGCTTTAAGCAAACGCCCGTTTGATATCGATCGCGAGAACAATTTGATCAAATACGGCATGATCGAGCGTATAAATAACAATCGTATCAGATGCACACCTTCGGGCATGTTGGTTTTGGATTCGGTTGTGGCAGACCTTGCCTAAGTGGTCAATTTGACGCGTTTTTTCCAAACCATTATGTTGCTATCTGAAAATGAGCAGAAAAATACCTATATCTGTTAGGTTGGTAATAACTCGGATTGTAAAAAATGAACGCTGATCTTGGTCCCGATCCATCTCTTTTAATTGTTGAAGATGATGGTCCCTTCTTGCGCCGAATAGCGCGCGCGATGGAAAGCCGTGGTTTTCAAGTTGAAACTGCAGAAAGTGTTGCGGAAGGCCTGGCAAAGGCCAATGCTTCGCCGCCTAAATATGCTGTTGTGGACATGCGTTTGGGCGATGGCAACGGTCTTGATGTATTAGAAGCCATTCGCAAAAAACGCGAAGATACCAAAATGATCGTGCTGACGGGCTATGGCAATATCGCAACGGCTGTGACCGCCGTTAAACTTGGTGCTGTTGATTATTTGGCAAAGCCAGCTGATGCTGATGATGTGGTTGCAGCCCTCACCCGTGGCCCTGGTGAAAAAGCCGGCCCACCGGACAATCCAATGTCGGCAGATCGTGTGCGCTGGGAGCATATTCAACGCGTTTATGAGATGTGTGACCGCAATGTCTCTGAAACCGCGCGTCGGCTCAATATGCACCGCCGGACGCTGCAGCGCATTTTGGCAAAACGTGCACCGCGCTAATAAATATCAAAAGCCATTATGGATTGGCGGCTAATTCGGCCGCTAACAAACGATCTGCTGCTGCACGCGCAAATCTGAGCATGAGCGCTTTTCGCCGTGCACCTGACAATTTATGTTCAGGCGCTTCACGCAGCATATGTCCACCAAAGCCATCGGCTAAAATAAACCCGCAATCTTTCGGGAAAATTTCCTGCGGCACATCTTGCAAGGTTGCGAAAAACAATCGATCGCAAAAATCACGATATTCCGGCCATTTATTATCAACGCGGAAATCCTCAATCGAGGATTTGATCTCAAC
>JAHDFS010000173.1 GCA_020628035.1 Rhizobiaceae bacterium
TCAGGCGATATCAAACCGGCGGACAATGTGTTGATTTATGATGAATCTGGTGATCATCCGGGATTACAAGCGGCGGAAGTTGCAGCCTTGGCCGGCTCAAAGGTTGAGATCATGACGCCAGATCGCACCTTTGCGCCTGATATCATGGCGATGAATCTGGTGCCCTATATGCGTGTTTTGCAGGATAAAGAAGTTACCTTCACCGTCACAAGGCGCTTGCTTGGGGTGGAGAAATCCGGCAACAAACTTAACGCGATCATCGGTACCGATTATAGCGATCTTGTTCAAACCCAAGAATATGATCAGATCGTCGTCAATTACGGAACGTTACCGTTCGATGAACTATATTTTGAACTCAAGCCCTTATCGTCCAATCTTGGTGCTGTCGATCATGATGCATTAATTGCCGGAAAGCCACAGATGATAAGCCGCAATGAAAAAGGCGCTTTTCAACTGTTTCGAATCGGCGATGCGGTCAGCGCGCGCAACACACATGCAGCGATTTATGACGCTATCCGCTTGGTGAAGGACTTGTGATCCGCGGCTTTAACGGGGCTCTCACCTTTAAATAAGTCCCATTTTTCACATTCTCTCCATATTTGCTTCATTGTGAGCTCAATTTCCCCCGCGATATTGAACTCAACGAAACGATAAATTGGGGCCGATGAGATGAGTTACGTCCATACCACTAAGCAATATCTAGCCGTTTGGCTCATAATTGCGAATTTGATGGTGTTAACAGCGCTGGTAACATCATTTTCAACAGTCACAGCACTTAGTCACGAAGATGATATTCACCAGCATCTGGTCGCAACGACGTCGGCAACATTGATTGATGATCACCTAATGCTTGATCTAAACCTTGCCAATTTCTCCGGCAAAACAATCGATGTTCAAACCCTTAGTATCAATGGTGTAGCGTTGCGCTCGATCGATAAATCCCTAGCCGATCAAGCAAGTATGGAAGTAAGTGGTGCGCGGGCAATCCAACTGCCACTGGAGTTTAAAGGCTCTAATTTCCTCGCATTAGAGCTTGATCTGGGCCAAGACGGAACGATGACAATCCCCGTAGTTGTTTCCAATTAGATTGAACCCAGATCCGAAATTGTTGTTCAGTTAACGCCCCCAACGTGAGCAACAATGGACGATGGCGACCAACGCAAGTTTATTTGTGTTGGTCGCTATTTGTCCGTTTTGGATGATTTGATATGCCGCCCCAGAGCCATGCTGGCTTCGAAAAAGGCAAGCATGGCAACTAAGATTAAAAGTGCCGGGATCGAAACATCCACAATCATGATGCCGGCAATCAATGGAAAACCAAAAATTCCGATAAAATAAGATAACGAAAAAAGTTGCATGGTTTGCGGCATTAATTCGTCAGGCGCGTCATTGGCCGCCATTGCCGCAAGGATCGGGTAGGATACACCATATCCAATACCAAAAAGCACAGCGCTTGCGATGTAAAGCACCTGACTTCCGTTTACATAGATAAACAATACAACACTGGCCGCCATCACAAATTGCAGCAATGCAATTGTGTTATAAGGCGATTTTCCTCCTGAAAATCGTGCGAGGAATATGCGTCCAATCACAACAGTGAGCGTGTAATAGAAGAAGAAATCCGCATAGGCGAGGCCTTCGCGTTCGGCGAATACGGTTTGAAAATTATTCATGCCGGCAAAAACTGAGGCACCTAACATTCCCATTGTGACAGGCAACCATGCGCACGAGGTTAAGATTGAAATAACAGATGGAACTGAAAGTTTCGATCGATTATCTGGCGCTTTTGTGGTTGCGATATCATTGATAGGTCCTCGCAAACCTATAAAAGCTAAGCCGCTGATAACGCAGAGGATTGCGACGATCCAAAATGAATCTCGCACCCCATATCCAAGCGTTTCAAGATAGGCAGCAAAGACCGGCGAAAGACCAAAACCACCCATGAGGAAAACCGAATAAGCCGAGAAGATTTGTACGCGGGATTCGGGGGTGGATAATCTCGTGAGCACCACTGGGCCAAGCGTATACATCAGGCCCCATCCAAAACCGATTAATATGCTGGCAATTGTGAGAACCAGCCCAACGGAATCGGCAATTGAATATAGGTACAGCGCCAATGTTAAGGAGAAGCTCGAAACGCCCAATGTCATCATACGCCCGAAGAAATCTGATAAATGTCCTGAATAATAAACCGAAATTAGTGTTGAGATCGCTGTTAGCGCAAGCATGAAGCCAACATTCTTTTCATTTGCACCAAATTCGGCAAAGAGCTTTGGCAGCAAGAATGTCAGCCCATATGTTGCTGATTGCAGAAAAATTGCGACAAAATATATCGCCAAGACTAGTTTTCGCATGCGCCCATTCCTTCTGTTAAACAATCATATTAGTGCCAAATTAAAAGCACGATAGTGCCAGTTAAAAAATCATGTGGACCACGTCTTAGAAAACGCGTCAATTCGACATCTGGGGAAGGGTGTCAATGATTGTTAAATAAACAAATATAGTTGCAAATGGAGA
Organism: Rhizobiaceae bacterium; assembly: GCA_020628035.1. GTDB lineage: Bacteria > Pseudomonadota > Alphaproteobacteria > Rhizobiales > Rhizobiaceae > Lentilitoribacter. The sequence continues at coordinate 2,518 of JAHDFS010000173.1, forward strand.
TGATGATGAGCATTCAGACAGGCGAAATTCCAGCGCAAGGATTACTAGGGCGTTATAATCTTGTTGAGCACGCATATACGGACTGCTTTAAAACACAAATTGATCGAAGCATTTCATTTGAAAAATACGCCCATGCATTTTTCACATCACCCGTCTTTAAGCTCGAACGCATATTGATAGCACTCACCACTGGCAAAAAAACAACTGACCAGAATGTGAATGAGTTGATCTCAGGTCAATCCGACGACTTTGCGGTTTGGCAAGTCGAAGACAGAACCGATAATCAAATTCTGATGAAAGTGGGTGATGGTCAAATCCGCACCTGGCTGATGTCAGAGCAAAATGATGACCACACCAATATGTATTTTGGCTCTGCCATTTTGCCGCTCAATGAGAAGGGCGATAAGGGATTTTTATTCCACGCGCTTTTAGGCTTTCACAAGCTTTATGCGCGCATTTTGTTTTGGTTGGCAAAGAGGGGCGTTTAGTTCATCTCATTAAGAACATGTTATAATTTCGGATCAGGTGCTTCGGTTTCTGCACCACCTTCTTGCACCAATAACATGTTCATCTTGGACGCGGCTTTGCGATATTGCACAGCTTCTTGATATTCAGGATCATTATACCAATCATCAACATGTTGTTTTGACGGGAATTCAAGCAAAACCATACGCCCGTCATATTCTGCACCTTCAACGCAAGTGATATCTTCCCCGCGGGTTAAAAACTTGCCCCCATATTTCTTAACGAGCGGCGGTGTGCGATCTGTGTAATTCTTGTAGTTTTCTGGATCATGAATTGACATCATGGCAACAACATAGGCCGGCATTTAATGCACTCCGTTTCAGGTTTTGTTTTCTGGCTTATAGTCAAACAACGCCAAAAACAGATGTTTGAACGCGTCGATATAGTTTTCGCGCTGGCTGGGTGACTTTGCGGATGCCAAAGCAGCGCGATCAAAGGAAGCTGATAAGATATCTGCCATTTCTTGCGTTGGCATCGGCGCAAGCGCCCCGTGTTTGACGGCCATATCAAGACCGATCTTCAACTCATTGCCGCCATGTTTTTGGTCAATCTCAGCCATGGTTTCAAAACCCAAGACCGCAGGCCCTTCGATCAACAATAGTTCAGCACGTCCGTCCGCCGCCATAGCATCGAAATAGGCAAGGGAGCCGTCTAATAATGCGTCGCTGGCATTTTCACTCTCAATCGAATTGGCTTTGATCTCTTCAGCAACCAATCCAGCCTCGTGATCTATTACTGCGCGGAAGAGGCCTTGTTTATCACCGAAGTGATGATAGAGCGCGCCGCGTGTCACACCAGCAGCCTTCACAATTTCTGGCGTTGAGGTATCCGCATAGCCTTTTTCGGCAAAGAGCGCGCGGGCGATTGATAGAAATTTCTCTGTAGTTTCAGCGGTTCGCGCAGCATTGCTACGTTTTTCAACGGTTTTATCTTGCATACATACAGCCTGTATGTTAATTGTTTCACTTACATACACTATGCATGTAAATTGAAAAGGAGCAAGCTATGAAATTGACGCAATATTATCCGGTCATCCAAACAGACGATGTTGAAGGGACCGCAGAATTCTACAAAACCCATTTTGGTTTCGTGTCTCGATTTGACAGCGACTGGTACATCCATCTGCAATCAGAGACAGATGAACATGTTAATCTCGCGATACTTCAACATGATCATGAAACAATTCCCGCGGCGGGCAGGGGCAAGACATCCGGCGTTATTCTCAATTTCGAGATTGATGATGTCGATGCTGAATATGACAAAATTAAAGCCGCCAGTGTCAACATTGTTAAAGAGCTCCAAGACGAAGCATTTGGGCAGCGTCATTTCATTGCGCAAGATCCCAATGGCATATTGATCGATGTTATTAAGCCCATACCACCAAGTGAAGAATTCCTTGCAAATTACGACGCAAGTGCTTTGCCTGCTTAATTCTTAAGTGCTCAGTATTGGTTAAGGGCTCCAAACTGAGCACATTATTAAAATAAAAATTTTAGAGATGATTGGATTAATTGAGAAGTTCATTACTAAAAAAATGAGACTTTTCCTAATTTCAATAATACATTTTTGCTATTAAACTGATACTTTTTTAATATAAAGTAATTTAAGGTTGTGTAAATAAATTTTGCAAGCACGCAATTTGTAGTACCCTAAAAATAACTACAAATATAACCATTTACATTGATTCCATAAGGTTTTTTTAACCAATATTCTCATAATCTTTCGATATATCGTATGCGCATGATGCGTGTTCTTGCAAAGCCATGATGGCGAGATCAAACTCTTCGGGGACCATCATGCTCAACAATTTAACTATAACAAAACGCGTCGCACTTGGCATTCTCATACCTATGATCGGCCTGGTCATCTTGGGTGCTGTTGCAACATGGGAAGCCTATCGAAATTATAAATCGATGGTATTTCTCGGATATGTATCTGAAACAATCAACGAATTAGCAGCGCTCACGCATAATTTGCAAGTTGAACGCGGACAAACAGCCATCTTCATTGGCTCAGGTGCAACCGTGCCGCAACAGGCTCTTTTAGATGCGCGTAAAGCAACAAATATGGAAAAAGCGCGTCTCCATGAGGTTTTGGAACATGTGAAGCAGGTTGAAGCCACTCAAATGGTAGATGAACTTGCTGAACTTGAAGCTGAGATTGGAGAGTTCAATGATTATCGCAATCGTATTGATGCAGGTTCCGTAACTCTAGGCGCTGCAATGAAGCAGTATTCTAAAACCATCGCGCATATTATTGAAATTGGTTTCCATGCGTCAAAAATGGCCAATAATGCGGAACTCGCGCTTGAAACAGTAGCCATGTTGGATCTGGCCGAAGCAAAAGAGTTTGCCGGGCAGGAGCGTGGATTGGTTGCTGGTCTGATTTCAGCAGGTGCAGTGTCAGCCGATGCAGTTGTGAAGCTTGAAAAATCAATTGGTAAGCAAGAGACCTTGATCGATAACTTCATTCACAATCAGCCACTTCGTTATCAGGACATGTTTAAAAAGAAGTTGGCTGATATTGATACAACTCAATTGGATGAATACCGCGATACACTTCTAAAAGCTGCGACTAGCGGTGAACAGGTTGAATTGGA
>JAHDFS010000174.1 GCA_020628035.1 Rhizobiaceae bacterium
CCAATAACGCGGGCACCTGCGGCTTTTGCACCTTTCACGCCAGCCTCTGAATCTTCCACAACAATGGTAAAATCGGCTTCCGCATCATGCTTATCAATCGCATATAAAAACACATCAGGCGCAGGTTTTGGCTTGCCATCTCCAGTATTGCGCGACGAATAAATAAAATCGCCGAAATAACTATTTAGGCGGGTTTTAATCAACATTGCTTCCAAACGTGTTTGAGGTGAATTGGAACAAATGCACATCGGCACATCGATTTTGTCCAAGGCCTCATGCGCGCCCCATATGGCTTCAACCTCTTTTGGCAATCGCGTATTCAGCTCGTTTTGTGTGGTTTCTAACAATGAAGCTTGCAATGGAATATTGGCTTCCCGTTCAACTTCAAACAAAATCTCTTTTGTGGTGAGACCTGCAAACCGCTCCGCAAATTCCTCAGGCGTAATGTTAAATCCAGCCTTATTCAGCTGTTCTGATTCAATTTGCGCCGCCAGATATTCACTATCGACAAGTGTTCCATCGCAATCAAAAATTACTAGATCGAGGTCTGCCATAATATTTCCGTCTCTAATTTGGGGGAGTAAAGGTGTCTTTTTCCTTATTTGGGCCTGATAATCAAGCACTGCAAGAGCAAGAATGTCATTCACTCTTTATTTACCATGTCTGCAAACCCAATCTTTACCCTGTGCGGTAACAATGTGCTCATCATGTTTCGCGTTTTTATTGTGAGTATCCTATGCCGTCTATTGTATCGCTTTCCGACATCGCCAGATCATCAGAAGCTAAGACCCCTTACCTTAATTCGATTATCAAAGGCGATTGTGTAGCTGCTCTAGAGGCACTGCCATCAAATTCGGTTGATGTGATTTTTGCAGATCCACCTTATAACCTCCAGCTCGGTGGAGATTTGCACAGACCAGATCATTCTAAAGTCGACGCAGTAGATGATGCATGGGATCAGTTTACATCATTCCAGGCTTACGACAGTTTTTGTCGGGCCTGGTTGATGGCCTGTCGCCGAGTGCTCAAGCCAAATGGCACAATTTGGGTGATTGGTTCATATCACAATATCTTTCGCGTGGGCACGATCCTGCAAGATCTCGAATTTTGGCTGCTCAATGATGTGATTTGGCGCAAGACAAATCCAATGCCAAACTTCCGTGGTCGCAGGTTCCAAAACGCGCATGAAACAATGATTTGGGCGAGCCGTGATGAAAATGCCAAAGGCTATACGTTCAATTATGATGCAATGAAGGCTGCCAATGATGATGTGCAAATGCGCTCTGACTGGTTGTTCCCAATTTGCTCAGGCGGTGAACGCCTAAAAGGTGATGACGGCAAAAAAGTACACCCAACTCAAAAGCCTGAAGCTTTGCTTGCACGTGTTTTAATGGCGTCATCAAAACCAGGTGATGTAGTTCTTGACCCATTCTTTGGTTCAGGCACAACCGGTGCTGTTGCAAAACGTTTGGGCCGCAATTTTGTCGGCATTGAGCGCGAGCAAGAATATATCGACGCGGCGCAAGCCCGAATTGATGCTGTTGAACCTTTAGGTCAGGCTGAATTAAAAGTCATGACTGGCAAGAAAGCTTTGCCGCGTGTGGCTTTTAATACGCTCGTTGAATCAGGTCTTATCAACCCGGGTGCTGTACTCACAGATTCAAAGAAACGTTGGAGCGCAATTGTACGTGCCGATGGCACGATTGCAGTCAACGGCGATGGTGGCTCAATTCACAAAATGGGTGCCAAAGTGCAGGAGTTAGATGCCTGTAATGGTTGGACATTCTGGCACTTTGAAGAAAAAGGCAAATTAAAGCCAATCGATGACCTTCGCGCAATTGTGCGCGCTGAAATGGCTAAGGCTGGTGCCTAATTGGCCGGTAAGTCTTAACTTACTTACATACCGGTCACTAAATAAAATGAAGCGCGCTTAACTGATCGCCAAATCACATGGGTTCCAAATTTCGCGGTTCGTACTATTTGCACTTCCCTGGATTGTCCGTGCAATTTCGTTGTCGTTAAGCTGCCGGAAGATCAACGTTTGCCCCGCATTTCGTTCACCTTCGGGTGCAGTGAAAATGGCGGTGTGACGATCAATCTGCGCTTGCGGAGATGCCCCGCTGGGTGAGATGACCTTTGAGAACTCGACAACCAACCGCTCTTTACCATTCGTCCAGCAACCATATATCGCATCTGCAGATGCGATGTTCGGGCTTATTACCAATAATGCCGCTAAGAAGAACTGTCTCATGACATGCTACCTTTCCACTATATCACGATTTGATATCTGGTAATGCTAACACAAAAGCGGTTTGGGTGAAATCTGATCAGCTTTTAAACGCATTTGGATGAACAGCTGTGATCACCTTCTTCATCAGATTTGGCAAAGCTTCACTTTTGATTTGTTCAGGACCTGACCACCAGCCGCCGGCTATGACAGGATTGGTCATATCGTCGGCGGAGATTTCAGCAGAATAGACAATAAGGGTGAGCTCAAAATGGGTGAAAACGTGTTTGACTGAACCGCTTTTTCGCCAATTCAACGACAAGGGCGCTGCATCTGCGCTTGTTTCACCGTCGCGATTTGAGTTCCAATCTGTTGTCGGAACTTCACTCATATCGGCCAACAAGCCGGTTTCAGGGCGTTTTTGAAGGTAAATCGCGCCATTTTGATCAATCATGACAAAAGCAGCACCCGCACGTTTGGGCTTCGCCTTTTTAGGCAATTTTACCGGATAAAGCTCCTGTTCGCCTTTTGAAGATGCTGTGCACACGGTTTGCAATGGGCACAAAAGGCAATTGGGCTTCTTCGGTGTGCATATGCTGGAACCCAAATCCATAAGTCCTTGGGCGAAATCCCCAGGGCGATCCTCAGGCACATGTTTTTTAACGTGGTCTTTGATCTCAGGCTTTGCCGCCGGAAGGGGTGTTTTTATGCAAAAGAGCCGGGTAAATACGCGTTCAATATTGCCATCAACCACGCTTGCGGGTTGCCGAAATGCAATTGCTGCAATCGCGGCTGCCGTATAGGGGCCAATACCAGGCAATTTTAGCAGCTCAGCTTCAGTTTCGGGGAATTTTCCGTCATAATCTGACGCGATAAGTTCCGCACATTTTTTCAAATTACGGGCACGCGAATAATATCCAAGACCAGCCCACGCTTGCATTACACTTTCCGAACTTGCATCGGCGAGATTTTCCACCTTAGGCCACAAGGTGACAAAATTCTCATAATATGGTTTTACAGCTGTTACGGTTGTTTGCTGCAACATAATTTCCGACAGCCAGACATGGTAAGGATCAGCGATCACACCCAATGCTTGGTCTGACGGTGATATACGCCATGGTAGTTGGCGATGATGTTTATCATACCAATTTAACAGCAGGTCCGATAATTCAGAATTTTTGCGTGAAGATTGAGTGGACAATTGATGATAAAGCCTATGAAAAATATATAGATTTTGGCATTGACTTTACTGTCCTATTAAGCGAAACGCACTGCACAACCCCTAATTTGTATATTAACCCGGCCCATGAAATTATGAGCATATTCAAGGCAACAAACTGGTCAACTTTACATGGTCGTAACTCGATCTTCATTTTGGCTATGGCAATTCTCGTTTCCGCTGTTGGCTCGATCTTATCCCTGTTGGTCATTATCGCAGCAACGACCGGATTTCTCTTAGTGTTAAAGCACAGAAAGTTCGTGTTGCTCAAGTCAGATTTATGGTTCGTAATTCCAGGGCTATTATACTTATTGGTCATTTGGGGATCATATATTCGCAGCGATTTCGAATTCAGCGATTTAGAACATTGGGCCAAACCTTATATTTTCATCTCTATTGGATTTGTGCTGGTAAATTTTCGTCTGGTTAAAAACGTTGACTATTTTTCAATGTTCATCAGATTTGCCGGATATAGCGGTTTCATTTTATTGCCCTGGTTATTGTATGAAGGGTTTTGGTTGGGCCAACGTATGGCGGGTGGCTCCGGCAATGAAATTCCATTTGCCATGGTATGCGGTATCCTAGCTCCCATTGCGCTTTTGGGCGTGTTTGATGCGGATAGAAAGCATCAGATTATTGCGACCATTGGCGCATTGCTTTTATCGATAGGTTTGGTTCTTTCCCTCACCAGAGGAATGTATATCGCATTTGCCGCTAATATCGGCATTGTGATGATTTATGCGATAAGTGTTTCAAGACATCGTTGGCGTGTATTTGGCATTTTCACAGCCGTTTTGGTGCTGGGATTAGGGGTCAGTGCAACCTCTGACACAATTAAACAACGTGCCGGTTCTCTGGCTGTGTTGGTCGAAAATATATCCTCCGGTCAATCGCCTGAAGACAGCTCATTTTATCAACGCATGCAATTATACGACAGGGCCATCTGTCTCATCAAAGAACAGCCGCTTTTGGGATATGGATTTGGCAAACGCGATGACATTCTAGCGCAAGGCAAAGCAATGGTGATCGCAAAGGGCGGGGTGGTATGTCCTCAACAACACATTGTTTCAACGCATTTCCACAATGGATATTTTACCGCAGCTGTTGATGCCGGCGTGATTGGATTATTGGCTTCATTATTGTTGCTATGTTCTCCATTATTATTTGCGCTAAGAGCTCCGAAAGATGAAAAGTTCAAAATGCGGCTGGCTTTTGCCTGTATCTTTGTCCAAACTTATGCCCTTATGGGTATGTTCAATATCTTGTTTGGACATGATTTGATTGATAGTTTGTTCATTACGGGATGCGTTTTCTTGGCGTTAAGTGTTGTCAAAACCGATGGTTTTGCACTTGAAGATCCAACCGAAGATAAAGCCCAAAAGAATGTGTGATTGATCAAGATTTACTGAGCGATCTGGCGAAGTTTTATCTAGAAAGAACGAAATGGCTGAAAAGAAAGCCAAAGGGCAAAAAGGTGCGCTGCAGATTGCAGAGCTCACCAACACATTGGTGGATCCAATTCTGGCCAAAAAAGCCGGAATAAACACCATGTTGCTGGGCATTTGGGACGAAATTGTCGGACCCGAATTTGCCGATTGTTCAAGACCTGATAAAATTATCTGGCCCAAGCAACGAGATATGGGCGCTCGTAACTCCGAACAGGGTGGGGGATTATCACCCGGACAATTGACCATTGCTTGCGAGGGTTCCCGCGCTTTGTTTTTGTCACACCAACAAGACGAAATTCTTCAACGAATTAATGCGTTTTTTGGTTTTCCCGCCTTAAATCGCATAAAGATCGTACAAAAAGTGGTGGTTAAACACGATCTCAGACGCAAAAAACCGCGTAAATTATCAACCCGCGAGCAAAAAAAGCTAACCGAAATGGTGGATGAGATCGAAGACGAGCGACTAAAAGAAGCATTGACAAAATTGGGCAAGGCTGTTTTGTCCAAAAAGTAACATTTTTTTGATCTAGCAAAGCCATCAAATTGCCCGAAACATGACTGAAAGAATTGTGGCGTGGCGGTTTAATTTGTTAGGCTGATCATGTGAATAATGAGAGCAGCGCTCGACTGCGGATTTCCGGGGCTCCTCGCAGGACTAAAATACGACG
>JAHDFS010000021.1 GCA_020628035.1 Rhizobiaceae bacterium
ATGAATATCTGGCAGAGTGTTCGGTTCCTGCAAGAGCGGGAGCCGGACTCAAAGGTCAGCATGTCGACGACATCTTGTCAGACGATTACAAGATGGGATTTTTTGAGGTCCATGCTGAAAACTATATGGGCGAGGGCGGATTACCGCACCAAGCGCTCACTCAAATTCGAAATAATTTCCCCATAACGGTACATGGCGTTGGTCTTTCAATCGGATCAGAGCGTGGTCTCGATAGTGAGCATATCGAACGTTTGGCAAAGGTTGTGGATCGCTATCAGCCGGGCATTGTGTCCGAGCATTTAGCCTGGTCCACCCATGATAATCATTATTATAATGATTTACTGCCCGTACCTTATGATCAAGCGACATTGGATCGTGTGGTCAGCCATATTGGTCAAGTGCAAGATCGGCTCAAACGCCCGATATTGCTTGAAAATCCATCTACCTATGTTGCTTTTGAGCAATCGACTATGAGCGAGACTGATTTCATCACTGAAATTGCACGTCGCGCTGGATGTGGCCTATTGCTCGACATCAACAATGTGTTCGTGTCAGCCACAAACCACAAATATAGCCCCGAGAAATATCTGTCAGAGTTTCCGCTTGGGCATGTCGGTGAAATTCACCTTGCCGGTCATGCAGAAGACAAAGACGATGATGGCGAGACATTGTTGATCGACGCGCATGATCGCCCGGTCGCTGATGAAGTTTGGAAGCTTTATCAGGATGTCGTCACACAAATGGGCCCGATCCCAACTTTGATTGAGTGGGATAATGATGTGCCCGAATGGCATATCCTGCGCCGTGAAGCAAAAATCGCCGAAGCCATTTTGGACGCTGTCCCCGAGCATCCTTTACTAGGAGAACGTCATGCCAGCGCGGCTGAGTGAATTGTCTGACGAGTACAATGTCACTCAAGATACGTTTTCGTCTCTCTTACTAGATCCTGAGCTCCCATGTCCAAAGGGCTTGGTCAGTCCATCGGGAAAAGTGGATGTTAAAAGGGTTTCAGTCTATCGAAATAATGTCGTCGTTGGTTTAACCGGCGCGATTGCGGATATTTTTCCTGCAATTCAACGTTTGCTTGGTGAAGAAGCCTTTATGTCATTGGCGCGTCTATTCGTGGCGGATAATCCTCCCACTTCGCCTTTAATGTTTAAGTACGGATCAGGTTTTGCTGAGTTTTTAGAAGCTTTTGAACCGCTTAAGAACTACCCCTATTTGGGCGATGTTGCGCGTATTGAGCGCTTGTGGCTTGATTGTTTTCATGCAGCAGATGCTGAACCTATAGCGCCGGATGCATTGTCTGCATTTCCGCCTGAAAGTCTGGGTGATTTAGTGTTCGAAACGCATCCAGCGGCGCGGTTGTTTTCCAGCCAGTATGCTGCTGTGTCTATTTTCTCAGCAAATAGGCAGGGTGCTTCAATGGAAGGCATTAATCCCGCAGCGCCAGAAGATTGTTTGATTTCTAGGCCAGATGCACAGGTTGATGTGCGTCATATTCCGCAAGCCGCGACAGCGTTTTTTCAAACATTATTTGATGGTCAAACACTGGGTGAAGCTGCAAATGCAGCCAGCAACCAAGATCCAGAATTTGATATTTCAATGGCAATTTCAACCATGTTGGAAGCAGGCGTATTTACGAGCTGCAAACTAATCAACGAAGAGCCAGGTCCAACTGGTCAATAATACTTAAAGAAAAAAGGGCGACAAAATGAATGGTTTAATCAATCTTATACGCAATCTGCATGATGGCGTTTTCAACTTTATCACACGTATAACTGAGGGTTGGTTCCTTGGGCTTTTTGCCCGGTTCACTTTCGTTGCTGTTTTATATGGATATTATTTCAATTCAGCGCTGACAAAAGTCAATATTGATGAGGGTGGTATCTTAGGCTTCTTCCAGATCACCGATGGCGCTTATTTCCAGATCGTTATGCCGGCAGTTGAAGCGGCTGGTTTTGATCCATCAGCTGTTGCATTCTTCCCCCATGGCTTGATTGTATTTTTAGGCACTTATGCAGAATTTATCTTGCCCGCACTTATTGTCATCGGCTTATTCTCACGCGTTGCGGCGGCCGGTATGATCGGCTTTATTATCGTGCAATCGCTCACTGACGTATTTGTTCACAATATTGGCGCGGAAAGCACAGGCGCTTTGTTTGACCGTTTCCCAGATTCATTGATCCTGGATCAGCGTTTGCTTTGGATCTTTGTTCTTGTGGTGATCGTGCTTAAAGGCGCAGGTAAAGTCTCCGTTGATCACCTGCTTTCAAAGCGCGCATCAGCATAACAAAATTATCTCATAACAAATAAAAAATGGCGTCCGATTGGGCGCCATTTTCCGTTTTTGAACTTCGACCTCATGAGGGAGGAGGGGAGGAGGCCGGCCGAAGCTCAAATGAGTGTTGAAGCGTTAAGCTTTTTCTTCTTCAATCTGCTTTGTATCAGCCGCCGTTACTTGTGGAGCTGCAGAAATTGCGATTTTACGCAGTTTCTTTTCTTCGGGGACTTCGCGAACGAGATCAATATAGAGCAAACCATTTTTTAGGTTTGCACCATTGATGTGCATGTGTTCAGCAAGCTGGAATCTGCGTTCAAATGCACGGGTTGCAATGCCGCGATGCAGATAAGTTGCCTCATCTTGCTCGTCTGACGTTGTTTTTTCGCCGCGAATGGTCAGTGTGTTCTCGCGTGCTTCAACATCAAGCTCGTCTTCTGCAAAGCCTGCGACAGCCATTGTGATGGTGTAAGCATCTTCTGCAGTACGCTCGATATTGTAAGGCGGATAGGATTTGGTTTGTTCAGGCTGACCCAAGCTATCTAGCATTGTAAATAGACGGTCGAAGCCAACTGTTGAACGGTAAAAAGGTGAAAAATCTACGTGACGCATGTGTGTTCTCCATTGAGCAACTAGTGTTTTGCGTTAACAATATTGACCCCATTTTGGCGATCAATTTGCGGTTATTACAGACCCGTTATCGGCGCCTGTAGACTATAGATGGGGAGCAAAAATTAGCATTTCAAGAGATGTTTTTGATTTTTTGAAATTCTCGATTTCATACACTAATCGTTGATATTTTAGCAAATTGCGCTTTTTCTTTTGACCTTACCTCATGCAGTGATTAAGACCCGCTATAGCTTGGAAAAATATTATGAGTGCAATACTATTTTCATCGCCCGGAAATCCGGTTCCTGAAGATCACAAAGCGGGATATTTTACCGGCTGTGACGGGCGTCAAATACGTTATGCCATATTCCGGTCCACTGGGCAGAATGCGAAGGGCACGATCGTGCTTTTGCAAGGGCGAAACGAGTGTATTGAAAAGTATTTTGAAACCATCAAAAATTTTACGGATGCCGGATTTTGGGTCGCCACCTTTGATTGGCGTGGCCAGGGTGGATCTGAGCGAATTTTACGTAATACAAAACGAGGGTTTGTTAGGTTCTTTCGGCATTTTGAAGATGATTTAAAGATCTTTATTGAACAAGTTGTTTTGCCCGATACTCGGTTTCCTTTTTACGCAATTGCCCATTCCATGGGTGGTTTAATTTTGTTGTCAGCGTCACCGAATATTGCCAATCGGATTGATCGTATAGTTTTGCTGGCGCCTTTTATTGGGACACATTTATCCGGGCTTAAACTCGTTGTGACTAAGTTTTTGCTTGGTTTTCTCAATGCGTTTGGATTTGGTTCATTCCCCGTTTTGCGGCGCCGCCAATCTGTGGAAACCCGTTTGAATATCTTAACCTCGGATGAGAAACGATTTGTTCGAAATGATAAGATTTTTCAATCTTATCCTGAATTTGAAACTGGTGTTCCATCTATAAGATGGCTTCATCTAATGTTTAACGCGATGCGCCGTGTGAACAAACAACAACATCTGGAACGCATCACGATCCCAACGATTATTATTTCAGGTAGTCATGATGGCATTGTGCCGATTGATGCCATTGAGGACCTGAGTACAAAATTTCGTGCCGGGCAACTCATCCCGTTAGATGGTGCGCGGCATGAACTTATGAGTGAAGTTGATATCTATCGTGAACCAGCCATTGCTGCGACGATTGCGTTTTTTACCAAGCCCGAGGATGACTAGCGCGTTAATGTTAGGCCGATGCCTATGGATGTGTCATCCACATCATCAGCGCTACCAAAGCGGTCGGTTCTTCTAAAGCTAAGGTCGCTGTTCATGCTCAAATAGCGATTGATCGCCCAGTCAAACGCAAGGCTTACCCCATAAATATTCTCGTTTGGTATGGATGTTGAACCCCGAAAATCTCTTAGGGAGTAATCCAATCCAAGTGTTGCATTTAGCTGGCGGGTGATTTCCTGATTGAAATCAAGTGAGGCAGCATAAAGGATTGAACCGGATTGACCTGCCGAGGTTGATGGTTCCACACTTGTCGCCAGACCCAATGTTGCGCTTGTGCCGCGTCGCGGTGACCAATTGAGCTCACTGTCAAAAGTCACAGCTTTAATATCTGCAAGAGTGGCGTCTTTGAAGCTGTTGACCACATATCCAATTGAGGCTTCACCGGATAGTTTATCGCCTAGGTCAGCCACGACACCCGTGCGTAACCCATAGCTTGAGAATTCGCGATTGGTCCCTGTATTATCAACGTTCTGATCGTAATTGGTCTTACCAATTTCGCCCTCGATGAACGGCATTAAGACCGGATTTGCTGCATATTGCAGTCTTAAAGCCAAGCCCAGATTTAACCGGTCGCGATCATTACCGGAGACAATTATATTGCCGGGCAATGTGGCGTCTCCATTAATTACGCGTGTAAGACTACCGGTTACCGAACCCCTTAAAATCCCTAATTCTTTCGTTAGGCCTAATGAGGAGGAGAAGGTATGAACATTTGCCTGGCTCGTCGCATTGCTCACCGCATTAGGGTCATTGCGATCTTCTTTTGAGAAATTGTAGCTCGTAATTAAGTTTGCCGTCAGCAGATCATTTATGTTGAATTCAAGGTCCCCAGTAAGGTCTGCGGATGGGTTTTCCTCAATGCTGCCGCGAATGTTCTTTTGTAAGATAGCAGAACCGGTAATATTTAGAGAATGACGCGACCAATCTGATTCGAGCGTCGCGCCTAAATTTGTCTGGTTATATGTCCGCGTTTGGGTGCTTGTTGCGGATTTTTGTTGTTCGTAAATGATCTGGTTCTGTAAAGAAGGCCTAAGCGTCAAAGTCCCCAAGCGTATGCCGGGTGCTGAACCATCATCCGTATTGGTCAAATTTCGCGGCTCATTTACTGAGCCTGTAGAAATATTTTGCCGCGCGCGATCAAGCTCAGATAGTTGATTGATATTGGTCACAGATTGAGCGGTGTCAGCTCCAAGGGTTTCCGCATCTAAATCTGTGGGCAGGCTTTGTGCGAGCGATGACGTTGAAGCCAATAACGCATAGGCAAATGCAATCACTGAACCCTTAACCATCGTGTCAGGGAAACGGGTGCTTTTTTTCGAATTTAAAATGGCTTTACCAATATGCATATTCGCCGAACTTTCGCGCGTCGGAGTTATTAGCAATTAGTAAATCTTTATGGTTAACGTTTCGTTTATAAATTCCAAAACTATTGGCTTGAAAAAGCGCTTCTAAGCTTGTTTTACAGCCAATCGATTAGAGTTTGCTGAAACGATCTCGATCGTGTCGCCTGCATTTAAATCTGGGCCTTCGATCACCCACAAAGTGTCATCGAGTTTGATCCGGCCGCGACCATTTTCAATTGGTTCGTCCAATGTTGCTTTTCGGCCAATAAGACGTTGCGTACGTTGGTTTAAAAGCGGTTCATCGCTTTCTTTACCGCGATCGGCAACATATTTTTTGCCGACATAAGAAGAAGCCACAGCTAAAACAGCGAAGATGGTTAGTTGAACCTGCCAGGGCCAAATGCCGGTTTCCCATAAGAGGAAGGACGCCAGACCGACGATCATTGCTGCAATACCAATCCATAATAAGAAGATGCCAGGAATGATTATTTCAAGGCCAAGAAGGATGAGGCCAACCACCCACCATATCCAAGGGCCAAGCTCTGTTACGATAGTGTTGATCATGCGCGTGGACCTGTGCGAGGTGTCGTGCGGACAGAACGTGACGGCGTGCTCGTTGCATCATCATCGTCTCCACCAAAGACTTCTTTGGCGATGGAACCAATGCCGCCCAATGAGCCAATCAATGATGAGGCTTCCATTGGCATAAGCACAACTTTTGAATTTTTGGCTGAACCGATATTGGTCAAAGCTTCGGTGTATTTTTGTGCAACGAAATAGTTAATCGCCTGCATATTACCTTCAGAAATCGCTGTTGAAACCATCGTTGTTGCTTTTGCTTCCGCTTCTGCCAAACGCTCCCGCGCTTCCGCATCGCGGAAGGCTGCATCACGTCGACCTTCGGCTTGCAGGATTGCGGCTTGTTTTTCACCTTCAGCACGCAGAATTTGTGAATTTCTAGTACCTTCAGCTTCCAAGATTTCCGCGCGTTTTTCGCGCTCGGCTTTCATCTGACGACCCATGGATTCGATCAAATCACGAGGTGGCGCGATGTCTTTAATTTCAACGCGTGTGATTTTAATACCCCAGGGAGCTGCGGCTTCATCAACGACTTTAAGAAGACGTTCGTTGATCGCATCGCGATTTGATAAAAGATCATCAAGATCCATGGAACCCATCACCGAACGAATATTGGTCATGGCCAAATTTACCAGCGCATTTTCCAAATTGTTGACTTGGTAGGCCGCTTCAGCTGCGTTTAGAACTTGATAAAATGCCACGGCATCCGCGGCAACTGAAGCGTTATCGCGCGTGATAACTTCCTGCGTTGGGATATCGAGGACTTGTTCCATCATGTTCATTTTCGCGCCAATTCGATCGACAAATGGAACGATAAGCCGGAGGCCAGGCGCGAGCGTTGTGGTATATCGTCCAAAGCGTTCAACGGTATAGGAAAATCCTTGCGGCACAGTTTTAACACTAGATGCCAAGAAAATGATCGCCACAAATACGACCACAATGACGGTGATATCCAAACCTTCGATAAACACGATGACAACTCCCAAAATTTGATAAATTCAGGCTTAAGATAGGAGTTTAGTCACAGTTTTACAAGCGTTTGGATCAGATCTTCAACGCTTATATACGATTGATTGTGGGGTTTAAAGCCAGCCGCCAAGCTCGCGCATCACCACCGATTTAATCACTGTCATGCCCTCTTCGCTATCGTTCAGACACGGGATGTGGCTGAAGTTTTCACCGCCATGTTCATGGAAGATTTCTTGAGCTTCTTCCCCCATTTCTTCAAGGGTTTCAAGGCAATCAGACACAAAGCCCGGGTTTAAAATAGCGATGCTTTTGGTGCCGGCTTTTGCCAATTCTTCGACCGTAACGTCAGTATAAGGCTGTAGCCATTCTTCTGGACCAAATCGCGATTGGAAGGTTGTCATCAAACGGCCTTCTTCCCAACCAAGTCGGTTATTTAAAAGGCGGGATGTCTTATAGCAGTGACAGTGATAAGGATCGCCTTTTTTAAAGTATGATTGCGGGATGCCGTGATAGGATGCGATGACTTTTTCCGGTTCGAAATCAAGGTTTGCAAGATGTTTTTCGATCGATGTTGCAAGGGCTTCGATGTAAACCGGATCATCATGATATGCAGGAACTGTGCGGATCGCCGGTTGCCAGCGCATGTCCAGCAAAGTCTGAAAGGTTTTATCGTTCACGGTTGCGGTGGTAGCCGCAGCATATTGCGGATAGAGCGGGAAAATCACAATGCGCTCACAGCCTGCATTTTTTAGTGCATGCAGTTTGTCAGGAATTGATGGTTGACCATAACGCATGGCCCAATCGACCATAATATGCTCATGAGATGCCATCATTTCAGCGAGTTTTTCAGACTGACCGCGTGTGTAAGTGCGTAGATAGCTTTCGTCTAATTCGTTGTTCCAGATCGACTTATAGGCTTCACCAACTTTTTGTGGGCGTTTGTTTAAAACAATGCCAAACAGGATTGGGTACCAAAGAATTTTTGGCCACTCAATGACGCGCGCATCCGTTAGAAATTCTTTTAAGTATCGACGCATTGATGTGTAATCCGTGCCATCTGGTGTTCCTAGATTAACGAGCAAAACGCCAACCTTTCCAACGTTTACGGGCGGGTGTTCTTTGGGCAAGTTTGTGGGAACGGGAGTAAATTTCATAGATCGGGAACCGTGTGTTGAATGCAGTTAGATCTATATACGCTTTAAAATACAAATTGGTCCAAAAAAAACTGAAGTTTTACATGCGGCAAATTATATAAGTGCCAAAACAAAATAGGCCCCGGACAGTGTCCGGAGCCTTGATGATTTCAATGTGAATTGAAAAATGCGTTCAATTACATTTATTTAGCTGTAATACGGCCATCAAGGAATGGCTTATATGGTTGGTTGCCAGCAAGATATTCTGCAACAACATCCGCCAAGTCCGGACCATAATCATAAGCATTCATACCGCCGGTAGCGAAGATTTTATAACCGTCGCCACCACCGCGCATGTAGTTATTGGACACAACGCCGTAAGTTGCGCCAGCATCAATTGGTGACGCAGATCCATCTGCGCCTACAACCATGACGTCGCTGATGCGCTCGCCAGCAGGCTTGCTTGCGTCAAATGTATATTTAAGGCCAGCAACTTGCGGGAAACGACCTTTCACTTCTTCGATTTGGCTCACACCATTTTCAAGTGCTGCAACCACATCTGCACCTTTGAGCTGGAATGTGGAAAGCGTGTTTTGGAATGGTAGCACAGTCAGTACTTCGCCCATTGTGATTTCACCCGCATCAATGGAAGCGCGCAAGCCGCCACCGTTCTGAATGGCAATTGAAACGCCTTGACCTGCAACACGTGCGAGCATCGCGTCGGCAACCAAGTTACCCATTTGACATTCTTGCGTACGGCAGAAACTACGATCGCCTTCAATGGCGGCATCTGCACTTGCCACAACACGATTTTTCATTTCGTCAATTGGGCCAGCAAGTTCAGCAACACGCGCAACAATTTCTGCATCTTCTTCAACAGAAGCATCCAATACAATTGTATCACCTGTTGCAGAAGTCACGTTGCCGTCGTCATCAAAGTCGACTTTTAAATGTCCGACATATTTTGAATAGGCATAGGCTTGCACAACTGGCACATTGCCAACCATTGTTGGGTAGGCCATTGCGCCTTCGACAGTATTTGACATGAGAGTGTGTGAGTGACCACCCACCACAACGTCGATACCTTCAACGGCTTCTGCGATTTCAAGATCTTTTGCCAAGCCGACATGGTTAAGTGCGATGATAATATCGACACCTTCACCTTCAAGTGCTGCAACATCAGCTTTCAGGCTTTCAATCTCATCGGTGAAGTTAACTGCACCCGATGGTGATGATGTTTCAACAGTGTCTGCTGCAAGCGCTGAAATGATGCCGATCTTTTTGCCGCCAACTTCCAAGACAACATGGTTTTCGACTTTGCCTTTGAGGATGTTTGATTGGCTGACATCAATATTGCCAGAGATGATTGGGAAAGACACTGCATCTGCAAGTTTTGCAAGACCTTCGTCACCGTCATCAAATTCGTGGTTGCCAACGGCCATGACATCAAAGCCAACTTTTTCAGCCAGTTCAGCCTCAACATCACCTTTATATGTGGTATACATCAAAGAGCCCTGATATTGGTCGCCAGCATCGAGAACGATGGTGTTTTCATCTGCGAGTTCAGCGCGCAATTTATCCAACATGGTTTTAACACGTGCATATCCGCCGAAACATTTTCCTTCCGCATTGTCATCTTTGCCACAGGTTGAATCATATTTGTTAATAGGCTCAATACGGCTGTGTAAATCGTTGATGTGAAGAATATTTAAGGAATAATCAGCTTGTGCTACGACCGTTGAAAGCGCGAGTGTCGCCGCACTAAGCCAAAGTGTTGTTTTAAATTTCTGCATTTAAGCACTCCCAAATAAGTGAAATATAACCCGCAGTACTTTTGTTATTACGGATGTTTTTAAAGTTGATCTATCACCCAAAGATGACAATCACTTGATAGCAATGGTTCCATTATAGGAAGAAAAGTGCAAGCCTAAAGCTATACAAATTGTCAGATTTATTCACATTAAATCTGTTGGCTTTTTATGAGCGTCTTACAAGTGTGAATTGAGTGCCGGCGCTGGATGTGCAGTTCATTTGTGAAGACGTCGCAAGAGCGCAATTCACTTGCGAAACTGACTGGCGAACCAGCGAGCGCAATTCGATTTCCGCTAATGTTGGAGAAACTTGTCGATAGCTTCCCACCGCGAGAAGGGTGTTTGTGCCATCAGTTGTTTTGGTTTGGAACTGACCATTGTTGAAGGTCGATAGAATGCCGTTTTGATCCAGCCATTCACCTTCAAATCCTGAAACGGGGGCAGATGATGGAATAAATGTTTGGGTTTGGCAGGAAGCCAATCCAATCGACAGAAGTCCGGCGAGCCAAATTTTTTTGATGTTCGACATATTTCACCCCTATTTTATATTACCTTTTTGCGCTGAACAGATGGCGAAAACAAGGCAAAGTCCCAATTATCCAAGTTGCTTGTCGAGCTCTTCAAGCTCATTTATCAAGCCTTCTATCATCGAAAGTCCCTTATCCCAGAAATCTGATTGCGTTGCATCAAGACCAAATGGAGCAAGTAATTCGCTGTGATGTTTTGTACCGCCAGCCTTTAACATATCAAAATATCTGGCTTGAAAATCATTATCGGCGTTTTGGTAGACAGCGTATAGTGAGTTTACAAGACAATCGCCAAAGGCATAGGCGTAAACATAAAATGGTGAATGGATAAAGTGTGGAATATAGGTCCAGAACGTTTTGTAACCTTCTCCAAGATCGATCGCAGGTCCCAAACTTTCTGCCTGCACGGACATCCAAAGATCACCAATTTGATCGCTGGTTAATTCGCCTTCGCGTCGCGCTGTGTGCAACTTTCTTTCAAATTCATAAAAAGCAATCTGGCGGACAACAGTGTTGATCATGTCTTCCACTTTTTGAGCAAGTATTGCTTTTCGCTCGCGTGGATCTTCTGTCTTGTTTAAGATGGCGCGGAACGTCAGCATCTCACCAAATACGGATGCAGTTTCTGCAAGTGTGAGAGGTGTGGAAGCCATCAAAGCGCCCTGATCGCCAGCTAATACCTGGTGGACGCCATGTCCTAATTCATGGGCAAGTGTCATCACATCTCGCGCTTTACCCATATAATTTATAAGGACGTAAGGATGCACAGATGGCACTGTTGGGTGAGCAAAAGCCCCGGGTGCTTTACCTTCTCGATTGGCGGCATCAATCCAGCCTTTGTCGAAAAAATCTCTCGCAGTCGCGGCCATCTCTGGCGCGAATTCTGAATATGCGGAAAGGACTATTTCCCTTGCGTCATCCCAAGCGACCAGTGATTTTGGTGTCTCTGGAAGCGGCGCGTTTCGATCCCAATAATTTAATTTATCAACGCCCAACCATTTTGCTTTTAATTTGTAATACCGGTGGGAGAGACGCGGATAGGCGTTTTTCACCGATGTCATAAGCGCATCAACTACTTCGCGTTCCACACGATTGGCAAGGTGACGGCTATCGGCGATGTCTTCAAAACCGCGCCAACGATCGGAGATTTCTTTATCCTTAGCCAGCGTGTTTGTAATCAATGTGAAAATGCGCAAATTATTTGAAAATGTTTCAACCAGTGCCTTGGCAGCTTTTTCCCGCACGGCAGGATCAGGCTCCTGTAAAAGGTTTAAAGTGGGCTCTAGCGGCAGTTTCTCGCCATCCAGCTCAAATCGCAAATCGGCCATGGTTTCATCAAACAATCTGTTCCATGCACCGTGTCCGGTGATCGATTTTTCATGGAAAAGTTGTTCGACATTTTCTTCCAGCTGATGGGGTTTATCTTTACGCAAATCCAAAACCCAGGATTTATAATGGGCTGTCAGATCATCATTTTGAATCGCGAAAGCGATATCATTTTCGTCAATACGATTGAGTTCAAGTGTGAAGAAGATCAAATGAGCACTTGAATCTGTGATATGGGCTTGCATGTCGCCATAAAATTTAGCGCTCTCCATATCCAGCGTGTTTGAGAAATAGAGCAAGCCTGCATAAGAGGCTATTCTACCCATCACTTCTTCAATTTGCTCATATTCGCGGATGGCTGCGCCAAGACCGTTATCGCCCGATGCTTGTGTTGCGCTTTGTAATTTACCTTTCCAGCGGGCTTCAAATTCCAAGGCTGCGGATTGGGTCCATTTCAAGTCTTTTTGAAACACCTCAGATTCCTGACTTTCGTAAAGATCATCAAGATTCCAACTTGGCAAATCTCCCAATTCTTGCACTTGTGATGCAGCATTGGATGACCAAAGTAATTGAGATTTTTGGAGAGTTTTTGGCAATTTCAATCGTCCGATTCCGCATGTCGAATAAGTTAGTTACGACTTTAATCAATTGCTGTGCAATTTGGAAAGTCATTTTTCAAGTTTTTGGTGCATTGATAGTTAAGGGGACGTATCGAGACCATCTAATATGAGGCCGTTATGTCAAAAAAAGTTCTGATAATCAGTTCAGACGTTGAGAGCTATGAAATCGCAAAACGAATGGCCAAGGTCACTCATTTTGACCTCGTTTTTGTTGATACCATTGAGAAAATTAAATCGCAGCTTGGCGGTTCTAAAGATTTCTATACCGCAATTTATTTTGACGTATATTCAGGCCAGATTGATCTCGAAGTCACGGCGGATTTATTACAATCCTATGCGATCCAAATTCCGGTCATGGTCAGAACAAGCAAACATGGAAATACCTATGAACCGTTAGAACGGCTCGTTTCTTTGTCTTACATGACATTGCATGGCAATTCGCTCGAAGAATTGACCCAATCCTTTACTAAGCTCGACCTTTATTGCAGCTTCTTAAGCGCGCACCAGAATGTGTTGGAATGGGCAGAAGTGCGCGATGCGAATGATGAGTTTTTATTGCAAGCCGCGGTGAAAGCATCAAAGGGCGATTTGCCTGTATTGATTGAAGGCTTAACCGGTACACCGAAAGCTGAGATGGCTGTTGCCACCCATAAAATGAGCAATCGTTATCGCAGTCCGATGAAGACCATTGATGCAGATTGCTATTCACCGGAGAAACTTGTGACGGTTCTTTTTGGTGATGGGATCACACCAGGTATTTTGAAAGAGGCTGATCGCGGAACCATATTTATCAATAATCTCAATCAGTTCTCTGATGATTTACAGAATAAAATACTCAATCTTTTAGAGAGAGGGCATACATATTTAGCGGAAGATCGCACCCGACGAAAATTGGATGTTAAACTGATTATCGCAACAGATCTCGATCTCATAAAGGAAATAAAATCTGGTGCGCTTATGGAAGCATTCTATTATCGCATCAGCGTTTCACCAATTGTCATGCGTAAATTCGGCTCAATCGCAACCGATATGCGGGATTGGATGGAAGGCTACATAAATTTCTTGAACACAAAGCTTGCTCGAGGTGAAGTTGAAGTTTCATCTTCTGCACTAGATGCATTGGCAAGATTTGAATGGCCTGGTCAGCACAAGCAATTTTCAAATGTCCTTGCTTGGGTCTTAAGTCAGCCCCAAACCGGCGCTATCGATATTGAGAGCTTGCCGCAGTTTTTAAACACACCGCATAATCCTATCTTAGATGTCCCCGCAGTGCCTCAACTCGCACCTGATTTGGCGGATCTTTCTTTAAAACATCCATTAAAACACCGTGAAAATGTGGCTGATGCTGCTCCGTCCAGTTCGGTTGCGCCAACTCAGTATTTACACATGTTCGATGACAGCGGAGACATGCGCTCGATCATGGATGTTGAAGAAGAACTGATACGACGTGCGATCTCGTTTTACGATGGGAAAATGAGTTTTGTGGCTCGGCAACTTGGCATTGGCCGATCTACGCTCTATCGCAAACTTAAAGAGTATCAAATTGACCCGGATCGCCCCTTGGAATTCGCCGACTAAAACTATATATGTTCTTAGATGGTAGGGTTTGGTTGAGTTGAAGTCCTAAACGCATAGAAGAAGCCGTTCCTTAAGGACTTTTTAGCAATTCGTTTACTATAATGACAACATGTGGCAGATAAACAATAAATTGCCATGGTGTTACCTCATTTGTTAAATAGAAATCAGCTCAACAGCATTGCATAGGACGAGGGCGAGTTTGCTAGGTAAGCTAACACATATGGATTTGCGTCAAAATTGCGCGCGTCTTATGGGGAAGATTGCGTTTGTAATCGCGCTACTTGCCGTGTCCGTGACGTTCAATATTGCACCATCTTTTGTCAATGCTGATCCGGCTTTTGCTGAGACACGATCTCTGAAATTGTATTACACCCATACACGAGAGCGCGAAAAAATCGTGTTCAAGAAAAACGGTCGTTACGATAAAGCCGGCTTAAGAAAACTCAATCGGTTCTTACGAGATTGGCGCAACAACAAAGTTATCGCTTTTGATCCAAAATTGTTTGATCTTGTGTGGGAAGTTTATCGTCGATCAGGTGCCAAAAACTATATCCACGTTGTCTCATCTTATCGCTCTCCTGAATCGAACGAATTGCTCAGACGCACACGCGGTGGCCAGGCGAAAAACAGTCAACATCTATACGGCAAGGCAATGGATTTTTATATTCCCGGCGTTAAGTCAAGCAAGTTACGCGCAATCGCAATGAAGCTTCAAGGTGGTGGCGTTGGCTATTATCCAAGATCTTCATCACCATATGTTCATTTGGATGTGGCAAGCGTTCGAGCATGGCCGCGCATGAGCCGCAAAGAATTGGTGAGATTGTTCCCAGATGGGAAAACGCTTCATCTTCCATCCGATGGTAAGCCGTTGCCAGGTTATAATGTGGCTTTGCGCGAATATAAGCGCCGCGGTGGTGGCATTGATACAGGGCGGAGCAACCCGGTGAAGAAAGAAACACCGGCACCAGCTCGGACCGTAATCGCAAGGGCTGACACCAACGATAATCAAAATGCTGATAGCTCGGGCGGCATTTTGGGTAATTTGTTTGGCCGTAGAGGCAATAACAATTCAGAACCGACGCCTGCGCCGACACGCCAAGTTGCTGCAGCAGCACCGGCTGCCACGCAGGCGCCAGAGCCAACCTTTGCAGAAAATACTGCGGATCTACCTCGCGAAAACATCCCGGTTCCAACCCTGCTTGCATCTGTATCAGATAACTTTGTTCCAGACGTGAAGCCAGAAATTACAGGTCAGGAAAACGTACAAATCGCTTCGCTTATTCCGCAGCCTCAGGATCGACCCGAGGGGATTGCCTTGGCTGAAGTACAACCACTTGCTTATGACCAACCGGATACAAAACGCGCGCTTCCGAGTTTAACAGCGATTATCGCAGCTGCGGTTGAAACTGATCGCAAGCGCAAGGAAAATGGTGAAATTCCAACACCGAAATTTGCAGCCTTTACAGCTCCTCAAGAAAAACGTGTTGATTTTGCCTCTTTAGAAACACCTGAGTTGCGCGCTCATAATCGCCTTGATCGCACAGAACTTGGTGCGAGTGTCTCTCAAGCTTTGGAAGATTCTCGTAAAGGTGGACGACCAAATTTACGTGATGCAATTGCGGCGAAATATAAAGCTAACGCATCTGCACCGACATTGGAGCACATCACAATATCCAAACGTGTGTTCTCACAAGACAGTATCGTGAATATGAAACCACCTGCGAAAGCGCCACGTTTTGTAAATCGCTTTATGCGAAAAGCGCCTGTTGTGGTCTATGCAAATGGCTTTTCAAAAGAAAATGTCGACCAGCAGGGCCAGTCGACATTTAGTGGCAATGCCGTCAATTTCTTACCTGTAGTCAGATATAACGGCTAATCATCGAAACATGAATTATGTTTGATAGCTTTTAGTAGCTATTCGCCTGTCGGTGTGTCTGGTGGCAACATGCCCAATGCTGCTAGATAAGTGTCAAGAACAGCCTCTTGCTCCATGCGCTCATTTTGGTCGAGCTTACGGATAGATACGACCTTGCGAAGGACTTTGGTATCATACCCCATGGCTTTGGCTTCGCCATATACATCTTTAATATCGTCGGCGATTGTTTTTTTCTCTTCTTCAAGGCGTTCAATGCGCTCGATGAAAGCTCTTAATTGATTACTGGCTACACCGCCGACTACATCATCTGACATGGGTCATCCTTCTTTTATCGCGTTTGCAACAGGTTTGTTGGACACGCAAATAGCTAAATTATTTTGTGCAATACCTGACTGGCAATCATGGATTGGTCAAGCAAATATGGCGCGCTTAAGCGTCTTTTGGTTTGTTTTCCTCAAAAGACTGTTGCTGTTCGGGTGTTGCTTCGGTTTGGTATTTTGATTTCCAATCCGAATAGGGCATGCCGTAGACAATTTCTCGTGCTGCCTCTTTATCTATATCCAGGCCTTTTAAGTCAGCCTCTTCTTTGTACCATTTGGAAAGGCAGTTTCGGCAAAATCCGGATAAATTCATAAGGTCGATATTTTGAACATCAGTTCGATTTTGTAAATGAGAGACCAATCGGCGAAATGCTGCGGCTTCCAATTGGGTACGTTGTTCGTCATTCATGAGCTAAATTCCTTCATCGCCTTAATGCCGTAATACTTTACAAATAATGATTCGTGATGTTGAAATCGATAGCTGACAGAAAATTTATCTGCGGTGGCAGAAAATAAGCTATACAATTAGCACAGAGCTATGTTTGTGAGAGGATTATTTTATTTTGACGTCCAGTAGTACAAAATATAATCGTTTTAAGTATGAAATGTTGACTTTGCAGGCTTTGCAGCGCAAAAGGACACCCAAGGTTTTCAATCAACTAAAATCGAGTTCATTCGTGCGTATTATGTCATCGTTAGCTCATGGTTTGTTTTCATCAGACAGACTGCTATCACCTGTCATAAAACTTTCACTGCTGACCTTCATTGTATTCTCAAACCCGATTTGGGGCGATGAAGCGCGTGCCGATTTTAGGGTCTGTAACGGAACGCAATCTCTGGTCGGGGTCGCAATAGGATATAGAACAGCCGAAGGATGGGTTTCAGAAGGTTGGTGGCAAGTTCAGCCAACGTCTTGTGAAACACTGATTAAAGGGAAGATTGAATCCAGATTTTATTATGTCTATGCCGAAGACGCCGCTGGCGGCGGTCGTTGGGGTGGAGACATTAATATGTGTGTGTCGGATACAGAGTTCAAAATTGTCGGCGTCGAAGACTGTTTTGCACGAGGTTTCCAGCGCATGGGTTTTAAAGAATATGACACCGGACGTCAGGGGAGTTGGATGGTTCAGCTTACCGATGGTCAGGAACAACAAGGAACGCCAACGCAATGAGAAGAAAACGCAAGGTCAAAATTTTAGCAACTCTTGGCCCAGCTTCATCCGATGAAGCAACCATCCAGAAGCTTTACGAAGCAGGTGCTGATGTATTCAGAATTAATATGAGCCATTCAAGCCATGAAGTTCTGAATGACCTCGTACAAAAAATTCGAAACGTTGAAAAAGCATGCAATCGTCCCATTGGGATTTTAGCAGATATCCAAGGCCCAAAACTTCGTGTTGGCATGTTTGAGGGCAATGAAGCTGCACTTGAAATTGGTCAGACCTTCACTTTAGATGGCGATGAAACATTGGGTGATAAAACCCGCGTTTATCTTCCGCACCCTGAAATTTTAGCATCCGTTAAAGTTGGTGACCGTTTGTTGATTGATGATGGTCGCTTGCAGCTTAAAGCCACAAAATGCGATGGCAAATCCATTGTCACCGAAGTGATCAATGGCACGAAAATTTCCAACAAAAAGGGCGTGAGCCTTCCTGACACTGATCTTGCTGTGAGTGCATTAACTGCAAAAGACCGATCGGACCTTGATGCGGTGATTGCCAATGGTTCTGTTGATTGGATTGCGCTTTCCTTTATTCAACGTCCAGAAGATTTGGTTGAGGTGCGTGAGATCGTTGGCGATCGCGCAGCGCTTATGTCAAAAATCGAGAAACCTCAGGCACTTGAGAAAATTGACGAAATTATCGAATTGTCTGATGCGATCATGGTTGCACGTGGCGATTTGGGTGTTGAAATGCCAATTGAATCCGTACCTGGTATTCAAAAGCAGCTAACACGTGCTTGTCGTCGCGCTGGTAAACCGGTTGTGGTCGCAACGCAGATGTTGGAATCCATGATCACGGCACCTGTGCCAACACGTGCGGAAGTTTCAGATGTGGCAACGGCCGTGTTTGAAGGCGCGGACGCCGTTATGCTATCTGCTGAATCTGCTGCTGGTCAGTTCCCGGTGGAAGCGGTTTCAACAATGGCTTCAATTGCACGCAGTGTTGAACTTGATCCGACGTATACTGGTATTGCACATGCGCAGCGCGCAGAACCTGATCCGACAATTGCGGATGCAATTTCGCTTGCGGCTCGTCAAACAGCTGAAACATTGGATCTGCCAGTGATTGTTTGTTACACCGCTTCTGGTGCGACAGGTATCCGCGCATCTCGCGAGCGTCCAAATGTTCCGATTATTGCGCTTTCACCTGTACTTGACACAGCACGTAAGCTCTCAATTGTTTGGGGTTTGCACAGTGTGATTACAGGTGATGCCACTGACCTTGATGACATGGTTGATCGCGCTTGTAAGATTGCTGCAGAAGAAGAATTTGCCAAAACAGGTGATCGTATCATCATCACGGCGGGTGTGCCACTTGGTACATCTGGTGCAACCAACATGCTTCGCATCGCGCATATCGGTGATGTACGCTAGATATTGATATCTGTTTTTTGAGACACAAGTTGGCGGGAAAGCTTTTGATCAAGCTCTTCCGCCATTTTCTTGAGTGCAATATTTTTATCTCCCCGCAATTTTTTAATCGCCGCAATCGTTAAATCAGTGGCGATATGATCCGGCTTATGGCCAAGATTTTCCAGATCATATAGTTCGGAGCCATTAATGTGTTGATGCAAACCATCTGAGTGGATGTAAGGAAAAACGACCGTATCCCGATTGCCGGAAATGATGATGGTTGGTGCTGAAATTGTTTTATATTTCGGCCATGTTTGGCAAAGATAATCGTAGAGGCTGGCAATGTCTTTCGCATTATCTTGGAAGGTTTTGGGCCTTAAAACGAGTTCCGGCGCTGTATCAGACACATAAGTTTCTGGCATTTTATTGGGCCAGAATACGCATTTCGAACCGCTTTCAATCCGTCGCAAGCCGGCAATCAGTGCCAATGTATTGGCAAACAGCCATCCGAAAATGGGCCAACTGGATAATGTGTAATACCACCTCACACCACCTGGCCAGGGATAGGCAACGGGTGAGAGGAATAAAAGTCCATGGACTTTGTCCGGATGATGAACAGCGAAGCTTGCAAGCACGGCACCGCCAAATGAGTGACCGACCATAATGGCTTGGTCAATTCCCAATTGATCCATCAATTTTGCTATTATTTTCGCTTGTTGATCTGGGTATTTATTTGCTTCCAAACCTCTTTCCGACCAGCCGTGACCAGGGCGATCGATAAAGAGCAGGTCTGCTTCAAGGTTTAAACCGTCTTTGAATGGCGCAAGTTGATCTCTTAAATTACCGCTGGCACCATGAATAAATACCACAGGTGGATGGTTAGTTGGGTGGTCAGCTTTAATGTATTTGGCATGAATTTTGGTGCCATCAATATCATAAAACTCACCAATTGGCGGGTAATTTGTGCCAATTTGATGCGACTTTATCTGAGTATAAATGAATAGGATGACAAAGAGGACGGTTAGTCCTAGTCCACCAAATATGAAAATGTCCAACTATAAGGTTCCGGGATCAGATTTCGCTTTTTTCAAGCTTTTGCATGATTTTGATCATGCTCGCTTGAGCATTTCTGTTCGCAGGATAGATTGATAAAACGCGTTCGTAAACTTCTAATGCTTTGTCATCTTCGCCGATGGCAGACAATATTGTTGCCATTCCAACAAGGGCACCAAAATGTCTTGGTTCGAGCGCCAAAGTCTGCTCGATATCAGCCATGGATTTGACGTAGTTTTTCATCACATAATGCAATGTAGCACGTCGGTTCCAACCTTCCGCATAGTCGGGAAGTAGCACAATGACTTGATCCAATAGCTCCATCGCATCGGAATTGCGGCCATCACGCATGGCTTGTTGTGCCCAGACCATCAGCGCATTGGCTGTGGCGCTGCCTGATATTGCCCAACTAATGGAAATGCGAGATGCGAGGCGTTTTGCCTTGCCAAAATTTGGCTCTCGTTTGAGTTCGCCAAATAATTCATCCAATTTCTCAGCACGAGAGAGCCTTAACTTGCTCGGCTTTTTGGCTGTTGTTGTTGCTTTTGGTATTGAAGACGTTGTGACCGGATCTGTGATTACTTCGGAATGTGCTGTACCGGTTATCGTCAGCGACGCAACAAAAATCAGAGTATGAATCAAATTAAAATGGCGCATAATAGGTTCATGGTTACCTAGTTTGCACCAAACGTCAAACCCTAATAAACACGGATAACTATTCGTTAACCATGTTTAGGAAATATTTAACAAAATGTGAATGACAAATCGTTGTCGTTAAGTCGCTGTGGATTAACCTTGGCGAGCTTTAAAACGAGGGTTTGATTTGTTGATGATATAAACACGGCCTTTACGACGAACCAAACGGTTTTCGCGGTGACGGTTTTTAAGTGACTTAAGAGAATTTTTAATTTTCATCTTTTTTTCCACGCCACTTGAAGGCGTTGCTCCTAAATAATCAAAGCGCGCCAGACGAGGCGCGCCATTTGTTGGGCAGGAGGTAACTTTTTCGAACCTATTTGTCAACATCAAAGCCAGCAAACCGACAAAATTTTTGTGACATTCCCGTAATATGAATAAATTGGGGTCTGTAATACTGATCACTTTAAGAAGGTGACGTGGCCCATTTTTCGGCCAGGTCGCGCTTCTAACTTTCCATATAAGTGAATTTTGGCTTTTTCGTCTTTGGCGTGCTTTTCCAAATCGTTTACATCATCGCCGATCAAGTTCAACATCACACAATCGCTGTGTCGTTTGGCTGTTGAAAGTGCCAGACCGCTAATGGCGCGAATATGTTGTTCAAATTGAGACACAACACATGCAGCTTCTGTCCAATGACCAGAATTGTGGACACGCGGTGCAATCTCGTTAACGCAGATGTTAAAACCGTCGCTATTGGCATTTTCGACAAAAAACTCAACTGCAAACACGCCGACATAATTTAAATGTTCCGCTATTTTCTGCGCATATTTGATCGCGGTGGCTTTGACGCTTTCATTGACATTGGCAGGAATTGTCGATGTGTGCAGAATGTGATGTTTATGCACATTTTCAGCCACATCAAAAGCTTCAAATGATCCATCGATAGCCCGTGCTGCAATAACGGATACTTCGCAATCAAAGTTTACAAAGGCTTCCAAAATCGCGTCTTGGCCAGCCATGGCTTCAAATGCTGACGGCAATTCATCCATATTGTCAATTTTGACTTGCCCCTTACCATCATAGCCAAGGCGTCTTGTTTTTAATATCGCCGGCAGACCGGTTTGCGCAACGCCGTCTTCCAGATCTTTAAGCGAATTAACTGCATGAAATCCTGCCGTTTTTGCGCCAATTCCATGAGCCATCTGTTTTTCGAGTAGGCGATCTTGCGAAATCTTCAAAGCTTGTGCGCCTGGATAAACAGGGATCACTTTTTCTAAAGCCTCAATCGCAGCGCTCGGTACATTTTCAAATTCGTAAGTGACGACATCACATTGGTCAGCAAGGCTTTCAAGTGCAATTTCATCGTCATAAGCTGCGATGATTTGATCATTGGCAACTTGTGCTGCAGGCGCATTGGGATCGGGTTCCAAGATTACGGTCTGATAACCCAAATGTGCAGCGGCCATGGCTAACATTCGGCCAAGTTGACCGCCGCCTATAATGCCAATTGTGGAATTCGGAGCTAGTGCCGTCATCTTATACGTTGTCCGTTGGTTTCTCAGCAATTGACGCTGAATTTGCAGCGCGCCATGCGTCCAGGTTTTTTGCGATCTTTTCATCGCTGAGCGCAATCACTGCGGCAGCCATGAGGCCGGCATTTTTTGCGCCTGCTTTACCAATTGCCAGCGTGCCAACTGGAATGCCACCAGGCATTTGAACAATAGATAAAAGGCTATCTTGACCAGAAAGAGCTTTGCTTTCCACAGGTACACCCAACACAGGAAGTGGTGTTAATGATGCGACCATGCCCGGTAAATGTGCTGCGCCACCTGCGCCTGCGATAATAACTTTAAAACCTTCGTCACGTGCTGATTTTGCAAATTCATACATCCGGTCTGGTGTGCGGTGCGCGGAAACAATGCGTGCGTCATATTCCAGCTCTAACGCGTCTAAAATATCGGCTGCATGCTTCATAGTTGGCCAATCAGATTGGCTCCCCATGATGATGGCAATGGGGGCAGATGTTTTCGTGGTCAATGTGTTGGTCCTATTTAAGCAATGATATCTGGGATAATTTGGTCTTCGAGTTTGCTGATCTTGTCTTTGATCACAAGTTTTTTCTTTTTCATTCGTTGTATGGATAGGGCATCGGCACCGGTTTCAATCATTGCTCTGATTGCAAGATCATAATCTGCATGCTCATGTTTGAGTTTAGCCATTTGCATCTTTAACTCAACTTGGTCTTGGTCGGCCATTTAACTATCCATATGTCTGAAATTCGAATAGACGTATTTGAACAATATAATTTAATAATAAATTATTATCGATAAAAAATTCCCTTCGACAATTGCGCTGACACATGGCACACTTCTTATGCCAAATCTAGTTTCTCTTTATTTCGGCTAAAGTCAGACTTTTAATCAAGGAGAAAATATATGTCATTTGAAACACATCTTGCATCACTTGAGGCCAAACATACTGCTTTGGAAAACGAGCTTGCAGCTTTGCTCAGCCGCCCTCAGCCGCAGGAAGAACTTGTCATTGATTTAAAGCGAAAGAAACTACGACTTAAAGACAAAATGGAGATGTTACGAACCTCGAATTAGCGTTCTAAATCTTTGTTTTTATTTTGTTAAGCTGGCTCGGCCCAGAACTGGTCGAGCCAAATATTTAACTTATTAAACCCGTCATGACTTATCGAATAATATCTGCGGGTTCCTTCATTTTTTACCTCAACCAGGCCACTGTCTAATAGCGCTTTTAAATGTTGAGAAACCGCTGGTCTGCTAATTGGTAAACCTTTAGCCAATTCATTCACAGTCTGTGGACCCCTGAGAAGTTCTTCCAGAAGGTATCTGCGATTCGCATCGGCAATTGCTGAAAATGGGTCAATCTTTTGCATACTAACAGGCTAGTTGAATTTATTGTGCGATGCAAGAAGATTGTGCATTGCAAAATTTCTATTTTAAAGATTACCCCATCAAGCCATCATAAATGAGCTTTACGCCTGTTAAAAACATCAGCGTATACATGAATGGAAAAAAGATTTTTGCTGACATGCGTTTGACAATCCAAGCACCACACAGTGTTGCAACAACAGCGATTGGCATTAGCACCAAGGAAGATTGCAGATTTGTTGTGTCAAACTGGCCAAGCGCGAAATATGGGATCAATTTAATCACGTTGACGATGAAGAAGAAGCGAACACTGGTTCCTGTGTAAATACGAGGCGTTTGTCCTAATGGTAAAGTGTAAACCTGGTAAGGTGGTCCGCCTGCATGGGAGACAAAACTTGTATATCCAGCAACCGCACCCCAGAAACGTCCCGACAAGGTATTCGCTTCTTTAGGGGATTGTTCTTTCGCCCGGTTTGCAAACTTCATGGCTAGAAAATAGATCACAAAGCTGACTGCGATAATCCCGACAATCAAGCGCACAAGATTTTCGCTCACATAAGCTGCCGTTAAACCACCAATGGCGATACCCACCACAGCGCCTGGCAACATGATTTTTAAAACTTTAAGGTCAAAATCCTTCCGCCAGGACCAAAGGCTGAAGATGTCCATAACAATAAGAATTGGCAACAAAATCGCCGCCGCTTGGATGGGCGGCATAGCGATTGCCATGATGGGAACTCCCAACATTGCCATTGCGCCGCCAAGTCCACCTTTGGAAAGCCCTGTCAAAATCACCGCAATGATGGCGCAAACTAAAACTAATGGGTCACTTGTTAGGAACATCCTTGAACTCCTTGGCGCTAAGGTTTATCGGGTAATGGAAAACAAAGACTGCTTCAATGACTAAAACGTTGGCAGGCGAAACTTTAAACAACCAAACAGATCGCAATACCTATGACTTTGACACCAAATCGTTGCCGACTTGTCCTTATTACTCCTGATTTGGAAGATGTTTCTCAGCTCAGTGATGGTTTAGAAAACGCGCTTCGGGGCGGAGATGTTGCTTCCGTGATCATCCCGCAACGGAATTTGGATGACCATGCGTTTCAAACAATTGCAGAAACTTTGGTGCCCATTGTGCAAAAAGCGGGCGCTGCTGCATTGATTGCTGGAGACACGCGCGTGATGGGGCGTTCAAAAGCCGATGGTGTGCATGTGATTGGCAATGCAGAAGACGTTTATGACGCGGTGGAAGATTTTGCGCCACAGAAGATTGTTGGAGGGGGGAATGCGAAGGATCGCCATGCGGCTTTATCCATCGGTGATACGCAGCCGGATTATTTGTTCTTTGGCAAAATCGATGGTGATATTAAGCCAGAAGCGCATCCTAAAAATTTAGCTTTGGGACAGTGGTGGGCTGAATTTGTAGAAATCCCATGCATTGTGGCAGGTGGCAGTCATATTGATTGTGTTGACAAAGTTGCCGAAACAGGTTGTGATTTTATCGCCCTTGGAAAAGCGGTTTTTGCAAAAATTGATGAAGCTGCGCTCAAAGTATCTGAGATAAATGCTATTCTTGACGAAAAAGCGCCACGATTTGAGGATTAAATGAAATCTGAGTTCAAATGCGTGCGGTCGAATAAATGCAATTGCCGGAGAAATATATGCTGAAATATAAAATGGTGACGTGTGCCATGCTTATTTTTGCAGGCTTTTCCAGCGCGCATGCTCAATTTGTGCCGGTGCCAAGTGATGAGAATGCAGATGGTGCTGCAACGCCGCCTAATTTAAAAGTTTTAAAAACTATTCCCAGCGCGCCATTTGAAGATTTAAGCAGTTTGCAAACACCAGAAGAAAGTACTTCAGGTAAAACATCGCGTGTGCGCATCAAAGAAATTGATGATGCGGCATGGCTGCCATTTGGTGCATTTCAACGTGGCCAATATCTTAAAGCCATGGAGCTTGCTTTGCCCCGTGCACAATTGGGAGATCCTGCTGCGCAAACGCTATTAGCAGAATTGTTTGCCGAAGGTTTTGGTGTCGGCAGAAGCATGGATGATGCGGTTTTTTGGTATGATCAGGCGGCGAAGAATGGTGATCCCGCTGCACAATATAAGCTGGCGCTTTTGTTGACCGATGGTCGATATGTCGAGCGCAATGATGATCGTGCCCGCGAACTCATGAAACAATCTGCAGAGGCGGGGAACGCCAAAGCACAATTTAATTTTGCACAATTGCTTGTTGCCGAAAAACCTGGCCCCGTTGGCATTCGCGAAGCATTGCCATTTTTTGAAAAATCTGCTGCGCGCGGTATTCCCGACGCCCAATATGCTTTGTCTCAAATTTATATCAATGCATTGGATGTGGATGAAGCCAAACGCGCGATAGCCAGACGTCATCTCATTGCTGCAGCCCGTGCAGGTTATGATACCGCGCGATTGGATTTAGCAATTTGGTTGATTGATGGTGTCGGCGGAGATCGTGATTTTGAGGCTGGTTTTGAGTGGATGAGCCTTGCAGCGCTCAAAGGCAATGTGATTGCGCAGAACCGTTTGGCGCATCTTTACATCCAAGCTATCGGTACAAGAGGCAACCCGGTTGAAGCTGGAAAGTGGTATATTATCTCGCGCCGTGCGGGCTTAGAAGATGCCAGCCTTGAGGATTTTTATCAGGGTTTGACGGTCGAAGAGCAAAAAGCATCCCTTGCAGCAGCAAATGAGCTGCGTTTTTAACCATTCATTTCGACGAAGGCTTGAAAAAGGCCACGTTTTGTGTTCTTGAAGCGGCAATCGCCCAATTCGCAAAGGGCTTGTCTCAATATACTGGAATATATCCATGAAAATTAACGGTAATGAAATCCGCCCCGGCAACGTTATTCAGCATAATGGTGGCCTGTGGGCTGCGGTTAAAACAAATGCAGTTAAGCCAGGAAAAGGCGGTGCATTTAATCAGGTTGAGTTGAAAAACCTCATCGACGGCACAAAGCTAAACGAACGTTTTCGCGCTAGTGAAACAGTTGAGCGTGTGCGTTTGGAACAGAAAGATTTTCAATATCTTTATGCGCAAGATGATATGCTCGTTTTCATGGACACTGAAAGCTACGAGCAGCTTGAGCTTCAGTCTGACTTTGTCGGCGATCGCTCAGCGTTTTTGCAAGACGGTATGATGGTGACTGTAGAGCTTTTTGAAGAAAAAGCGATTGGTGTGCGCTTGCCAGATCAAGTGACTTTGGAGATTGCCGAAGCTGACCCGGTGGTAAAAGGGCAAACAGCTGCATCATCTTATAAACCAGCAGTTTTGGAAAATGGTGTCCGTATTCTTGTACCGCCATTTATCTCATCAGGTGAAAAAGTGATCGTTGACACCAATGATCTAACTTATGTGCGTCGTTCAGAATAGAATTAGATTCATTCTTACCAGCGCAAATTGATAAAACAGAGATTTTAAAATGGCACGTTCAGCATTACTCAACGTCATGGTTCAAGCCGCTATGAAGGCCGGTCGCTCTTTATCCCGTGATTTCGGTGAAGTGCAGCAACTTCAAGTGTCTGTCAAAGGTCCGTCTGACTATGTCAGTCAGGCAGACATAAAATCTGAGAAAATCGTTCGTGAAGAGCTTTTAAAGGCGCGTCCAACCTATGGTTTTTTGGGTGAAGAGGGCGAGGAAATCAAAGGCACCGACGGTACACACCGATGGATTGTTGACCCATTGGATGGCACGACCAACTTTTTGCATGGTTTTCCAATGTTCTCGGTCTCAATAGCGCTCGAGCGCGGTGGTGAACTTGTCGCTGGTGTTATCTTTAATCCTGCAACGGATGAATTGTTCACAGCAGAAAAAGGCGGCGGCGCCTATATGAATGACCGTCGTTTACGTGTTGCTGGACGCAAGAAACTAACTGACTCTATAGTGACGTGTGGCGTTCCACATTTGGGTCGTGGTAATCACGGGAAATTCTTGGTTCAACTTGCCAATGTGATGGGTGAAGTGTCAGGTGTTCGTCGTACAGGTGCGGCTTCTATCGATCTTGCTTATTTGGCGGCTGGTCATGTAGATGGCTATTGGGAAGAAGGGCTTGCGCCTTGGGATATCGCTGCTGGTATTGTGCTTATTCGCGAAGCAGGTGGCTTCATTTATGATGCTGATGGCGGCACAAAAATGCTTGAAAAAGGTTCGCTTGTGGCGGGTAACGAATATATCCAAAAGTCATTGAGTGAAGTTGTTTCTCGCCCAGCGCCGAAAAAGGCCTAATCTCCCTTTAAAAATTAACTAACTTTTTTAACGAAGTTTGTCGGAAACGCTTTTATTTTCGCCATTTTTTTGCTTAGAGTCCTTTCACGGGGATAAGTATATAAAAAATTAGGCGGATATTAGGGTATGGCTACTTCGAGTTGGGACCAAGTTTCTGAGAATGGGAAAGCGCCAAATAAGCTTTCAAGTCCCATTGTATTTTTATTTAGTGTGTTGATATCATTGGTTTTTGTTGGTTTTGCTGTCGCTGTTTTGTTTCGGCAGGTGCAATCAGCATTCCTTGCCAATCCCGGACTAAACGGCCTGATCATCTTTGTTTTGTTCTCCGGCGTGCTTCTCGCCATTCGCCAAATTACGCAATTAAGACCTGAAGTAAAATGGGTTAATTCTTTCCGTGCTGCGGGGGACGCGGATAAAGTTAGCCGAGATCCGATCTTACTCGCACCTATGCGGGTCTTGTTCAGCGGACAGCGCGAGAAGGCACTGAGCACCTCATCGCTTCGTTCCATTCTCGATTCCATTGCCAATCGTCTGGATGAATCGCGCGATACAACGCGCTATCTCATTGGCCTTTTGGTGTTCTTAGGTCTCTTGGGTACGTTTTGGGGTCTACTTGGCACCATTGGTTCCATTAAAGATGTGATCGGTTCGCTAGATGCAGGTTCAGGCAATACAGAAGATGTGCTTGCCGCCCTTAAAACAGGCTTAGGCGCACCG
Source organism: Rhizobiaceae bacterium (assembly GCA_020628035.1). Lineage (GTDB taxonomy): Bacteria > Pseudomonadota > Alphaproteobacteria > Rhizobiales > Rhizobiaceae > Lentilitoribacter. Next base: position 28,373 of record JAHDFS010000021.1, read on the forward strand.
CTTGATGGTATGGGCACGGCCTTTTCGTCTTCACTATTTGGTTTGGCCGGTTCGCTGATTTTAGGTTTTATCGACCTGCAAGCAGGATGGGCGCAGTCGCGTTTTTATACAGAACTTGAAAACTGGTTGGCCTCAGTCACCGATGTGACGTCTGATGTGGGAAGTGCCAATGTGCCAACGATCACAACAAATGCTGACAGTTCTGAAGAGCTTAAGGCCGTTGCAGAGCATCTGAAAAATCTATCTGTTGATGGTGGCACCAACCAACGCACAACAGCTGCCATGGCAAATTTGGCGGAAGGCATTCAGGGTCTTGTTAAAAATATGCGCAACGAGCAGCAGATGTTGCGGGATTGGATTGATGCGCAACAAGAAGAGTCTAAATCGATGCGTATCACGTTGGATAAGTTGGCCGACCGGATCAAAGATAAGTAGGGCGGCAACATGGCTCTTTCTCGCAATCGTCGTCGCGATCGTTCAGTTGATTACTGGCCCGGATTTGTTGATGCGTTATCAACACTCCTGCTGGCCATTATGTTTTTGCTCTCCGTATTTGTGTTGGCGCAGTTCTTCTTAAGTCGCGAAATCAGTGGTCGCGATGAAGTGTTGACGCGTTTGAACTCGCAGATCAATGAACTGACGCAATTACTGGCGCTTGAAAAAGCCGGTCGCCAGGATTTGGAAGATACATTGGCAAATTTGCAAGCCTCTTTATCATCAGCAGAAAGCGAACGTTCGCGTCTTGAACAATTGCTCAATGATGGCGCTGGCGCGTCGCAATCCGCAAGCGATGAGATTGGTCGATTAAACCAAGATCTCGACGAAGAAAAGAAAGTTTCACAACGTGCATTGAGCCAGGTGAACCTTTTAAATCAACAGATCTCAGCTATGCGCCGCCAATTGGCAGCGCTTGAAGATGCGCTTGAAGTGTCGGAAAAGAAAGATGATGAGGCGCAGGTGAAGATTGCTGATCTTGGTCGTCGCCTGAACGTTGCGCTTGCACAACGTGTGCAGGAGCTGAACCGTTATCGCTCCGACTTCTTTGGTCGATTGCGTGCGATTTTGTCAGATCGCGAAAATATCCGCATTGTGGGCGACCGTTTTGTGTTCCAGTCCGAGGTTCTGTTCCCATCAGGTGGCAATGAGCTGAATGAAGATGGTCAGATTGAAATGGCTAAACTCGCCGAAGCGATGCTTGATCTTTCACGCGAAATTCCATCTGAGATCAATTGGGTGCTTCGTGTTGATGGGCATACCGATAATGTGCCTCTTTCAGGTACGGGTCGCTATGCCGATAACTGGGAGCTATCAAGTGCACGTGCGACCTCTGTGGTTAAATTCCTGATCGATCAGGGTGTGCCGGCAAACCGTCTTGTGGCGGCTGGGTTTGGTGAATTCCAACCCATTGCTGAAGGCGATAGCCAAGAGGCGCGCGACACCAACCGTCGGATTGAGCTAAAACTCACAGAGCGCTAAAAACTGTAGCGCTCATCTATCCCTCAAGTTCCTGCTCGAATTGCAACTTCGCCAGATTCGCATAAATGCCACCGGCAGATGACAGCGTTTGATGCGTGCCTTCTTCAACGATCTTGCCTTTATCCATCACCAGAATACGATCTGCTTTTAAGATGGTCGACAAACGGTGCGCGATGACGATCGTGGTTCTGTTTTCCATCATCCGATCGAGTGCCTGTTGCACGAGTTTTTCACTTTGTGCATCAAGTGCGGAGGTTGCTTCATCAAGCAACAGAATTGGCGCGTCTTTTAACATGCCGCGCGCAATAGCGACGCGCTGTCGTTGGCCGCCAGATAGTGTCACGCCCCGTTCGCCAATCATGCTGTTATAGCCATCATCCATGTCTTGGACGAATTCATCAGCCAGTGCATTGATGGATGCGGTTTTGATGTCTTCGTCGGTTGCGTCTTGACGGCTAAACGCGATGTTTTCAGAGACCGAGCTTGCAAAAATTGTCACATCTTGCGGCACGATAGCGGTGCGGCTGCGGACATCTTCCAATGTTCCTTTTTTAACATCGACACCATCAATCTTCACTTCACCAGATGTTGGATCATAGAACCTTAAAATGAGCGAGAATAATGTACTTTTACCAGCGCCAGATGGACCGACAATCGCAACTGTTTCGCCGGAATTAATTGTAAAGGACAGCTTATCGAGAATATTCGTATCGGGTCGCGATGGATAAGCAAAATCAACCTTAGAAAACTCGATGGTTCCTTTTGGCGGTTGTGGAAGGGCAATTGGGTTTTCAGGATCTTGAATATCGGATTGCTCTTGTAAGAGTTCGCCCAAACGCTCTGCTGCACCGGCGGCTTGCGAAAGTTCGCTGTAAACTTCTGACAATGCACCCAAGCTACCAGCTGCTAAGACTGAATAGAGTAGGAATTGACCCAAAGTACCGGCTGACATATTGCCATCAAGTACAGAATGCGCGCCGGACCATAGGATGCCAACCACACCGCAAAAGACGAGCGAGATTGTAAAAACGGTCAATGTTGCACGCGTTGTGACCGCAGATCTTGCTGCGGCGAAAGCCTCGTCGACTGCACCGTTAAAACGTCCCGACGCTGTTTTTTCAGCGTTGAAAGCCTGTAATGTCCGCGTTGCGTTGATGGCTTCAGATGCATAGGCCATGGCTTCTGCTAAGGTGTCCTGCGCATGTCGTGACCGACGGCGTACCGCACGTCCAAATCCAACCAAAGGCAAAACCACAAGCGGGATGCCGATGATGACGAAGAGCGATAATTTAAATGATGTGACAAACATCATGATCACGCCACCCAAGCAAAGAATAGAGTTTCGAAGCGCCATGGATGCTGTTGCCCCCACAGCAGATTTTATCTGTGTGGTGTCAGCTGTTAAGCGGGAAATGATCTCGCCGGATCGATTTACATCATAAAAACCAGGTGACAAATTCGCGATATGGTCGAACACATCTCGGCGCAGATCGGTGATCACGCGCTCGCCGATGAGGATGACAAAGTAGTAACGCATGCCACTTGAGATCGCGAGCACGATAGCAATGCCCATAAGCACGGTGAAATAGCTGTTTACAAAATCGGCATCTTGTCCTGAAAAGCCGTTATCAATCACTCGACGCACTGCCATTGGAAGGGTGAGGGTCGTCACTGCTGCGAGCAATAAAAATATGCAAGCGCCGATAATCAGCTTTGGATATCTTAAGAGATAGGGGAGCAAAGTTCTGAGCGGTTTGAGTGACGCTCTTTTTGAATTCTCATCTTGATTGGTTTCAGCCACCGGCATTTTCCCCTTAACAGATCAAGCGCAAACTCTTTGATATAGAATCGCGCTAAACCTCTTGTGCTTATTGCTATGTTGATGTATAGCCTCGCTATCGAATTATGGAGCCGTGGCCCGATAGGACTGCGGCTTTGATTATGAAGCGGTGAGCTTTACCTCAACTGAGATGTAAATAAACCGA
>JAHDFS010000175.1:0-2006 GCA_020628035.1 Rhizobiaceae bacterium
TAAATTGCCATGGGTGACAAGCACCAATCCGATCATGTAGACCCCATACCGTCATTACTTCTTATTAAACTGAAGCTGATTTGCAGTTCCGCTATCATGTACAGGGTGACGCTAAGTTCAAGCAAAAATTTAATGGTTGGATTGAGAAAAGTTCAAAATCGTCGTTCACCGCACCAAATTTGATGTTACGATACAGTATTATTCCTAATTCTCGTTAATCAACGGCAGGCAAATTTCGAAACAAGCACCTAAAATCGATCCGTCTTTTTCAGAGATTACATTTTTAACGTCGATTTGGCCGGCATGCGCTTCGATGATTTGACGGCTGATCGATAGACCCAGTCCAGAATTTTGACCAAAATCTTCGCCTTCGGGGCGATCGGTGTAAAAACGCTCAAAGACACGATTGATATCTTCGATTCGAATACCTGGGCCATTATCCATGACTTTGATGATCAGTGTTTCATCGTCTTTGGTGAGTTCGATCTGAATATGGCCTGTTTGATCCGCTACAAAGCTTCTGGCATTTTCAATGAGATTGGTAATAACCTGCCCCAAGCGCAAATCATGCCCCAAGACCTCATAAGTTTCATCTTTGGCGGTATCAGCGATCTTCAAGCTGATTTTAACATCTTTGCTTCTTCTACTGACTTGCGAAGATATCTCAACCAGATCTTTCAATAATTTTGCCATATCGACAATGCGCGCATCATCCCGAGCGAGCTCTGCATCCAATCTTGATGCATCGGAGATATCGCTGATGAGACGATCTAGGCGCTTCACATCATGTTGGATGACACCAAGCAGCTTGTCGCGCGATTCTGTGTTTTTCACCAAAGGCAGGGTTTCAACGGCGCTGCGCAAAGATGTTAGAGGGTTTTTCAGCTCATGGCTCACATCAGCCGCAAAGCTCTCAATCGCATCAATGCGGTCATAAAGTGCGCTGGTCATATCGCGCAAGGCGATCGACAAATTTCCAATTTCGTCCTGCCGAGCAGAAAAATCTGGAATTTCCTCACGCGCTTTTACCCCACGACGCACGCGCACGGCTGCTGCGGATAAGCGACGTAGTGGATTTGCAATGGTGCTTGCGAGCAAAAGCGACAAGATAATGGTCACAAAAGCTGCTACGCCAAAGACCCGCACAATCGCTTCTCGTTCTGCCTGAACAATTTTATCAATATCACCGGCTTGAGTGGATAATAAAAGCGCACCCAGAACGGCGCGGAAACGCTGAACTGGCACCGCGACAGATACAATAAGTTCACTGTCTTCAGTCACGCGAACCACCGCACCGCGCCCACCGGTGAGCGCACTCATCACCTCTGGATAGATAGAACCATCCGCTTCCGGGGCTTCACGGTAGATCGATAAATTCCCCGGCTGCAGCAATCCATTGAAAAATTTTGAGATCCGCTCCCAAATATGCAGATCTTCCTCGTCGTCTGGCTCATCTAAATCAAAACGAAGAACCTGGCCACTTGTATATAGAAAACGCGAATCGAGCAGCAGCTCAGCGTCCTGATCATAAATACGTGCCCGCGTGCGCGTTGGTGAAATCACGCGACGTAGCACAGGTGCGATCTGTTTGGGATCAAAGGGAAACACATTGTCGTCGGAAACGGTTGGGGACAGACTTTCGCCAGCCTGAAGTTCCAAAAGTTTTTGCGGATCGATTGTAATTGAATCTGTTTCAACACTTGCCGAGGCTGCGATTGCACCTGAGATGATTTCGCCCTGTGTGAGCAAACTTTCAACCCGGGCATCAATCAAACCCTCGCGAAACTGATTGAGATATAAAATGCCCGATACCAAAACCAAGAGCGCAGCTAGATTTAAAAACAAGATCCTGCGCGTTAAGCTGGAAAAAATAAAACCGCCGAATATCCGCCGAATAAAAGTAAACGGATGGGTAAACTTAAAACGTGGTTGTTCACCTACGCGTTTGTTTTGCGCATACCTTTTTGACCGGGCCTTACCAGCTGTCGCGTCAGATGGCGCGTCAG
>JAHDFS010000175.1:2106-5471 GCA_020628035.1 Rhizobiaceae bacterium
CGCGTCAGATGGCGCGTCAGTCTGGGGTTTGGAATTCCGTAATTCGGAATTTTCATCAGACCCTGTTAATTTGGCCGGAACATCATCCAATTTAAGTACAATCTAATACAGTTTAATCGAAGCAATTAGGCGCTGAACTATCACGATTCGCGAAAACGATAGCCCACACCATAAAGCGTTTCGATCATATTAAACTCTTTATCGACCATTTTAAACTTTTTACGCAAACGTTTAATGTGGCTGTCGATTGTGCGATCATCAACATAGACTTGATCATCATAAGCTGCATCCATCAATGAATCGCGGCTCTTGACCACACCAATGCGCTGAGCGAGTGATAATAAGATCAAAAATTCAGTCACGGTCAGCGTGACAACTTCACCTTTCCAGGTGCAGATATGACGTTCTTGGTCCATTGAGAGATGGCCACGTTCGAGAATCTTTTGCTCACCAGCTTCACTTTTTTGCGTTGAGCCTGCTTCCCGATTTGCACCGCGGCGCAGGATAGCTTTTACGCGTTCCACCAACAATCTTTGTGAAAACGGTTTGGTGATAAAATCATCTGCGCCCATTTTGAGGCCAAACAATTCATCAATCTCTTCGTCTTTAGACGTTAGAAATATCACTGGTAGATCAGATTTCTGTCTTAAGCGGCGTAATAATTCCATACCGTCCATGCGCGGCATCTTGATATCAAATACGGCGAGTTGTGGTGGTCGCGCCAATAATCCATCCAATGCTGATGCACCATCGGTATATGTCTCCACTCGATAGCCTTCTGCTTCTAAGGCTATTGATACCGAAGTAAGAATGTTTTTGTCGTCGTCCACCAAGGCAATAGTCTGCATCGATATCTCCAAAATTGAATAATTTACATTTACACGCGTTTCACATGTTGTGCCGTAATGCGGATAAAAAGAGAACAAAATGTGGCACAGGCGCAAATTAAAGTCACCAAATTAAATTTTCACCGAAAAAACCCTCATTTTTGCACGCGGTTGTCAAACGTTAATAAACAAGGATTTAAAACGATTTAGATTTTTTTTAATTTATTTAAAACGATTAAATTATTGTTTTTATTAATTTTTTTTTAGATTCTTCTTGTTTTATTTTAAAAGAAATGTATGTTCCGGTGCTTAAGTTTAAGCGTCATTTAAAAAATGGAAAGGCTCCTGCTATGACCCAGGAATTTGGTTTACGCAATAAAGCGTTCGGCATCGATCAATGTGGACTAACGACGAATTCGTCTGTCTATTACAACTTGACCGAAGGCGCGCTTTATGAGCAGGCGCTCCAACGTAAAGAAGCAACGTTAACCGCTCATGGCGCTTTGCGTGCGATCACCGGACAGCATACCGGTCGTTCTGCAGCGGATAAATTTACTGTCCGTGATGCAAAGACTGAAGACCAGATTTGGTGGGACAATAATAAAGGCATGTCATCTGCCGCCTTTGAGCGCCTTTACGATGATATGATTTCACATGCGGAAGGTCGTGACTTATTTGTTCAAGATCTTGTTGGCGGTGCTGATCAGGAAAATGCTCTACCAACACGCGTTGTGACTGAATTTGCATGGCACTCACTGTTCATCCGCAACTTGCTTATCCGTCCAAGTCGTGAAGATTTGGAAGAGTTTGTGGCCAAATTGACAATCATTGATTTGCCAAGCTTCCGTGCGGATCCTGAGCGTCATGAATGTCGTTCTGAAACTGTCATTGCATTGAATGTTTCAAAAGGTATCGTTTTGATCGGTGGCACATCATACGCTGGCGAGATGAAGAAATCTGTCTTCACCATGCTCAACTACCTGCTACCTGAAAAAGACGTCATGCCAATGCACTGCTCAGCAAATGTTGGCCCGACAGGTGATTCAGCTGTGTTCTTTGGTTTATCTGGTACAGGTAAAACAACATTATCTGCTGATCCGAACCGGACACTCATCGGTGATGATGAACATGGCTGGGGTGAAGACGGTATCTTCAATTTTGAAGGTGGTTGTTATGCTAAAACCATTCGCCTGTCACAAGAAGCTGAGCCAGAAATTTACGGCACGACAACCCGTTTCGGCACAGTGCTTGAAAATGTTGTTTTAAATGACAACCGCGAGCCTGATTTTGATGATGGATCTTTAACGGAAAATACCCGTTGCGCATACCCGCTTCACTTCATCCCGAATGCAAGTAAAACAGGTAAATCTGGGCATCCTTTGAATATCATTATGCTCACTGCTGATGCGTTTGGAATTTTGCCACCCATTGCGAAGTTAACTCCGGATCAAGCCATGTATCACTTCTTATCTGGCTACACTGCAAAAGTGGCTGGTACAGAAAAAGGTGTAACTGAGCCTGAAGCAACATTCTCAACGTGCTTTGGCGCACCTTTCATGCCGCGCCATCCTGCTGTTTACGGAAACTTGTTGCGCAAATTGATTGCTGAACACGGCGTTAATTGCTGGTTGGTCAATACTGGCTGGACCGGTGGCGCCTATGGCGTTGGTAATCGCATGCCAATTAAAGCCACTCGTGCACTGTTAACCGCTGCGCTTGATGGCACTTTAAATGATGCTGATTACCGCATGGATGCAAATTTTGGCTTCCAGGTTCCAGTATCAGTAGAAGGTGTTGAAACTTCGATTTTGGACCCACGTTCTACATGGGACGATAAAGAAGCATATGATGAAATGGCGACACGTTTGGTTGATATGTTTGTTGCCAATTTCGAGAAGTTTGAAAACCACGTTGATGGCACGGTGCGCGACGCTGCCCCAGGTGTTCGACTTGCCGCTGAATAAGTGACGTTAATTTTCCTCCAGTTAACGAAAAACCCGCTAGATCCATCCCTCTAGCGGGTTTTGTTTTATTTATGCTTGCTAAGTTTACGCAGCCATGAGCTCATAAATCTTATTTTCAAAGTTGTTCCGATCAAAATCGAGTTTGCCGGCGCAATTTGTAACAGAATAATCTTCAAGTTCGTCTTGAGATAAATTGCTGATATCTGTTGAAATCACCACGATTGGACCTGTGTATCCAAAGGCCCGTAATTGCGGCACGCTGTCCTTATAGGTTTCGTCAAATTCTAAATGATTATCTAAAAGAATAACGTCGGGCTGTTTATCCATCATGGACACCATGCCCTGATCAATATCAACAGCTGACTTTAATTCGATTTTTTCAGCAGATTCAGCGTAACAGCTAAACAATTCGTGTTGATGAATGTTGTCGTCAATAAGTAATACTTTTGAACCAGGCATAACTTAGCTCCTTAAATATATCTGGCTTTGTTTAATATGCCGGGGCTTGCGCGAAACTTATGAAATTTACGATTTCTTAATACTTTGTTAACTTTTATGAAAAAAGTGTTAATGC
>JAHDFS010000022.1:0-4787 GCA_020628035.1 Rhizobiaceae bacterium
CATCGCCGCTTTTAAAGAATGGCGGCCGGATAAATTTAACACTCAGACGCGTGACCGAATTAAACTAGCAACTCGCTAATGCAGATTTATCTTTGTGCATCATCTTGCGAACGACATAGTAAATAATCGCAACTAAGATCCCACCAAATATGCCATCAATTGCATAATGCCAGGCAAGATAAACAGAGCTATACAAAACAAAGAGAGCATAGAAAGTTGCGAGGTAGCCGAGTTTTTTATTGATCTCAAATGCGAATAGCATGTTCAGGACAACAAGTGATACATGAATACTGGGAAAGGCTGAGATACCCGTACCAAAACCCGGTACGTTGTTGATATAAGATTTCCAAAGATATGATTGATATGAGATTGCAGTGCTTGCATCATATTGCGCTAAAATTGCCACTTGTTCACCAAATCTCAGCTCATCGCCGGTCACCAACCCATAAAATGCAGGCCCTGCGGATACGAATAATCCAGCAAACAATGATCCCACTATGCCCCAGACAAGCAATGAGCAAACCAGATAACGCACACGTCCATTGGTTTTATAATCGGAAAAAGCAATATACGCGACAATTCCAAAGACCTGAACATGCCAAAAAATATTATAGTTTAACTCGATGATTTTCTGGAGAGGAAGGGAATGAATGGGCGTAAACAAAATGCGCCATGGATCGTGCCCAAAGAACAAAAGTTGATCAAGATCTGCCTGCCAAATATCGTGCTCGAACCCCTGAATATCGCCAAAGGTGTTTTTAACGGCTGTGAACATGGCCAGAAAGACCATCAGCGAAATTATAATTGAGAGGCCGACCAAATAATTTGCCACATTACGCGAATTAAACAATGATTTAACTGCATATTTGCGACGGTGCTTGCCGCGCCGTAATGCGCCAGAAATTCCTCCCACTAAAAGTATTAGTGGGAAGAAAAAAACAAGTTGCGGCAACATTCTTTGAAAATATGGATCGAAATTCACAATGGAAGCACGATCGACATATGCAAGATAAGCTCCCGCAAGAATAACATAAACAACCAGCGTGATATAAAACGGTTTTGCAATCAACGCGCCGTGTTTTGAATATCTAATGATGTCATCAAAATAACGATGAAATCCAGCGGCACTGCTGATCGCCGGTCTAATTGCATTATTAGCTGAAGACATAAAGTTACTCGCAAACGGCTCTAAACAAACTATCTTGAAATAACCAAGATCCGATATACAAAACCACTAGCACGATTGTCCTAAGTTAATATTAAGCCATCATGCGCTGGCCGGGCGCCCTGTTAGGTCTGGGGTGTGATGAATTTGCTTTTTTTTCGGGTGTAACCTTACGAACAACATAGTAAATTATAACAACTAAGATGCCTCCAGCAATTCCATCAATTGCATAGTGCCACGCAAGATACACTGAACTAAACCAAACAAAAAGCGCATAGGCTAGCGCGAAGAAGCCCAACTTCTTATTGATCTCAAACGCAAACAATGTGTGCAAAACTACAAATGAAACGTGCAAGCTTGGGAAGGCAGCTATCCCAGTTCCAATACCAGACGATTTCGTAATATAGGCATTCCAAAGGTAAGCTTGATACAAAGAAGCATGGCCATTTTCATACTCAGCTAACAAGGCCATTTGCTCACCAAATCTCAATTCATCACCTGTAACTAGCCCATAAAAGGCAGGTCCTGCTGATAAAAACATACTGGCAAATAAGGATCCAATAATCGACCATACAAACAAAGTACACAACAAGTATCTTATACTCGTTTTTGTTCTAAGGCCCGAATAGGCGACGATTGCTAAAACAGAAAATAGTTGTACGTGCCAAACCACGTTATAATTTACTTCGATTATGCTCTGGAGCTCCAGGGAATGGATAGGCAAAAACAAAAATCGCCACGGATCCACCCCAAGAAACAGCAATTTATCAAGATCAGCCTGCCAACTATCATGGTCAAAACCAAATATGTGACCGAATGTACCCTTCATTGCCGTAAACATACTTAGAAAAACAACAAACGCCGTTAATACAAACAATCCTACGAGAAAGTTTGATACACTTCTTGAGCTGAATAACTTCTTCAGCGCATAAGTTCGACGATGTTTACCGCGTCTTATGGCACTCAAGACGGCGCAAATAAAGAAAAGTGTTGGCAGAATTATCGTCATTTCTGGTAACAATGATGTAGCATACCGCCGCAGATTTATCATGGATAATTGATCCAGATATGTCAGGTAAACCATTGCAAAGGATACATAAATCAAAATTGAAGCAAAATAAGGTTTCGCATTGCGAATACCGTTTTTTGAATGATAAATTAGGTTGTGTATGTAGTTTTCATTAGCATAAGTAGTATTTATTACCAGGTGAGTTGGTGTGTTAGATGAAGACATGAAATTTCTCTCAAGTGGATTTTGTTAATAACTAGGAAGAGCAAATATTAATTACTGCGAATACTTAATACTAGAATATTAAATAAGTAATTAACGTAAAATTATAGTATAAATTACAGTATTACTTTGGTTAAAAACTATAAAATAAATAAATAACACACTCAGTGAAGCATAATGTTTCGCACAATGGTTAACTGGGTATATTGTTTGAAGCCAATAAAAAGCGGTGAAGATTAAACCGATCGCGCAAATTGGTTTGTATCTAATCTAACGGGTAAGGAATTTAAATTTTTACTGAACGATAAGGTCATAATGGCGAGCAGCTAACCACTGCATCCCAAGGAAGTCATTTTGAAAATGAGATTAGCAATCGCTTCAGTCAGTCGTATTTAGAATGACCAGTTCGCGTCGTCTGGTTAGTTGCCGGTTTATTTTGTAGCCCATAAACATGGTGCCTGAGATCAGCACCACGATCCCGGCAAGTGGTAGACCTGCAATTACATCGACCAAATAATGATTGGCATGAGATATGGCTGAAACTGCCATTGATAGATTAAGGACAATGCAGGGCCATTTAAGTAACTTCGTTCGCCATAACGCCCAGATTATTAGAAAGCCCATGCCAGCATGAACGGACGGGAATGTTACGATACCCGCCGCTGTTTCACCTGATAATGTGAACGCAGATCCATTGCGAACAGCGTTGAACTCCTCCAAGAAGTGATAGCCATATTTCACATTGATATGCTGAAGGATCGCCGGATCAATTTCATAAATGCTATAGGTTCCAACAGCAGGGAACCATATCGTGATGGCGCTGGCGATGATTGCCATGAGCGCATAACCAAACATAAACGCAAATGCCCGTGGAACTTGACCAAGAATGCATAGGAATATGGGTGTTAGAAACAGTTGATATTTTAACGAGCCGTAAGCGGTATTGAGCCAATTGGAGAACTGTTCATGACTGTCGACGAATTGGATGAACGCCATCCAATCAAATCCCAGGCTTTTGTCCATCATAACCAAATGATCATCTGCTAAGGGGATATCGAATGTGTAGGCCAAATAGGTTGCGATAAACATGGGGGTCAAAAATGCAAACCCGGCAGCCAAAATTTCGGCGATCGGAGCGACATATTTATCTTTGATTAGTATCATCAACAGGGCGAGGCCATATAAACCGCCAGAAATGAAATAGAAATTCTTGAAGGACGCATAATCTACATCAATGCGCGAAAAATGCGCGAGCGAAGCCATGATAATCCAAAACAGCAGCACCATGAGCTGTAAGATTATTCTTTCTCTAATATAAAAATGCCGGGCCATCGTTATACTCGCTGCTTATCGAATACAACCTACAACCGTGTCTCTAAGATATAATTAATTTTGGTAGCTCATTAGTGCGAAGATAACTTTAAAGCCGGCGCAATAGGACCTCTTCAACAAGATGGTTATCACCTTTTCGCAAAATAAGGTCAGCGCGAGGACGCGTTGGCAAGATATTCTCATAGAGATTTTTCATATTGATATTCTGCCAAAGCCCCTTTGCAATGCTCAAAGCTTCGTCTTCCGAGATTTCAGAATAACGATGGAAAAATGATTCCGGGCTTTTAAAAGCTGTTTCACGCAGACGCATGAAACGTTCGATATACCATTGTTCGATCTTTTCCTCATCCGCATCAATATAGATTGAAAAATCGAAGAAATCAGAGACGAATGGGACCATTCGACCATGAGCCGGCAAATCTCTAACTTGAAGTACGTTAATTCCCTCAAAAATAAGTATATCTGGCATTTCGATGGTTTGATACTTACCCGGCAAAACATCATATATCATATGCGAATATAAAGGCGCATCTACACGTTTTTTGCCTGATTTAATATCCGATAAAAACCGCAATACTGCACCAATATCATAGCTATCTGGAAAGCCTTTACGATCCATAATCCCATGCTCATTCAAATAGGCATTGGGATGGAGAAAACCGTCCGTTGTAACCAGATCCACCTTTGGGTGAGATGGCCAGCGGCTTAGAAGTTCTTTCAAAACACGTGCTGTTGTGGATTTGCCCACGGCAACAGAACCCGCAATCCCGATAATAAACGGGCTTTGCGTTGCGCGTTCCAGATTGAGAAAATGCCGGCGCTGAGCAAACAAGCCTTGCGACATTTCAACATGGGCAGACAGCATACGCGACAAAGACAAATAAATACGCTCGATTTCATTTAGATCCACTGGATCATTCAAAGATCGAAGCCGTTTCACATCATCTTCTGACAATGTGAGTGGCGTATTTGCACGAAATTCAGACCATCTTTCGGCACTAAATGCACGAAAAGGAGAATATTTCTCTCGGCCAATGTGATCTTGACCATGGGGATCTT
>JAHDFS010000022.1:4887-31248 GCA_020628035.1 Rhizobiaceae bacterium
GCACGAAAAGGAGAATATTTCTCTCGGCCAATGTGATCTTGACCATGGGGATCTTCATTTATCATGCGATTAATATTATCCAATGGCGTTTATCCACTCGGTCTTGAGGCTTTTTCAGATATGCCAGATTGCGATGTTCGGCTTTCAAGTTCCGCCAAAACTTCGTCGAGCGGGATATCTGCGATCTTTAAAACGACCAATAGATGGAACAAAACATCGGCAGATTCTTTAATAAGCTCGCCACGGTCATTGCTCACGGCGGCGATCACAGCTTCAACGGCTTCTTCGCCCAGCTTTTTTGCAGCTTTTTCCTGACCTTTGGAGACGAGCTTTGCTGTCCAAGATTCATCCGGCGACGCATTGGCGCGTGCGCTTACTATCTTTTCAAGATCTTTGAGATCAAATTCACTCATGATCGATCTTCCCCTCGTTTAATACCTTTAAGCAGCCTGCGCCTCTTCGGTCAAGTCAGCTGCAAAGTGAGGATTATCTTCTGTTAATCAAGTCGCATGGCAAGCCCAGCATCGGCCATATATTGCTTAGCTTCACCAATTGTATAAGTGCCAAAATGGAAAATAGAAGCTGCAAGAACTGCGGTCGCATGCCCATCACGAATACCCTCAACCAAGTGGTCAAGATCACCCACTCCACCAGAGGCAATAACCGGAACCGACGTTGCATCAGCAATTGCGCGCGTTAATTCAATATCATAGCCGATTTTGGATCCATCGCGATCCATAGACGTGACAAGCAATTCACCAGCACCCAGTTCTGTCATGCGAATGGCAAATTCAATCGCATTGATGCCTGTTTCATTGCGACCGCCATGGGTAAAGATCTCCCAACGGTTCTCTTCACCAGGTTTGGATGTCTTTTTGGCGTCAATTGAAACCACAATACATTGGTTGCCAAATTTATCCGCGGCTTCCCCTACAAAATCAGGATTGTTTACAGCAGCGGTATTAATTGAAACCTTATCCGCGCCGGATAATAGCAGCTTGCGAATATCTTTAACTTCTCGCACACCGCCACCCACTGTGAGAGGCATGAAACAATGCTCAGCCGTTTGTGCAACAACATCAAAGATCGTTTCACGATTGCCTGATGATGCGGTGATATCTAAAAAGCACAATTCATCAGCACCTGCAGCATCATAGGCTTTTGCGGCTTCGACCGGATCACCAGCATCGACAAGATCGACAAAGTTCACGCCTTTAACAACACGGCCGTCTTTCACATCCAAACACGGAATAACACGGGATTTCAGCATGTTTTATCCTTTGTTCTTTGCGTTGCGCAACACATTAAGCGCCTCATCGGGGTCAATGCGACCATCATAGAGCGCACGTCCTGAAATGGCGCCTTCCAAAATCTGTGCCTCATCACTCGCCATCATGTCTATATCATCCATGGATGCAAGACCGCCTGATGCAATCACCGGGATTGATACGGATTGCGCCAGTTCAAGCGTAGATTCCCAATTAATGCCTTTGAGCACACCATCGCGATCAATATCGGTATAGATAATGGCTGACACACCAGCGCCTTCAAACTCTTTCGCCAATTCGACAACACCAAGTTCAGACGCTTCTGCCCAACCTTCAACAGCAACTTTGCCGCCTTTTGCATCGATGCCAACAGCAATTTTGCCGGGGAATTCGCGACATGCCTGTTTGACCAAGTCTGGGTCTCGAACAGCGATGGTACCCAAGATCACACGCGCTAGACCTTTTTCAAGCCAGGATGAAATATGATCAAGATTGCGAATGCCACCGCCGAGCTGCACAGGGTTTTTGGTTGATGCCAATATTTCTTCAACTGCAGCGCCATTCACGCTTTCGCCAGCGAAAGCACCATTTAAGTCCACCACATGCAGCCATTCAAAGCCTTGGTCTTCAAACGCTTTTGCTTGTGCACCTGGGCTGTCATTATAAACGGTCGCCTGGTCCATATCGCCGAGTTTTAAACGAACACACTGGCCATCTTTTAAATCAATTGCTGGAAACAGGATCATATTACACAGACCATTTTAGAAAATTTGTAATGAGCGAAAGGCCAAGTTCCTGGCTTTTCTCTGGGTGAAATTGTGTGCCGATCATATTGTCTTTGGCAATGACAGCCGTCACCGTGCCACCATATTGGACGGTTGCTAACACATCATCAGGATTTTCAGGCACGAAGTGGTATGAATGGACAAAATATGCATGTTTGCCATCAATGCCCGTTTTGATCCCCTCAAACAAAGGATGATCTCGCGTTAGATCGATCGTGTTCCATCCCATTTGAGGGATCTTAAGGCTCGGGTCATCAATTTGAATTTCAGCAACATCTCCAGAAATCCAATTTAGCCCGTCAATTGTCTCTTTTTCGAGCCCGCGGGTGGACATGAGCTGCATGCCCACGCAAATACCAAAGAACGGTTGGGCTTTTTCAATCACAGCTTCATGTAAAGCTTCGACCATGCCAGGCACAGCGCCCAAACCGCGGCGACAATCGGCATAAGCACCAACGCCGGGTAGGACAATGCGATCAGCTGCAAGAACAGCTTCAGGCGTATCAACCAAATTTATCTCTGCGGATAAGCCTGCTTCACGCGCTGCGCGCTCAAATGATTTAACGGCAGATCGGAGATTTCCCGATCCATAATCAATAACAGCAACTTTCATGAATATTCCTAATTACTGCCAAATATCATATCTGCATGATATGCTTTATCGTATGAAGTAATGATATTGGATGTGTCCTGAGGGTCTTGTTCTGGAAATGGATATGCGTCTTGATGAAGTTCCAGCGCCATCTGTTCATCATAGGCTAAATGTAAAGCTAAAACATTCGCGCCTTGTCGTTGTAGGTGCTCGATATAAAAATAACGCGCTTCAAAGCCAAACCAAAGTGACAATGCGACTTGCACAATTGCCGGCAATATTTGATTTTCAATACCAGCAGATATGCCACCCACAAGCATGAACGCCGCAAGCGATAACAAAGTATGCACCCACATACCACGCCATAGAAACCAAAATGGTGCAAACAATGCAGCAAGCCAAGAGAACTTATCACCAATGGCGATAAGCTCACTCATATGTCTTGCTGTTTTTGAACCGAGTATGAAATACGGCTTCATTTGGTTCCTCGTTTAGCCCAACGTTCCCTTGGTAGACGGGATTTTATCCGCCTGTCGCGGGTCAATTTCGCATGCTGTACGCAAAACACGCGCCACAGCTTTAAAACAGGTTTCTGCAATATGGTGATTATTGGCACCATAGTAGTTTTTGACATGTAATGTCATACCGCTGTTCTGTGCAAGGGCTTGGAAAAACTCTCGTACAAGCTCGGTATCGAAGGTTCCGATTTTTGGTGCGGAAAATTCCACATTCCACACCAAAAATGGACGACCTGAAATATCAATCCCGGCTTTTGTCATGGTTTCATCCATCACAAGATCCAAGCTGGCATAACGCGTGATGCCTTTTCGGTCACCCAGCGCTTTCGACAAAGCCTGACCGATTGCAATACCCACATCTTCAACAGTGTGGTGATCATCAATATGCAAATCACCATCGGCATGAATATCCATATCAATCAACGAATGGCGGGATAATTGATCCAGCATATGGTCAAAAAACCCGACACCGGTTTTGATATTGTTGACGCCCGTTCCATCGATTTTTACCGAAACAGAAATATCTGTTTCATTGGTTTTACGTTCAATGGATGCTGATCTATTTGATAATTCTTGAGCCATCGGCTGCTCCAAGTGACAAAATAATAAGTGCTCAATAACAGGCCGAGGGATAAATTTCCATAAGTGAGATGGTGGTTTTATAAAATTTACGTTTTGATTTTCGACATTTCGCACCTACATATGGGATCAATGAATTGCTTTTATGGGCCAAATCTCATGATTGGCAGGAAGTTAGGAATATTTATGAGTGATCAAAACCCAGCCGCGGCGCCATATGCGCCCATGCACGCAACCACAATTATTACCGTCAAAAAAGACGGAGTTTCCGTTATGGCCGGTGATGGACAGGTTAGCCTTGGGCAAACCGTTATGAAAGGTAATGCACGAAAAGTACGCCGCATCGGTAAAGGCGGCAATGTGATTGCTGGTTTTGCGGGCGCGACAGCTGATGCCTTTACGCTTTTAGAGCGTTTGGAAGCCAAGCTTGAACAATATCCAGGTCAATTAATGCGCGCATCTGTGGAACTTGCCAAAGACTGGCGCACCGATCGTTATTTACGTCGTTTGGAAGCCATGATGTTGGTTGCCGATAAAGACGTAACGCTGGCGATCACCGGTAATGGTGATGTTTTGGAGCCTGAACATGGCACTATGGCCATTGGGTCGGGTGGAAATTACGCCTATGCAGCTGCTCGCGCATTGATGGACACAGATATGTCAGCTGAAGACATTGCCAAAAAAGCAATGGAGATTGCCGGCGACATCTGTGTTTATACCAATCAGAATATCGTTGTGGAAACGCTTGGGACTGAAAAATAGTCTCTTAAGTCACTTAAGTTTTCGCAATTACTACCAAGAACATGGAATAAAAATTAAATGACAACATTTTCACCACGTGAAACCGTATCAGAACTTGATCGCTATATTATCGGACAAAAAGACGCCAAGCGCGCTGTTGCGATTGCCATGCGCAATCGCTGGCGTCGACAGCAATTGCCAGATGATCTGCGCGATGAAGTGATGCCAAAAAATATTTTGATGATTGGGCCAACTGGCGTGGGTAAAACTGAGATATCTCGCCGCTTGGCAAAGCTAGCTGGCGCACCATTTATTAAAGTCGAAGCCACGAAGTTTACCGAGGTCGGCTATGTTGGCCGTGATGTTGAACAAATTATCCGCGATCTTGTTGAAGCCGGTATTTCAATTGTTAAAGAGAAAAAACGTGCTGAAGTGAAAGCAAAAGCGCATTTAAATGCCGAAGAACGTGTGCTTGATGCATTATGTGGTAACACCGCATCCCCTAAAACACGCGATTCCTTCCGCAAAAAACTCCGTGAAGGCTTAATTGACGATACGGAAATCGAAATCGAATTGACAGACAATCAATCAGGTATGCCCAATTTTGAAATTCCTGGCATGCCTGGGGCAAATGTTGGCGTTCTAAATCTGAGCGATATGTTTGGCAAAGCCATGGGTGGTCAAACCAAAAAGGTTAAAACCACAGTCAAAGATTCATATGAACAATTGATCAATGACGAATCAGACAAATTGCTGGACGATGAACAAATCCAACAGGAAGCCATGCGCTCTGCGCAAAATGACGGCATCGTTTTCATTGATGAGATCGACAAAATCGCGGCAAAAGATGGCGGCGCAGGTGTTGGTGTCTCCCGTGAAGGGGTGCAACGTGATCTGTTGCCGCTTGTTGAGGGAACCACCGTTGCGACAAAATATGGGCCGATCAAAACGGATCACATCTTATTTGTGGCATCAGGCGCATTCCATGTGGCCAAACCATCGGATCTATTGCCTGAATTGCAAGGTCGATTGCCGATCCGGGTTGAATTACGTGCACTGGAAAAAGATGATTTCCGCCGCATTTTAACCGAAACAGAAGCAAGTTTGATCAAACAATATGTTGCATTGATGAAAACCGAAGATGTGACGCTGGAATTTACTGATGACGCGATTGACGAATTGGCAGATGTTGCCGTGCATTTGAATTCATCAGTTGAAAATATTGGTGCGCGGCGATTGCAGACCGTTATGGAGCGCGTTTTGGACGATATTTCGTTCTCAGCGCCCGATACGAGTGGCACAACTGTCACAATTGATGCAGAATATGTACGAAAACATGTCGGCGATCTTGCGCAGGACACAGATTTGTCTAAATTCATACTATAAAGAAATCATGTAAATGGGCAGATAGGATTTTGGTGTGATGCGGGGACTGATCGCTATTGGGGCTGTTATTGGTCTATTGTCAGTAGATTTTGCTGCTGCAGCTTCTGCGCGTGTGGTTCCCAGCGGAAATCGTTATTCCAAACAGCCAAAGGTGCCAGGCGCATCCAGCCGACGCACTTCTGCAAAGAATACAACTTTCGACGCCAAATATGAAAAAGTCAAAAAGCTTTTGGAAAAAGACCGTAAACTGCAGCAAGGCATTAAAAAATATGCTGCAGCTTACAAAATAGATCCTATCCACATGGTTGGCGCGATTGTTGGCGAGCACACGTTCAACGTCGACATTTATGATACATTCCAATCCTATTTGGTTAAAGTTGCTGCCTATACGACCAATAATTTTGAATTCAAACATGACGGTGAAAACGTAATGGATTTTGTCGCGCGTGATGAATTTAAAACCTGCGCAAAGGCAAAAGGGTCGTTTGAACTTTGGTCTTGCAGAGAGAATATTTGGAATACAAAGTTTAGTGGCAAGAAAGTTGATGGAAAGAAATATCCAAAAGGTCGCTTTAGTGCTGTGTTTTTCCAACCATTTTATGCCGGCCAAACATTTGGACTTGGCCAGATTAATCCGCTGACCGCGCTTAAACTAACCGATAAAGTCAATGCGACAACCAAGCATAAGAAAATTAAAGCTTCTGATGCGCGGAGCGTTTATAAAGCCATCATGGATCCCAATACGACATTATCTTATATGGCAGCCTCGATCAGAGTTTCCATTGACGAATATAAGAAAACTGGTCGCGTTGATATTTCCAAAAATCCAGGCCTAACAGCCACTTTATACAATCTTGGCAAGCCAGATGAGCGCGCAAAAAAATTTCGTCGCAGCGGCCGCAGATATCCGCGAGAAAATTACTACGGTTGGTTTGTCAATAAACATGAAAAAGAGCTGCGCAGCATTGTCGCAAAATGGTAGCGCCCCTTTGACCTTTAGCGTTTAGGTCTTATCGATTATTTTTTTGATATCATCCAGTTCTTCATCGGACAAATGTGCGATCCTCTTTGCCAAATGATTAGCAGTTTCCGTGGCTTTTGGTGATAGGCCGGATGTATCGATGGTTATTTTTGGATCTGATATGCCCGCAAGATTCATCAGATCTTCAGCGTCGTCCCAGATAATATTAAAATAACCAATAATGCGTTGGACAAAATGCCAGTTGGGTTTTGATCGATGGCCATGTTCAAGGGCCGATAGATAGGCCGGCGTGACATCGAGCGCTTTGGCCATTTGTTTTTGTGTAATGCCGCGTTCTTCACGCAGATCTCGAACAGCCTTACCAAATGGGGTCATTGCTCATCTCCATCACCTAATTTCGAGGATCATGCTTGCGCCGCAGACGCACATAAAGCGCGCCATCACCACCATGATGTTGGGCGGATGCGCGAAATCCCGAAACCAGTTCTTTAAATTCAGGGTTTTTGAACCATTCAGGCACAACTTGGCGCAATATACCTCGCCCACCAGAAGAATTTCCCTTGCCTGTGATGACCAAAACATGGCGATCACCACAAAGATATGCGTCCGTTAAGAAGTTATAAAGTGCACGATGAGCGATTTGCTGGGTCATGCCATGCAGATCGATCGTCGCATCAATCGATACACGCCCCTTGGCGATTTTCTTATGCACCGGACGTTCAATAGGGTGCAGATCACTTGACGCTATTTTTGTTTTCGGTTGTTGAACCGGTGGCGAATAACTCTCCGCTGTGGAGCGCAATCTCGTTTTTTCAGGTTTGACGCTTTTAAGCTCTTCCTCTTGGTTAAGCTCATCCTCAAACGCATCGCCTTCAAATGGATCACCATAGGGAATGACGGTTTGCGTAACATGACGCCAAACCTTTTGATCATCCAATGATAGTTTTTTAACCCGTTTTGACATCTGCGCCCGTTAATTATTTTCACCCGGTAATAGCACAAAAAAACTGGCTTGATGAGCAATCCCGCCTGCTATTTCGCCTGCTTTTAAACCAGTTCCGATAAAAATATCACCCCTAGCTGACCCTAAAATTGCCGAACCTGTGTCATGAGCGATCATGAGTTGTCGAAAGTTTGGTTTTAGCGCATTGATCGGTGCGTTTTCGGCATTGATGAAAATTGGCAAGCCAAACTGATAGATATTTTTATCGACAGCCAGAGAACGCTGATCCATGAGCTGAATTTTAGCGGCACCAATGGGCCCCATTGACGGATCGAAGTTTGTAATTTCCGCGAAGAAAATATAGGACTGATTTTGCCATAACAGCTCATCAATCGAAGATGAGTTTTCATCCATCCATTGACGTATGGCAACCATCGACATGTTGTCTGGATGAATTTCACCCCGTTCGATCAGAATTTTACCAATTGATGTATAGGGATGGCCTGATTTTGCTGCATAGGATATGCGTTTTATATCGCCATTTTCGCCCTTTAATCTTGCTGAGCCTTGAATATGGGTGAAATAAACATCTGCTTTGCTTTTGGCATAAGCGATTTCTAAATTTTGATCTTTTAAGTACCCTTGATCAATCGCTTTCCGATCAGCGTATGGAACAAGACCGTCTTTCGTTCTGCGCGCAAACATAGTGCCCTTTTCAATGCCTACCGGCGGATTGTCAGGAATATCGATGTCGATCAGATCGTTTGGTCTTTTATAAAAAGGATATTTAAAAATTTCATCTTTTTCAAAACGGACATCGATTTCAGGTTCATAATAGCCTGTCACAAAGCCATCTTCGGTGACTAGAAAAGGAGAAAAGTTTTGTTCAAAAAACGCTTTTGCTGTTTCTTTTGCAAGATTTCCACCGCTTGATAGATCAACTGCCACACGGCAGACAGCATCAAATCTATCACCATCAAATGATAAAGATTTTTGATGATATGGTTTTACGTCTAAGTGAGATCGCGCTGATTGAAGGAACGCATGAAATGCCAGTTGAAGATCATCATCCTGCCAGCCTGGGATATCAGAAAACCGGACTGGCTGGAGATTATCCGTCATATTGACAAGTCAGTTTGGTTAGCCGTTATCTGGCTCGGATGCGACCAAGCGCCAATTAGGATCGCGTGATTTCACATCGCGAGAGAATGTCCAGATATCGATCACCTCTGCGATTTCTTCTAAATCACCTTCGACGACATCTTCGCCGCTATCAAGTGTGGCTGAAATGATCTGGCTGACAAGTCGAACTGTGACGTTAACATCGCGTCCAACCACTTCAGCTTGAACAATTTCAGCTTTATCAACACCAACAAAATCAAATCTTACGGTTTCTTTGCGGGATTCGCGTTCATTGATCGCAGCGACATAGCTGTCATAAACATCACGAGATAAAAGATTTTTGAGTTCCTTACGATTGCCGTAAGCAAATGCTGTGACAATCATCTCGTAAGCCATTTTTGCGCCATCAACAAATTGCTTTGGTGCAAAATTTGGATCAGCTTGAATGACATTTCGCAATTGATCGTTGAGCGGCGTACCTGGTTCGGCATAACTGTCGACATTTAGATATTTGTTGATCGGCTCTTCTGCATCATCACGACGTGGCAAAGTTACGACATTTGAATCGTCTTCTGGGCCTGTATACATGTCGTTGATTTCGCGCTGGCGATGGTGGTGATCCTTCTCGTGTCCAGTTCGTTTACCCAGCACACCGCGCAATTGGAAAAACACAATCACGGCCACGACAAAAAAGAACAAAGTTGTAAAATCAAAAGAACCCATCAGAATCGCCATCTAAATTATTCGTCTATATAAGCATATAGAGTGCTTATGCCGCGCATTCAAATCCATTTACCTTTAAAAATGCAAGAACATGCATTATCTATACGAAACGACGTCATTTTAGATCGCAGAAATGCACTAAATTGACGAATATGAACGCTTCAACTCTTTAGAATGTATCCGATTTTATGGCATTTTCACTCATTCCGTTTTTATTATTGGTGATTCCAATTCTGGAAATTACCGTATTCATCCTTGTCGGAGGGCAGATCGGTGTATTTCCAACATTGGGCATGATTCTGGTCACAGCCATTTTGGGCACTTTTTTCTTGCGTCAACAGGGTCTATCTATCCTACAAAAACTGCAGGCGGAAAGCCGTTCGGGTAATATTCCAGGGCGTGAACTGGTTCATGGCGCAATGATTATGATCGCCGGCGTTTTGCTTCTAACGCCCGGATTTGTAACCGATTCCATCGGTTTTCTGTTATTCTTCCCACCGTTTAGAGATTTGGCTTGGAACTTTTTGAAAACACGCATCAATGTCATCAATGTTGGTGGAAGCGCATTTGGCCAGGGTGCTGGTCCGTCTCGTGGTCCCAATTATCAAGGTGAACCATTTGTGGATCTAAATGAAGATGAATATTCACGCGATCCAGAGCCAAATCCGAGCTCAGAACCCAATCCACATTCCCCTTGGATTGATGACGAAAACAAGCCGAAATAGAATTTTTACCTTTTTTTGGTTGTAAGGCATGGTTTGAGATGCTAGCTCACCCGCAAGATTTTTCAAATTAGCGGCTGTTGGGAAAATCGCAGCCAACGAGGAAATAAAGGAAATTATTATGTCAGATAAAGCTGATAACAACGCTGCTGGATCAAACGGCGAAGCTGCTACACCACCATCTTTGAATATTCTCACTCAATATATCAAAGATTTGTCTTTTGAAAATCCAGGTGCACCTAAGTCTCTTGGTCCAAAGGAAAAAGCCCCTGACATTAATATCAATGTCAATGTGAACGCCAATCCTTTGTCACAAACAGACTTTGATGTGGTTTTGAACTTAACAGCAGATGCTAAAAATGGCGATGAGCAGCTTTTCCATGTTGAATTGGTTTATGGCGGAATTTTCCGCGTGGCAAATTTCCCTCAGGAACATGTTCTACCAGTTCTGTTTATTGAGTGCCCGCGCCTACTCTTCCCATTTGCACGTCAGATTGTTGCTGATGCAACACGCAATGGTGGCTTCCCGCCATTGATGATTGACCCAATTGATTTTGCTCAAATGTTCCAACAGCGCATGGCTGAAGAACAAGCAAAAGCGAAAGTTGAAGCGCCAAAATCAAACTAAGCGGCGTTAAATAAAAGAGACTGACCGGCCAGATCAATCATTCCGATCTCGGCCGGTTTTTTATATTCAGGATTTGGCCCAGATCGCGTTTTCGCCAAGATCTTCAACAAGCTTGGCATGAGCTTGTCTTTCATCATCAGTAATGCGCGGTGGTAAAGGGTTCGGACGTGTTTGAATTTGTACTGTTTCCTGAGATATATCTGTACTTTGCTCAGTCGAACCTGAATTGCTAACCAAGCTCAACGCGGTTTGTTTCCCGCCTGATAATTCAATATAAACTTCGGCTAAGAGTTCAGCATCGAGCAACGCGCCGTGTTTCTCGCGCTTTGAATTATCTATGCCATATCTACGGCAAAGAGCATCAAGACTGTTTGGCCCCATTGGGTGTTTGCGTCGTGCAATCGCCAAAGTATCAATGACATGCTCGTTGCCGATCGGAAGTTTATCCAATCGTGCAAGTTCAGCATTTAAAAAACCCATATCGAAATTTGCGTTATGCGCAACCAGCTTAGCGCCTTTGACAAATTCCAGCATTTCGTCGGCAATATCTTTAAATGTTGGCTTATCAAGCAGAAACTCATCGGTGATCCCATGAACTTCAAGTGCATCAGGATGGACCTGTTTGCCTTCCGGATTGATGTAAATATGCAAAAAATTGCCGGTCGGAAACTTGTTCTCTAGCTCGACGCCACCAAATTCGATAATCCGATCGTCTTTGTTGCTGAGCCCGGTTGTTTCCGTATCGAAGATAATTTCGCGCATATTGTGCCTTTGAAATAGTGATTTGGGTTCTCAGTTTAGCCGCAAGGCATCTAATAGCGCCACAACTTGCGCTTCGGTTTTTTCAAAACTCTCTGAAGTATCCACAATATGGTCAGCTAATTTGCGTTTTTCAGCATCCGGGAGCTGTTTTTCTAAAATTGCCGCGAATTTCTCTTCGCTCATGTTTTTTCGCGCTAAGACACGTTGTTTTTGAATATCTGCGTCACATGTGACGACCACAATGATATCGACACGCGACTGCGCATTTGTCTCAAATAAAAGCGGTATATCCAGCAATACCAGATCCGCGTCTTGCGCTCGATGAAAATTCACAAATTCATCTTGTTTTTGTCGCACAAGCGGATGGATGATCGCTTCTAGTTTTGCAAAATTTTCTGGTTTTCCAATTACAGCTTGCGATAATTTTATGCGATCCACACCGTTTGCATCAGTGGTGCCTGGAAAGGCGTCTTCAATTAAAGCCACCGCTTCATTTTTATAAAGATCATGGACTATTTCATCAGCATCAATGGTGGGAACGCCATGTTTTTCAAACATTTGAGCAGTCGTGGTTTTTCCCATTCCGATTGAACCGGTTAATCCAATGATTTTCATATCACGATCATCCATTTAATATCTTATCGCGTAATGTTTTGGTCACTTTTGGACGCGCACCAAACCAGTGTTCAAAACCTGGAACAGCTTGATGCAATAGCATGCCAAAACCATCAGCTATTGCAATGCCCTGCTTATCAGCATTTTCTAAGAACTTTGTTTTCAACGGATGATAGACAATATCGGTTGCAATCGCACCTTCAGCCATAGAAGCAAAATTTAGATCAGGCACAGGCGTACCGTGCATTCCTAATGAAGATGTATTAACGAAAAGATCTGCGTTTTTAAGCCCATGATCTACACCATCAATCTGATAAGCTGTAACACTGGGACCAAATTCGTCAGCGAGCGTTTCAGCGCGCGATAAAGTGCGATTATAAAGGGCAATTTCGTTAAATCCTGCCTCAATTAAAGCAAAAAGTATGGCGCGGCTGGCGCCGCCAGCACCAAATACAACCGCTTTACTTGAATTTTGTGATTTAGGGCGCCATTGCGGTGCCAAATCATCCAGATTAGCAGCGAAACCATAGGCGTCGGTATTGGTGCCACATAATTTCCCATCTTTTCGATAGATGGTATTCACCGCACCAATTTTTTCAGCAATGGCATCGCGTTCATCGACCAATTGAAAAGCTTCCTCTTTAAAAGGCATGGTGACGTTACCGCCTTCGAATTCTACGTCGCCGCTTTTTAGCTGTGCGATAAATTCTGAAAAACCATCTTCTGCAAGTTCAACGGCCCGATAAGTGCCATCTATATTAAGATCATTGAGCCAAAACCCATGAATGAGGGGAGACTTGGACTGTTTAATTGGAAATCCGGTCACAAAAGCGTTTTTCGCAGCATTTTTCATCGGTTAAGCCTCAATCACTTTAAGTTCTCGGAGTTTAGCGAGAAGCGGCAGCATGGGAAGGCCAACTATTGTGAAGAAATCGCCTTCGATTTTCTCAAATAATTGTACACCGGTTTTTTCAAGCTGATAAGCACCCACAGAGGTTAGAACATCATCGCCTGCATCTGATAAATGCCGACCAATAAATTCAGGACTTAAGTCTCGCATTGTAAGTTCTGCAATAGAAACATGTTGCCAGATGCTTTCACCATTTTTCGCTATCGATATACCGCTATTTAATTCGTGCGTTTTGCCCGACAATTTAAGCAATGTTCGGCGGGCTGCTTCCATATCTGCAGGCTTGTGAAATAATTCATCATTTAACGATAAAGTCTGATCTGATCCGATCACATATGCATCCGGATTTTTCTGTGACACATCAAGTGCTTTGGCACTTGCAAGAATAAGCGCTAATTCCTTGGGCGTCGTGCCCGTGCCCTCAATGGCGAGTTCAATCGCGCGTTCATCAATTTCTGCAGGCTGAGAGTTGAAAGTAAGGCCTGCATTTTCCATTAAATTTTTACGATGGATGCTTTGCGAGGCGAGAATGATATTATTATTCATATATTGGAATACCCGATGTTTTTTCTAACCCGGCTGATTCTATCAAAGAGTCAATTTTTAACGGATTCTTAACCACAATTTTCTTTAGCACCTGTTGAGCACTTTGGATAACTTAGTTTTGAAAAATATTTTGGAAAAACTCGATGAATAAGTCGGAAGTTATACACAATTGGCATAGCTGTGCATTAAATTTAGTCGGATCTGAAAATATCGCGCTACTATTGGGGATAAATTTATGGACGCTGGCAAGACATTGAAAAATATGTCGTTTTGCAGATAGTTTTCAAATCTGGATTGCAAATGTCATGCGACAAGAATGTGGATAGGCTGTTGATAGATTGTGCGTTATATATAATAACCGATCTTCACAGACTCTAATAACAATAAATCAATATACAAACATTACTTATATATAGGCCGAGGTGGATAAGTGTCCGAAACGCGTAAATTGCTCCGAGTATTAGATGGCGAAACTGTTTTCCCACCACCCATATGGCTTATGAGACAAGCTGGACGTTATTTACCGGAATATCGGGAAACTCGTAAACAAGCACCAAACTTTCTTGATCTGTGTTACACACCAGATTTGGCTGTTGAAGTCACCATGCAGCCTATTCGCCGTTATGGCTTTGATGCATCGATCTTGTTTTCGGATATATTGGTCATACCAGACGCATTGGATCGTAATGTGAGATTTGTAGCGGGTGAAGGCCCGCAAATGGATCCTATTGACGTTAAAGGCATAGATAATCTTAAAACGGATGGATTTATTGAGCATTTAGCGCCTGTTTTTGAAACTGTGCGCCGTCTACGTGCTGATTTACCCAATGAAACCACTCTTTTGGGTTTCTGTGGCGCGCCATGGACAGTCGCGACTTATATGATTGCCGGCCATGGTACGCCTGACCAAGCCCCAGCGCGACTATTTGCTTATGAGCATGAAGCATCCTTTATGAAACTTTTAAATTTGCTTGCAGATATGTCAGCTGAATATTTGATCGCGCAAATTGATGCGGGTGCTGATGCTGTTCAAATCTTTGATTCCTGGGCTGGTGTTTTAGGTGAAAAAGAGTTTGAGAAGTTTGCGATCGGTCCTGTTAAACGGATTATTGATCAAGTGCGCGCTAACCGTCCGAATGCGAAGATTATCGCATTTGCCAAAGGTGCCGGGATTTTGTTACGCGGTTATCGTCAGGCGGTTGGATCAGATGGGATTGGTCTTGATTGGTCGGTGCCTTTGAGTTTTGCCAAAGAATTACAAAAAGATGGTGCTGTGCAGGGTAATCTTGATCCGATGTTGATGATTGCTGGGGGCAAAGCCTTGGACGATGGAATTGACCAGATTATGGAGACATTGTCCGATGGACCACTTATCTTTAACCTTGGGCATGGCATTACGCCGCAAGCTGATCCAGAAAACGTAACCCGCCTTATTGAGCGTGTTAGGAGTTATCAAAAATGAGTGACGTCGCTGAAAAGTCAAAGAAAAAGCCAATTATGGCGATAGCTTCAATTCTATTCATCGCTTTTTTGGCATTGACTTGGAAAAATGAGAATTTCTATCTTTGGATAAAAGCGCTTCATATTATCGCTGTCATCTCATGGATGGCCGGGATGTTATATTTACCACGTTTATTTGTATATCATGCGAGTGAAGCAGCTGGCTCTCCAGTTTCTGAAAAACTCAAGATAATGGAGTTTAAGTTACTGAAAGTTATCATTAATCCTGCGATGATGGTAACCTGGGGTGCTGGTCTATGGCTCATGTTTAGCGGGCTGGTTGATCTAGCTGGATGGTTTTGGGTGAAATTCGCTTTGGTCTTTGCAATGTCTGGTGTTCATGGGTGGTTGTCGAAATCTCAAAAGCGTTTTGCGGCTGATGAAAACCAACTGTCTGAGAAACAATGGCGTCTGGCCAATGAGATACCAACTGTTTTGATGATTGGTATTGTTATTATGGTGATTGTGCGTCCATTTTAGTTTGAATTGAAACGTGAACAGCTAAAATTGGGTTCCCTCTTGCAGTTTTAGACAATAATCGCTATTTAAGAGCTATATTGATCCGCCCGAGTCCTTCGGTTTTTCTTAGCGGATGTGTTCTCATTACATTTTATCTGGATTTTTCATGCAAGAAATGAAGCTGCAAGAGCTCAAAAGTAAAACCCCCACAGAATTGTTAGAATTCGCTGAAAGCGTTGAAGTTGAAAATGCTAGCGTGATGCGCAAACAGGAATTGATGTTTGCCATCTTAAAGAAGCTTGCGGAACAAGACGTTGAAATCATCGGCCAGGGTGTTGTTGAAGTCCTTCAAGATGGTTTTGGTTTTATGCGTTCGGCCAGTGCGAACTATTTGCCAGGTCCAGATGATATTTACATTTCTCCATCACAGATCCGTAAATTCTCGCTGAAAACTGGTGACACCGTTGAAGGGCCTATTCGTAGCCCAAAGGATGGTGAACGTTACTTTGCGCTTTTGAAGGTCAGCACGATTAATTTCGATGATCCCGAGAAAATCAGACATAAAGTCCATTTTGATAATCTAACACCGCTTTATCCGGATGAGCGTTTCAATATGGAACTGAATGATCCGACCAATAAAGACATGTCGGGCCGTGTGATTGATTTAGTTGCGCCTTTGGGTAAGGGTCAACGTGGATTGATTGTTGCGCCACCACGGACAGGTAAAACTGTTCTTTTGCAAAATATCGCGCATTCAATTACTGCCAATCACCCAGAATGCTATTTGATTGTTTTATTGATCGATGAGCGTCCGGAAGAAGTGACCGATATGCAGCGTTCGGTGAAGGGTGAGGTTGTTTCGTCTACCTTTGATGAACCGGCTGTGCGTCACGTGCAAGTCGCTGAAATGGTTATCGAAAAAGCAAAACGCTTGGTCGAGCATGGGCGTGATGTGGTGATTTTACTTGATTCGATCACAAGATTGGGCCGCGCTTATAATACTGTTGTGCCTTCTTCTGGTAAGGTTTTAACAGGTGGTGTGGATGCCAATGCGCTTCAACGCCCAAAACGTTTCTTTGGTGCTGCGCGTAATATCGAAGAAGGTGGCTCGCTTACGATTATTGCGACAGCCTTGATTGATACGGGTTCTCGTATGGATGAGGTTATCTTTGAAGAATTTAAAGGTACTGGTAACTCTGAGATGGTTCTTGATCGCAAAGTATCTGATAAGCGTATCTATCCTTCAATGGATATCTTGAAATCTGGTACGCGTAAGGAAGACTTGCTTGTTCCGAAACAAGATCTGCAGAAAATCTTTGTTCTTCGGCGTATTCTTTCCCCAATGGGCACAACGGATGCGATTGAATTCTTGATCGACAAATTCAAACAGACTAAGAGCAATCAGGAATTCTTTGATTCTATGAATACTTAGAATGACTTAGCTATTATTATGATGTAAAGGCGTGTGAAATTGACTGAATTTGACACAATCTTTGCTCTATCCTCTGGTTCTGTGCCGGCAGGTGTTGCTGTCATACGAATTTCAGGCCCAAAGACTCGATTCGCTCTCGAAACGCTTGGTATTTCGGATCTTAAACCACGCATAGCGTCGCTTAAATCGATTCGGAAACAAAACAATCAGTTGATTGATAAAGGTTTGGTATTGTTTTTCCCCAATCCAAACTCATTTACTGGTGAGGATTGCGCCGAGTTACATGTTCATGGTGGGCGCGCAGTTGTTGATACATTGTTTAATGAACTTGGTTCGCTGGACGGTTTGAGACTGGCTGAAGCCGGTGAATTTACAAAACGCGCCTTTGATAACGGGAAAATGGATCTTACTGAGGCTGAAGGTCTGGCTGATCTTTTGTCTTCTGAGACGGAGATGCAGCGAAGATTGGCGGTTGAACAAGCTGAAGGTGGTTTACGGCGATTATATGAGCGCTGGAACGCGCAAATTCTTCGTTCGCGCGCTTTAATTGAGGCTGAATTGGACTTTTCGGATGAAGAAGACATCCCTGGGTCGGTGTCTGACCAAATTTGGTCTGACATTTCTGTTCTTATCAAAGAAATAGACGATCATCTTGGAAAATCAAAGATTGGTGAAATTTCCCGATCTGGTTTTTCAATCGTGATTGCCGGTGCGCCAAATGCTGGTAAATCATCACTCATGAATGCCTTGGCCGGGCGTGATGTTGCTATTGTGTCTGATGAGCAGGGAACCACACGTGATGTATTGGAAATTCGATTAGATCTCGATGGTTTTTTGGTTATTTTGAAGGATACAGCCGGTTTACGCAAGACAGAAAGTAAAGTGGAACAGATTGGCATCCATAAAGCTATGGAAGAGCTAAAGCTCGCGGACTTAATTCTTCATCTTATTGAACCAAATGTTAATGAAGATGTTGAATTTACTGAATTATCTTCGCTTGAGAACCGAATTATAATTGGTACAAAGTCGGATAGAGCGGATGCTCAATGGTCTATAAATACTGACATATCATTATCTACATTTAAATCAGAAGATTTAGATATCTTGATTGAGCTTATCAAAGAAAAGGTTAGATTGTCAGACATTAAGGACGATTTTGTTGTGCCCACACGTCGCAGGCATGTTGAGCTTTTAGAATCGGCTTCTCGCGAACTTTCAAATGCGCTAGAGAGTGTAGATCTCCCCATCGAGCTGCGAAGTGAACACTTGCGATTGTCGCAGGATTATTTGGGTAGAATTACAGGGCGTGTTGATGTAGAAGATCTTCTCGGTGTTATATTTAGTGAATTTTGTGTTGGCAAATGATTCACGTGAAACACTTGAAGCTTGGTTGAATGACTCACGTGAAACATTTTGAATGGTTCCACGTGAAACGCGAATTCTGATAACAGATTTATTGGGTGTCTTATGGATTACGAAGTAATCGTCATTGGTGGTGGACATGCAGGATGCGAGGCAGCCGCAGCGTCTGCACGTATGGGTGCGAGAACGGCCCTCATTACACATAAGTTCGATACAATTGGCGTTATGTCCTGTAATCCAGCCATTGGCGGGCTTGGAAAAGGGCATTTGGTGCGTGAGATTGATGCGCTGGATGGATTAATGGGCCGCGTTACTGATGATGCGGCTATTCAGTACCGCATGCTCAATAGACGTAAAGGACCAGCTGTTCGCGGGCCAAGAACGCAAGCTGATCGTCGTTTGTATCGCGAATCAATGCAGGAAAACATAAAATCTATCAATAACTTAGATGTTATTGAGGGTGAAGTTGATGACCTTATTGTTTCTGGTGAGGTTATTGAAGGTGTGCAAACCAAAGATGGGCGGCAATTTGATTGTAAAGCTGTTGTCTTGACAACAGGGACCTTTCTACGCGGTCTTATTCATATTGGTGATAAAAAAATTCCAGCTGGACGCATGAATGAAGCGCCAGCTCTTGGTCTTTCTGACCGGTTGGAAGCTCTTGGATTAAGATTAGAGCGGTTAAAAACCGGAACACCAGCCAGATTAGATGGCAAAACCATTGCCTGGGATCAGTTGGAGGAACAAGGACCGGATGAAGACCCGGTTCCATTCTCATTTATGACAGAGGGTGTTAAGCAAAAGCAGATAAAGTGCGGGATTACACGCACGACAATGGCGACACATAAGATTATTGAAGAGAATATCTCTAAATCTGCCATGTATTCGGGGCAAATTGAAGGTGTTGGTCCGCGTTATTGTCCTTCAATCGAAGATAAGATTGTTAAATTTGGCGATCGTGATGGACATCAGATCTTTTTAGAGCCTGAAGGTTTGGACGACGATACGGTTTATCCAAATGGCATATCGACATCTTTGCCAGAGGATGTGCAAGATAAGTTTATTCGAACCATACCCGGATTGGAAAATGTGACAATTCTGCAGCCTGGTTATGCGATTGAATACGATTATGTGGATCCGCGCGAACTTAAACAGACATTAGAGCTGAAAAAGCTAGCCGGATTTTTCTTAGCTGGGCAGATCAATGGTACAACTGGTTATGAAGAGGCGGGTGCGCAAGGTCTTGTGGCCGGATTGAACGCTGCACGTAAGGCTTCCGGCGGCGATGAGATCATCTTTAGTCGTTCTTCATCTTATATTGGTGTGATGATTGATGATTTAACGACTCATGGTGTGACGGAACCTTATCGCATGTTCACATCTCGAGCGGAGTTTCGTTTGACTTTGCGAGCTGACAATGCAGATTTAAGGCTTACACCCTTTGGGATTTCAATTGGGTGTGTATCTGATGCGCGACGAGAGAAGTTTGAGGCCTGGCAAGATCGTATAGAAGCGTGCCGTAATGCTTTTGAAACACTTTTCATCACGCCAAATGAGGCTGAAAGTCATGGATTTAAGTTGAATAAGGATGGTATCCGTCGATCAGCATTTAAATTATTGTCTTATCCGAAGATAAATTTGGATGATATTTTAAAGGCTTGGCCTGAATTGGCGAATTTTGATCGCAATGTGCTTGAAACTGTAGAGATTGATGCGACTTATGCGGTTTATATGGATCGTCAGAAGAATGACATTCGTATTCAGCAGAGAGAAGAAGGCCGCTTGATCCCTAATGATTTTGATTTTGATGTGCTTCCCGGTTTATCCAATGAATTGAAGCAGAAATTGAAAACGAATCGACCGGCCTCTATTGCTCATGCCAATAAGATTGATGGTATGACACCGGCAGCGATTGCGTTGATCTTGACCTATCTCAAGAGACATAGTGGAAAGAGCGCAGTTCAAGCGTCTTAGTAGGGTTTTTATGTCAAACAGCTTTGAAGAGTCCGTAAATGTTTCACGTGAAACATGGACGAGATTGCGTCAGTACAGCGATATCGTTCGTAAATGGCAAAAAACAATCAATCTCATCTCTCCGACTACTGTGGGCGATTTGTGGGAGCGTCATGTCCTCGATAGTCTGCAAGTTTGGGCGCTAGACCCGCAACCAAAGACCTGGTTGGACATGGGCAGCGGCGCGGGTTTCCCGGGGATTGTGACCGCAATTTGTCTTGCTGAGCACGGGACAGGTTGGGTCTATCTGATTGAAAGCAATCAGAAGAAGGCAGCGTTTTTGCGTAATGTGATTGTGCAAACCGGCGCAAGGGCCAGTGTTCACCCAGTTCGTGTCGCCGATGCCTTTGAAATTGCACCGGAAATTGACGCGATATCAGCGCGCGCGCTGGCATCTTTGGATGATCTTTTGGAGATGTCCGAGCCTTGGTTTGGTGCAAATAAAAAATTGTCCACATACCTTCATAAAGGTCGGGATTATCAGTTAGAAATTGAACTTGCCCGTAGTCGATGGGACTTTAATCTGGTAAAATACGATAGTCAGATTCAAGATGGATCGGTTATTTTACAAATAGATGGCCTCAAGAGACGTTAGTTAGGTTTCTTGCGGTTTTTTGATAAATGTTGGGTACAATGTCTCAAGTT
The DNA here is from genome assembly GCA_020628035.1 of Rhizobiaceae bacterium. Classification (GTDB taxonomy): domain Bacteria; phylum Pseudomonadota; class Alphaproteobacteria; order Rhizobiales; family Rhizobiaceae; genus Lentilitoribacter. The sequence goes on from JAHDFS010000022.1 coordinate 26,121, forward strand.
AAGAACCGGATTATTACAGTTGCTAATCAAAAAGGTGGTGTTGGCAAAACAACAACCGCAATCAATCTTGCAACAGCCTTGGCTGCAATTGGCGAGCGGGTCTTGATTGTGGATCTAGATCCGCAAGGCAATGCCAGTACTGGGCTTGGGATTGAACGTATAAACCGTGATTTATCCTCCTATGATGTATTGATGTATGAGGCTGAGCTTTCCGAGGCTTGCCAAAAAACAGCCGTGCCAAATTTGGATATTGTTCCCTCGACAATGGACCTTTTGGGTCTTGAGATGGAAATTTCAGGTGATAGCCAGCGCGCCTTTCGTTTGAAGAAAGTGCTTAATGGTTCTGATGCGGTTCAATATGATTATATTCTGATTGATTGTCCGCCATCTTTGAACCTTTTAACGATGAATGCTATGGCAGCGGCCCATTCTGTCCTTGTGCCGCTTCAATGTGAGTTTTTTGCGCTTGAAGGTTTGAGCCAACTGCTTGAAACAGTTGGACAAGTTCGCGATACACTCAATCCTGATCTTGAGATTCAAGGTATTGTGATGACCATGTATGATTCGCGTAACAAGTTGGCACACCAAGTTGTGGCTGATGTTCGCGAAAATTTGGGTGAGAAAGTATATCACACGCTTATTCCACGAAATGTTCGTGTTTCTGAAGCGCCATCTTATGGAAAACCAGCGATTTTATATGATTTGGCGTGTTCAGGTAGCCAAGCCTATTTGAAATTGGCGTCAGAAGTTATTCAACGAGAGAGAAGCCACAAAGCTGCATAGTTTGGCCCCATTGATAGAGATAGGTTTGTTTTATGAGTGATGAACAATCAAAAAAGCGTTTAGGTCGTGGTTTGGCAGCGCTGATTGGCGAAATGGATAACGTCGATAATAATAAACCAGCCAGCGAGCCAAAAATTAATCCTGATCAACAATTGCCGATCGAATTTGTTGTCCGTAATTCTGAAAATCCGCGTCAGAACTTTGATCCTGATGATCTTGTTGATCTGGCACGGTCGATTCGTAAGCATGGTATTGTTCAGCCCATCGTTGTTCGCAAGGTTAGCGACGATCGTTATGAAATTATTGCCGGTGAACGCCGCTGGCGCGCAGCTCAACAGGCTGAACTTACTGAAATTCCGGTTTTGGTGCGTGATGTTGATGATAAAACAGCGCTTGAGATCGCTATTGTTGAAAATGTTCAGCGTGCAGATCTTAATCCGCTTGAGGAAGCGCTCGGTTATGAGCAGCTCATGTCTCATTATGGCTATACACAAAATGATTTGGGTGAAGTGATCGGAAAAAGTCGCTCACATGTGGCTAATAGTCTTCGCTTGTTGAAATTACCGGATAGTGTGAGAGATATGTTGGTTGATGGAAGTTTATCAGCTGGCCATGCACGTGCACTGGTTTCAACATCTGATCCTTTAGCTCTTGCAAAGCTTATTGTTGAAAAAGGTTTGTCGGTTCGTGATGCTGAACGTTTGGCACAAGAAGATATTAATGGCACAACGCAAGCAACTGGTAAAAAAGAACCTGTCCAAAAAGATGCTGATACATTGGCGCTAGAAAAAAGCCTTACCGATGTTTTGGGACTAAAGGTCCAGCTTGATCACAAGGGTGAAAAAGGAAAGTTGCAAATTAGTTATAAATCACTAGAGCAACTTGATTCCATTTGTAAATTACTTGGCGTTGCCGGCTAAAGAAGAGCTTATCTGCTTAATAAACAAACACGCATAAGTGCTTGGCGAGCAATGCTTGTCTCAAGCGCTGCATTGCGTCTTGTTTCAAGGATAGCATTGGATATTTTATCCATTTCTAGCCTTAATTTCTGGCAAGACCATTTATTTAGTGCTTTTTCAAAAACTGGTTTACGCTTGAAATGGATAAATCGCCCCATTTCAGCCATCACCTGGCTGGCGCGTTTATTTTTAGATTCGACTTCTGACCTCATCAAATCGAGTTGCTGAAGCTGAATTAAGCACGAGCGAAGAATTAGAAAAACAGGTGTTTTTGATGAGATAATTCGATTGAACGATGTATCTAAGTCATTGATATTCCCAGATAAAATGGCATCTACTGTCTCATCAACAGATATCGAAGAAGCGTCTCCAATCGCAGCAATCACATCATCTATGTGAATTTGTTCCTGTCCATGGCAATAAAGGGTTAATTTCTGGATCTCACCACGGCTGGCTAAACGATCTCCACCTAAAAATGTTAGCAATAATTGTCGTGCGTCCATATCAAGACGCATATTGGCATTGGTCAGTTCTTGGTCGATGAGATTTTGTAATGCGCGACCATCATCTGCATAACAGGGAATTGCCACGGCGGGCCCGGCTTTTTCAATTGTTTTGCGCAGTGAAGAGGATTTTTTTAAATCGCCCGCCTCGATGATCAGCGATACCCCATCGCCAATATCTTCAAGAATAGCTGTCAGCACATTTACAAGCTTTTTGTCATTTGCGGCATTTTTAACCCAGATCAGACGGGATCCACCAAAAAGGCCGATTGAGCCAACCTCATCCGCAAGGCGGCCAGGATCAGCCGAAATCTCATTTGCATCCAGCCGAACCAGATTAAAGTCGTCGGATAGATCAACGCCGGTTTTTTTGGAAAGTTCAACAGCGCGTTCAGAAACTAAACCTGTGTCAGGGCCATAAATTAGAAATACACGATAGGGTAAATCAGCTCGTTTGATAAATCCGTCAAATTCGTGTGCTTTGATCTGTCCCATGAGAGCGTTAGTAGCTTACTTTCGAATAGCTGCTGAAATATCAGCGTAAATGACGTCAGCTAACTCGCGTCCAGCGCGATTTTCCGCGTCTTGAAGTGCACGAATCTTAGCAAATTCCTGATCAGGTAGATCATATTGCGAAGTCACCTGACGCTTGGCTGAACGAATAACTTCTCCATCAGATAATCTGATCAGCTTAAATGTTCCTGTAACGGTCATTCGGCCAGCTGTGAAATTGTTATCTGTTCCCGCATCCAAGACACCGGCCGCTGAACTGAAAACATTTAAGTCCAATCGATATTCAGCAGTGCCTGCCTGTGCGCCACCATTTAAAAACACCAATTGATTTCTAGTAACTTGTTCAATCCGTGTATCTGCTTGCGAGATATCGATTACAGCTATCGTCTCTCCAGACACAGAGCTATAGAGCGGTTTGACCTGGCAGCCGGCCAGAAAAAGCGGGATAAACGCTGCAATAGCGAGCGGTTTTACGATTGATTTGATCTGCTGGATATTAAACAACAATATTCACAATCCTCTTTGGAACAACGATCAACTTACGGACTTGTTGACCATTGATTTTATCTGAAACAAAATCAAGTGCCAGTACCGCTTTTTCAATCGCGTCTTTGTCAGCATCGACAGCTATGGTTAACTCGCCACGCTTTTTACCATTGATTTGCACAGGATAGGTAAATGTGTTCTCTGCCACAAGATCCGGATTAAATTGAGGCCAATTTGCATTTGCGACCAAGCCTTCGCATTTAAGCTCCTGCCAACAAGCTTCGGCCAAATGCGGCATCATGGGTGCGATCAACTGAATTAGGATCTCACTTGCTTCGCGACAAGCAGATTTGACGGTGTCATCAGCTTCACCTTTTGAAACTTTAGCTAACATGGGTGAGATCGCATTTACATATTCGTAAATACGGGCCACGGATTTGTTAAATCCAAGCTTTTCTAAATCTTCACCAACAAGTTTTAAAGTTTTGTGCGCAGCTTTGGAAACCGCATTGGCTTCGCCGTCCATTGCCGGCGTGGCTTGAACATTGGTCAATTCTGGAGCCGCTTCAGAAATAATACGCCAAATACGCTGAACAAATTTATGCGCTGCTTCAACACCTGCTTCTGTCCAAATCACATCACGCTCGGGAGGTGAGTCAGATAACATAAAGAAGCGCGCGGTATCGGCACCATAAGACGCGATGATGTCATCAGGATCAACCACGTTCTTTTTCGATTTCGACATTTTCTCGATAGAACCAATTTCAACAGGTTCACCCGTGTCAGACATGGTTGCTGAGCGAACGCCATCGACATCTTTAATGTCAATTTCAGCTGGGGTTATCCAACCATTTGGACCTTTATATGTTTCGTGCACCACCATGCCTTGGGTAAAGAGACCCTTGAAAGGTTCCTTGATATCCAAGTGCCCAGCTTTCTGCATCGCACGGGTAAAGAAGCGCGAATATAAAAGGTGCAGGATCGCATGCTCGATACCGCCGATATACTGATCAACCGGCAACCAATGGTTTGCCATTTCTGGATCCGTTGGATTGTCATTGTTCGGATCGGTGAAGCGCGCAAAATACCAAGATGAATCAACGAATGTGTCCATCGTATCGGTTTCACGGCGGGCATCTTTTCCGCAACATGGGCAGGCGACATGACGCCAGGTCGGGTGACGATCAAGCGGATTACCTGGTTTATCGAAATTAATATCATCTGGTAAGATCACAGGCAGATCTTCTTTTGGTACAGGCACAGCACCGCAATCATCACAGTGAATGACCGGAATTGGGCAACCCCAATATCGCTGACGGGACACGCCCCAGTCACGAAGCTTAAACTGTGTTTTCAATTCAGCTTGTGGCGCGCCATTAAATTCAGTTTCACTGAGTTTCTTCGCAACCGCATCAAAGGCTTCTTTTGGTTTCATGCCATCAAGAAACTCTGAATTGATCATCACACCGTCACCGGTGTAAGCTTCTTCTGTGATTTGAAAACTTGTTGCATCGCCATCTTCAGGCATGACAACGGGTGTGACTTGCAAGCCATATTTATTGGCAAAATCCAAATCGCGCTGATCGCCCGATGGGCAGCCAAAGATTGCACCCGTGCCATATTCCATCAATACAAAGTTTGCGACAAAGACCGTTAGCTTCCAATCCTTGTTAAATGGGTGGACAACTTTAAAGCCGGTATCAAAACCATGCTTTTCCGCTGTTTCCAATGCAGCAGCTGACGTGCCAACACGGCGACATTCTTCGCAGAATTCATGAAGTTCAGGGTTTGATTTGGCAGCTTCAAGCGCCAATGGGTGATCTGCAGCAATCGCCATAAAGGATGCACCAAACAAAGTGTCGGGGCGCGTTGTATAAACTTCCA
>JAHDFS010000176.1 GCA_020628035.1 Rhizobiaceae bacterium
ATTAACACTAGCTGTTTTGGCAGCCACCATTGCATTTGCATCTCATGCATTTGCGGCAGAAGCTGTTGGCACCAATCGCGTGATCAATGAGTTTCCGGACGGGTCAATTTCGCAGGAAGAAGGCCTGGAAAATTGGCAGAAATTTTTCGAGGTTGCGTCACATCCACGCTGCGCTAATTGTCATGTGGGCGCGGATCACAAACCCATGTGGTCAGGACCAAGTTTTGGCGATAAAGCGCGCGTACACGGTATGAATATTAATGCTGGAGAAAGCCGCATCGGGGCTGAAACCTTGTTGTGTTCAACCTGTCATGTGACGCTTAAAGAGCCTGATCCAAATGCTAATTCCATCGCCCATGCTGCACCAAAAGTTGCCATGGCTTGGCAGCTTGCACCGGTGGAAGCAGAATGGTTTGGCAAGTCATCAAGTTACATTTGTAACCAGTTGAAAGATCCAACGCGCAACGGTGAACGCACGATCAAAGAAGTTGCAATTCACCTAGACCATGACCTCATTTTGCATTGGGCTTGGGAGCCTGGGGGAACACGTGAACCGGCTCCACATTCACTTCAAGAGACCATGGACGCCTTGATGAAGTGGTCGGCTGCTGGAACACCTTGCCCGGAATAAAGCGTTGTCGTTTGATTTGAAAATATCAAATAATTACAACGGATTATCAATATAACCGGAATCAAAATCCAAACGAGTTAAAGTATCAAAATTTGATAATGAAGATGGCCAAAATGGCCATTTTCTGCGCGAGGAATTTTACTGCGCCACTTCCAAAATTTCAGATGTCGGTTGCCGAATTTGCAATTTGTGTTAGCATTTAGCTGGGAGGAATGATGCCGATAGATCAGAATATGGTGTTGACGCATACCGAGCGCGTGCACAATTCAATCGCAGAAGATGCTTCTGCGGTTTCTGCTATTGCGGCCTCCTGGCGCCGCTCGATGCTGCATTATGGGCTAAGCCCAGATCAGGCAAAATCCGAGAATCAATTATCTGCTCAAGAATTGAAAATGATCCGCGAACGCATGGAGCTTTTGCTGCATGTTGCACGACCCATTCTAGAGCAATTATTTCGCACGGTCGGCCGCTCGGGCTGCTGTGTTATTTTATCTGATGTGCAAGGTGTGGTGTTGGATCGCCTCAGCAATGTCGGCGATGATTTGTCATTTGACGGCTGGAATTTGCGCATGGGCTCTGTTTGGAGTGAGCAGCAACAAGGCACCAATGGCATTGGCACCTGTGTGAATGAAGAACGCACGGTTTTGATCCATAAGGACCAACATTTCAGCTCGCACAATATCGGAATGACGTGCATGGGCTCGCCGATCTTCGATGTGAATGGCAAGCTCATGGCCGTCTTGGATGTTTCAAGCGCCCGCGATGATTTTACCTTCGAACTGGCGCAGTTGATTACGTCTCATGTTGCAGAAACAGCTTACCGTATTGAGACGGAATATTTCAGAGCGTCGTTTACCGATGCAACTGTCATTGTGGCTGATGGCTTTAGCCCAATCGGTACGCCATTATTAGCGTCTAACCGGGATGAGTTTATTGTAGGTGCAAATCGTGCTGCGCGCCGCATGTTGAACTTGCAAGACGAGACGTTTTCATCACCGATTTTTATCAATGACCTTTTCACCAATGGTGGTGCAAGATCTGGATTGGATGCGGCTGAAAAGTCTGAAATTCATAAAGCCATTGCCCGATCCAATGGCAATATGAGCGCTGCTGCAAAAAGCTTAAATGTCAGCCGCGCAACTTTTTATCGATTGATGAAGAAGCATAATATCAGCCGGCAATAGCTTTGTGTTTTAAAAGTGTATCACATCTGAAACACTCTGCCCGCTGATTAAATAGAGCGATAATTGACTAAAAACGGCCCCATTGGTTCACTTATGCCAGCAAATGGAGGTGATGCTACGTGGAAATGTCAGGTGAAGTGCGTATCGATGCAACTGTCGATGAAGTTTGGGCAGCGCTCAATGATGCGGAAATTTTAAAGGCCTGTATTCCAGGTTGCCAGGAGTTGGAAAAAGTCTCCGATACTGAAATGACGGCCAAGGTTGTTTTAAAGATTGGCCCTGTCAAAGCTAAATTTGGCGGCGAAGTCACTTTAGAAAATCTAAACCCACCAAATTCTTACTCAATCGTCGGAGAAGGAAAGGGCGGTATTGCCGGATTTGCCAAAGGTGGGGCAGATGTCTTGCTTGAACAGGACGGAGATGAGACCGTCTTGAAATACGAAGCCAAAGCACAAGTGGGCGGCAAGATCGCTCAATTGGGTTCACGTCTCATCGATTCAACATCAAAAAAACTAGCAAATCAGTTTTTCGATAACTTCCGAAATGCTTTGACGGAGGAGCCAGAGCAAGTCGGATAAACACAAAGTAAGTCTATTAAATTGGGAGGAATGTATGACAGAAATTTCGATGGTCGTGAACGGCAAATCGGTGAAAGCTGATGTCGCCGATAACACGCTTTTAGTGGATTATATTCGTGAAAGCCTCAGATTAACGGGCACGCATGTTGGCTGTGATACAAGTCAATGCGGCGCGTGTGTGGTACATGTGGATGGCAAGGCTGTTAAATCCTGCACAATGCTTGCAGCATCAGCACAAGGTTCTGATGTCACCACGATTGAAGGCTTAGCCAATGGTGATCTCCACCCAATGCAGGCAGCCTTTAAGGAAAATCATGGCCTTCAATGCGGCTTCTGCACACCCGGCATGATCATGTCTGCAACCGATATGGTGGCGCGGTACAATGCTTCCGGCAAAGAGCTGACAGAAGAAGCCATTCGTGACGAGCTGGAAGGCAATATCTGCCGCTGCACAGGTTATCATAACATTGTTAAAGCCATTGCGGACGGTGCGTCCAAAATGACGAACGCTTAAGGGAGGCTTGCGAAATGAGTGAAGGAATTGGCGCGAGTGTCCGCCGTAAAGAAGACAAAAGATTTATCACTGGTAAAGGCAAATATACAGACGATATCAGACAGGAAAACCAGGCCTATGCAGCCTTTGTTCGATCACCCCATGCCCATGCGGTTGTCAAATCAATTGATGCATCTGAAGCTGAAGCCATGGATGGTGTTGTTGCGGTACTAAATGGCCATCAACTTACTGAAGATGGCATTGGCAATATCATTGCCGGTTGGGCGATCACGTCCAAAGATGGTTCTGGGATGAATATGGGTGCATGGTCTGCGCTTTGTACTGAAAAAGTGCGCTATGTGGGCGACACAATTGCAATTGTGATTGCAGATACGCAAGAGATCGCCCGCAATGCAGCTGATGCTGTGATGGTCGATTTTGATATCTTGCCAGCAGAAGTAAACCCGGAAGCCGCTTTGGCAGATGGCGCACCGCAAATTCATGATAATGCACCCAACAATCAGATCTATGATTGGGAGCTTGGCGATGAAGCTGCAACAGATGCCGGGCTTGCAAGCGCTGCGCATGTGACTGAAATGGAGATTATCAATAATCGCCTGTCACCAAATCCGATGGAGCCGCGCGCTGCAATTGCGATTTTTGACGAAGCGGAAGATCACTACACGCTTTATACAACAAGCCAAAATCCGCATGTCGCAAGACTGCTATTATCCGCGTTTTATCAGGTAGCGCCCGAGCATAAATTGCGTGTGGTCGCACCAGATGTCGGTGGCGGATTTGGATCAAAGATCTATGTCTATCCTGAAGAAATTGCATGTCTTTGGGCATCGATGAAAACCAACCGTTCGGTCAAATGGACATCTACCCGCAGTGAAGCCTTCTTAACCGATGCGCATGGTCGTGATCATGTGACACGCGCGAAAATGGGCTTTGATGCAAATGGCAAGATTGTTGGCTTTAAGGTCGATACCATCGCCAATATTGGCGCCTATATGAGCTTGTTCTCATCGGTAACGCCAACTTATCTTTATGCGACTTTGCTGTCTGGCCAATATGATATGCCAGCCATTCATGGGAATGTCCGCGCAGTTTATACAAATACTGCACCGGTTGATGCATATCGTGGGGCAGGACGTCCAGAAGCGACATATTTGGTCGAGCGGATGATGGATACCGCGGCGCTTGAAATGGGTGTCGATCCAGCTGAATTGCGCCGCAAAAACTTTATCCAATCCTTCCCGTATCAGACCCAAGTGATCATGAATTATGATTCAGGTGATTTCCCGGGCTGTATGGATAAAGCGCAAGCTGCAGCAGATGTCGCAGGATTTGCAGCGCGTAAAGCAGAATCCGCGTCACGTGGTAAGCTACGCGGTATCGGCTATTCCTCATTCATTGAGGCTTGTGGTATCGCACCGTCAGCGGCCGTTGGTTCGTTGGGTTGCGGTGTGGGTCTATGGGAATCCGCTGAAGTTCGTGTGAACCCTGTTGGGACCATTGAAATCCTGACCGGTAGCCATTCCCATGGTCAAAGTCATGAGACAACCTTTGCGCAATTGGTCAATGACCGTTTTGGCATTCCGATCGACAACGTACAAATTGTGCATGGCGATACCGATAAGGTGCAATTTGGTATGGGAACCTATGGCTCCCGTTCAGGACCAGTTGGCATGAATGCGATTGTCAAAGCCCTCGATAAGGTCGAAGCGAAAGTGAAAAAGATCGCAGCGCATGTTTTGGAAGCCTCTGAGGATGACATTGTCATTGAAGCGGGCGAGGTCAAAATCGCTGGTACAGATAAGAAAATGGCCTGGCACGAAGTTGGTTTAGCGGCTTACACAGCTCATAACCTTCCTGAAGGCATGGAGCCTGGTCTTAAAGAAGGCGCGTTCTTCGATCCGATCAACTTCTCCTTCCCATCAGCCACCTTGATCTGTGAGGTTGAAGTTGATCCTGACACAGGTGTGACCGACATTCTGAAGTTCACAACGGCTGACGATTTCGGTGTGATCATCAATCCAATGGTGGTTGAAGGTCAGGTGCATGGTGGTATCGCACAAGGTATTGGCCAAGCCATGCTTGAAAACGTGGTCTATGATGAGAGCGGGCAGCTGCTCACAGGCTCATATATGGATTACGCCATGCCGCGTGCGGATGATCTGCCATCCTTCACCATTGAGCACAATAATGTGCCAAGCCCAAGCAATCCGCTTGGCCTGAAGGGCTGTGGTGAAGCAGGTGCCATTGGTGCGCCTCCGGCTGTGATCAATGCGATTTGTAATGCAATCGGCAATAACAATTTGTCGATGCCAGCAACGCCTTCAAAAGTGTGGGCCGCATTGCAAGAAGTATCAACGCAACAAGCAGCAGAATAGGAGAGTTATTATGTCTGAGCTTAAATATCACAAAGCTTCTAATGCTTCTGAAGCTGCAAACATGATCAGTGGCACTGAAGATGGTAAGTTCTTGGCCGGCGGCCAAACACTACTGCCAACCATGAAAGCCAAATTGGCAGCGCCAA
>JAHDFS010000023.1:0-1957 GCA_020628035.1 Rhizobiaceae bacterium
GATATCCCGATGCCAAAAATAGTGAGCGCCAGCCCCGTTGCCACCTGATTGGCGGTGAGCGTAAGCGTCAGATAGGCAAACAACATGGCTGAGAGCGTCGAAGCAAACATGGCAACCACTATGCCGAGCAAATGAAAACCTGTTGTCAGCGTTACCGCAAATCCGACCACAGCGCCGATCAGCATCATGCCTTCAATACCGAGATTGAGCACGCCGCTTTTTTCAACAACCAACTCGCCAAGCGCTGCAAGAAGGATGGGCGTTGATGCGCCAATCACAGTCATGATGATGGATATGATAATTGTATCACTCATGATGCGTCTCCTGCTTGTTTGGCAAGGTTGAGCTTTAATCGATATTTGACCAAAATGTCGGTTGCGAGCAGGAAGAACAGCATCATGGCTTGGAAAATACCTGCTGCCGCATTTGGCAGACCCAAGGACGTTTGTGCAATTTCACCACCCACATAGGACACGGCGAGGACCAAGCCACCCAAAATAATTCCGATAGGATGAAGTCGACCCAAAAAGGCAACGATAATGGCTGTAAAGCCATATCCTGTTGGGAATTGCGGCACCATTTGTTGGAACGGGCCTGCGGCTTCGAATATGCCTGCAAGTCCTGCAAATCCGCCGCCGATCAACATGGCTGCCCAGATCGTCCGCTTAGCGCTAAATCCGCCGTAGCGCGCAGCAGCTGGTGCTGAACCCACAACGCGAATTTGAAATCCAAAGATGGATTTGCTCATCACAAACCATGCAATGATGGCAATGAGAAATGCGAGTGGCACACCCAAATGGACAATGGTTCCGGGGATGATTTCTGGCAAAATCTGAGAATCGTTAAAGAGGCGCGTTTGCGGGAAATTAAAGCCCTCAGGGTCTTTCCATGGGCCGCGCATGAGATAATATAAAAGCTGAATGGCCGCATAAGTCAGCATCAAACTCGACAGGATTTCATTGACGTTGAGCTTGGTTTTTAAAAACGCTGGGATAGACGCATAAAGCCCACCACCGATAACACCGGCAATGCACATAAGCGGTAGGATCCACCAACCTTCAAGCTCCCATGTGAGGAGGGCAATGCCCGTGCCCGCTAATCCGCCAACGATATATTGCCCTTCAGCACCAATGTTCCAGACATTGGCGCGGAAGCCGATAGAAAGGCCGACGGCAATGAGGATTAATGGCGCGGCTTTGATCCCCAAATCCTGCCATTTATGGGTATCAATGAGTGGCGTGATGAATATCTCGCGCACGGCTGCAAATCCATTATGGCCGATCAGTGAGAAGAGGATGCCGCCAACAAGCATAGTCGCCAGTACCGCGATAACCGGCGTTAAATAGAGCATCGCCTGGCTTGGCTCTTTACGTTTTTCCAACTCAATGAGCATGGGCATTCTCCACCTGATCTTGACTTGCACTTGGTTCGCCGTGAATACCGCCCATCAGCAGACCGATCTCATCAACCGATGCTTCTCCAACTTTCAGAGTTTTTGATAATCTACCTTCGTTGATGACAGCCATTTCATCGCATATTGCGAGCAATTCATCGAGATCTTGTGAGATGACGATGATGGCAGAACCATTATCCGCCAAATCAACGATGGCTTGGTGAATGGCCGCAGCAGCACCCGCGTCCACACCCCAAGTAGGTTGCGAAATTAACAGCACATCTGGGTTCTGCATGATCTCTCGACCAACCACAAATTTCTGCAGATTTCCTCCGGATAATGATCCGGCAGGAGAGGCGTCACCAGTGGTTTTGACGCCAAAAGTTGAAATTACGTCCTTGGTATATTTGCGCGCGTCAGCATGTTTGATCATGCCGTTATTTGAGAGGTTCATGCGATCTCGGGCTGTGAGGATGGCATTGTCTGACAAAGAGAAATCGACGACAGCTGCATGACCATTTCGCTCTTCTGGCACAGCACATAAACCATGCTTACGTCGTTGGA
>JAHDFS010000023.1:2057-13182 GCA_020628035.1 Rhizobiaceae bacterium
GCATGACCATTTCGCTCTTCTGGCACAGCACATAAACCATGCTTACGTCGTTGGAAAATGGTTTGATCGGCAATTGATTTGCCATCGAGTTTGATTGTTTCGGCGTTGATTGATGGTGTTTCTCCGCTCAACGCCATCAAAAGCTCGTTTTGTCCATTGCCCGCAACACCAGCAATGCCAAATATTTCACCGGCGCGTACAGTGAAGCTAATATCAGAGAGCGCGACACCGAAATCACCTTCACCATCTTGGCTGAGATTTTCGACGACAAAGCGTGGTTCACCAAATTCAGTTTTGACTTCTTTTTCAATTTGTTTGAGATCGCCGCCGATCATCATTTCGGCCATGCTTTTTGATGTTTCTTGTTTGGGATCGCACTCACCCACAACTTTACCACCACGCAAAATCGTCGCCTGATCACACAGCTCTTTGATTTCATGGAGTTTGTGAGAAATATAGAGGATTGAGCAGCCCGTTGCGGACAACTTCCGCAATGTTTCAAACAGTTGCGCGACCTCTTGCGGGGTTAGAACGGATGTTGGTTCGTCCATGATCAGTAATCGCGGATTTAAAAGCAAAGCACGGACGATCTCAATGCGTTGGCGCTCACCCACGCTTAATGTGCTGACAATGCGATGTGGATCAAGTTTAAGCCCATAAACATCCATCACCTCGCGGATTTTGTCTTCCAGAAGGTTTTGAGAAATCTTTGCATCCATGCCAAGCGCAATATTTTCCAAAACGGTCATCGCTTCAAAGAGAGAGAAATGCTGGAAAACCATGCCAACCCCAAGTTTGCGGGCAGCTTTTGGATTGGCAACTTTGATCGCTTCACCTTCCCAACGTATCTCACCTTCATCGGGCTGCATGATGCCATAGATCATCTTTACAAGCGTTGATTTTCCTGCGCCGTTTTCACCCAAAAGCGCATGGATTTCACCAGGTTTGATCGCAAAGCTCACGCGGTCATTGGCCAAAACACCAGGAAATGACTTGGTGACCGCATTTAGTTCAATGCGATAATCGGTTTGTTCGGTCATATCTTAATCCCAGCCTTATGTGTTGCGCCTTTCTGATCGGCTGCAACGTCTCCAACCTTACCAATGTGAATTATGATTTCTGCGAGTGCAAGCGCCGCAATGATCTCAGGGCGTTTATCACCAAGGGATTTGCCGTCTATGGCTTTTCCGCCGATTGGACAGGTCAGCTTGTCCAAATTTTGAGACTGGCCAGTTTCTTGTTTGTACCAGCTGTTAAAAGACGCCCGCTTTGTCTTTGAACCAATCATGCCGATATAGGTCGCATCACCGCGCGCCAGTGCTGTTTCAACAATCATGAAATCAAGCGCGTGATCATGGGTAAGCACGACAAATGCACTGTTTGGTTTTGCACTTCGTACGATAGATTCTGGAATGGAAGTTAGATGCGTTTCAACGCCGGATGGGGCACCAGATAATTCATCTTCACGGCTATCAATGAGGATTGGTTTATAGGGCAGCAGGGCACATGCTTCAGCTAATGCTTTGCCGACATGGCCCGCACCAAAGATATAAATATGTGGTTGGTCAGCGAGTTCTACTTTGAGGATTTTGCGGTAGGTATCGTAATCTGCATCATCAAGTCGCTTGATCGAGATGGAAACGTGTCCACCGCAGCATTGGCCGATTTCTGGGCCTAAGGGTATGTTGAGTGCGAGTTGGTTTTCAGCACCTGTTTGTAAAAGAGCGCGCGCCTTTTCAATGGCGATGCTCTCGAGTTGTCCGCCGCCAATGGTTCGAAAAATAGAAGACGAAGAAACCAACATCCAGGCATCTTGATTGCGCGGTGTTGATCCTTTGATTTCTGTGATTTTAACGCCCGCGATGGCGTCATTATCAGCTAGGAATTTTTCGATGTTATGGCGTTCTAAATACACGTTACCCGCCTTTCAGTTTTTCAACAGCGAGCAATACGCGTTCAGGCGTTGCGGGGGCATCTAATCGTGGGCAAATTTCATAGTCGCGTTCAGACGCAACGGCCATGGAGAGCGCTTCAAGCACTGAATTGGCGAGCATGAAAGGCGGTTCACCAACGGCTTTTGAGCGGCGGATTGTCATTTCACGATTTTCAGACCAATCAGCTAGCGAAACATTGAAAATCCGCGGGCGATCGGATGCCAACGGGATTTTATATGTTGATGGCGCATGCGTTCTTAATCGGCCCGCATCATCCCACCAAAGTTCCTCGGTGGTAAGCCATCCCATGCCTTGGACGAACCCGCCTTCAATCTGACCGATATCTATGGCTGGATTGAGCGATTTTCCGACATCATGCAAAATATCTGCACGATCTATTTGATATTCGCCCGTTAGCGTATCGATGCTGACTTCTGATACTGAAGCACCATATGCGAAATAGTAAAATGGGCGACCTTTACCTGCTTCGCGATCCCAGTGGATGTCGGGCGTTTTATAAAAACCAGCAGCGGATAATTGAACACGTGCCATATAGGCGGAATGAATGAATTCATCGAAGCTGATTTTCTTGTTGCCGATCTGCACGTAATTGGAAATGAAAGCTATTTCATCTTCACTGACATTATGGGTCTCGCGAGCAAATTTGATCAAGCGTTCTTTAATTTGATGAGCCGCATTCGCCGCTGCCATGCCGTTTAAGTCAGATCCGGAAGATGCAGCGGTTGCCGATGTATTTGGCACTTTACCGGTATTGGTTGCGGTGATTTTAATCCGGCTTAAATCCACCTGAAATTCATCCGCTAAAACTTGCGCGACCTTGGTGTTAAGGCCCTGACCCATCTCGGTGCCGCCATGATTGAGGTGGATAGACCCATCATTATAGATGTGTACCAAAGCACCTGCCTGATTATACCAAGTGGCCGTAAAGGAGATGCCAAATTTAACGGGTGTGAGCGCAATGCCCTTGCGGATGATGCCTTTGTTTTTATTAAACTCGATAATGGCTTTTCGACGTGCTTGATAATCGCTTGATGTTTCGAGCTGTTCGACGATTTGCCCAATAATATTGTCGTTTATTTCTTGATGATACGGCGTGATGTTTCGGCTGGTTTCGCCGTAGAAATTCGCCTTTCTGATCTCAAGCGGGTCTTTACCCAAAGCATAAGCGATTTCTTCAATCACGCGCTCACCACCGAGCATGCCTTGTGGTCCGCCAAAGCCACGAAACGCGGTATTGGAAACCGTATTTGTTTTATAAGGCTTGGACTTTAATGTGACATCAGGGAAATAATAACAATTATCCGCATGGAACAATGCACGATCTGTCACCGGTCCGGACAGGTCGGCTGAATTTCCGCAGCGTGCAGCAAATGTTGCATCAAGTGCAGTGATCTTACCGTCTTTTTCAAAACCAACATCATAATCCACCAGGAAATCGTGGCGCTTGCCGGTCGCGATCATATCATCATCGCGATCAGGGCGAATTTTCACCGCTTGATTATATTTTTTGGCCGCAAGCGCTGCGACTGCTGCAAAGAGGTTGGATTGCGTTTCCTTGCCGCCAAATCCGCCACCCATTCGGCGTACATTGACGGTAATTGCATGAGACGGGATATCCAATACATGGCCCACCATATGCTGCACTTCACTTGGGTGCTGTGTGGACGAATAGACTAAAACATCATCATCTTCTCCAGGGATCGCCATCGCAATATGGCCTTCGAGATAAAAGTGATCCTGTCCGCCAATGCGCATTTGGCCATTGATGCGATTTTCAGCTGCTTCCAATGCTTTTGGCGCATCGCCACGTTGCAGGGTCAACGGTTCCGTCACGAGCGGATAATCTTGCGCGATTGCATCGGCGATATCAGTGATATGCGAAGCGGTTTCATATTCGATTTTTGCAAGTTTTGCTGCGCGACGGGCTGCGTCGCGCGTTTTTGCGACGACCGCAAAAATGGGTTGTCCGTGAAAATCAATGTTCTCTGCAAATACTGGATCATCTTTTTTGCCAGTAGGGCTGATATCATTTTCGCCCTTGATATCTGCGGCCGTTAAAACGCCGATGACATCATCTTCTGCTTCCACCGCGGAGAAATCCATCGATGTGATTTTGCCATTGGCAATTTCGGATAGGCCCAAATAGGCATGTAACAAGCCGCTTGGCTCGTTAATATCATCGATATATTCAGCTTGGCCTGAAACATGTTTATGGGCTGAATCATGCTTCTGCGTTTGATGCACGCCGCCTTGGATGTTTGTTGCGTTACTCATTCCGCAGCCTCGCAAATCGCTTCGCGATCAAGTTGAGACGCGGACAAACCATCTGTCATTTCGATGTAAAAGCGCTCAAGAAGGTTTTTCGCTGCAATAGCACGATATTCTTTAGAAGAACGCCAATCTGTAAGTGGCGAGAAATCAAGATCAATACCAGCCTTGGCATTGCGAATGCTGTCCAGTGTCCAGGATTTGCCCTCAAGCAGCTCTTCGGTTTTAACTGCATGCATTGGAGTGCCCGCCATGCCGCCAAAGGCAATGCTGACATTTGACATGACGTCATTCTCGATATTCATTTTAATGGCGCAGCAAAGGGCTGAGATGTCTTCGTCCCGACGTTTTGAGATTTTGTAGACCGCAAAAAGCTCATCCGATTCAATGAATGGGATATACACACTTTCAACAAAGTCACCCTCTGCGCGATCTTGTTTGCCATATTCGATAAAGAAGTCTTTAAGCGGTAATGTTCTTTGCCCATTCTTCGATGTCAAAGTGACTGTCGCACCCAATGCAATAAGCGCAGGTGGTGTGTCGCCAATTGGTGAGCCATTGGCAATATTACCGCCCACAGTACCCATATTGCGCACTTGTTCACCACCAATTCGGTTCCAGAAAGCTTCCATTTGCGGGAAGTGTTTGGAGATAATGGATTGCATATCTGTGTAAGACACACAGGCACCAATTTGAACACCGTCTGTTTGAACGTCGATCTGGTGTAATTCGCTCAAATGATTGATGAAGATTGTTGGCGAGATGTCGTGCATATGTTTGGTCACCCAAAGTCCGACATCCGTTGACCCGGCAACGATTGTGGAATTAGGATATTCCGCACGTGCATGTGTCAGATCCATCACATCTTTTGGAATGATCACAAGATCATCGTTGTGGCGGATTTCTATGCGCTGATCATTGCGCATTGCTGAGAGCTGTTTGATCATATTTGCGCGTTCAGTGTTGAGTTTGTCGTGAACGGGATCAGCGCTGTTTGAAACTTCAATCGCAGCTTTGATAATGGGTTCATAACCCGTGCAACGACATAAATTACCCTGCAATGCGCGCTCAATCTGCATATTGGTTGGATTTGGTGTTGTCATCCATAACGCGTAAAGCGACATGACAAATCCAGGTGTACAAAAACCGCATTGGCTGCCATGTTGATTGACCATTGCCTGTTGCACGGGATGCAGTTCACCGTCTTTACCTTTGAGGTGCTCCACGGTCACAATGTGGCAGGCATTGAGCGAACCCATGAAGCGGATACAAGAATTGACGGTTTCGTAGCTGATACCATCATCTGTGTGCCTGCCGACTAAGACCGTACAGGCACCGCAATCACCTTCCGCGCAACCTTCTTTGGTGCCTTTGAGGCTTTTGTTAAGGCGAATATAATCAAGCAGCGTCAAGCCAGATGGAAAGTCTGACAAAGAGATTGCTTCATCATTGAGCACAAAATTTATGTGATCTTTGGTTTCTGCCAATTTAGCTGCCTCGATATGTTGAAAAGCTGAAAGGAGAAACCAGCAATGGCACATGATAATGCTCATCAGCATTATTTATGCCAAAGCGGATTGGGACTTCATCTAAGAAGCTAATCTTTTCGCCTCGGTCAAAATATTGTCCAACCTGAAACACCAATTCATAGACACCTTCTTGGAAGCTATCACCTCCCATGAGGGGAGAATCTGCGCGGCCGTCATCATTCGTTTTGATTGAGAGAATGTGGGATTTCGCGCCATTATCGATTTTGTACAGATCGATCTTCATTCCAGCAGCCGGCGTTCCATTTGCTGTATCAAGCACATGTGTCGTTAAGCGACCTTGGTCATTTGTTGCGGCGTTCATTTGGTTTTGATTCTCCTAATCGATATACAACCGATGCTATCTCCAAAGCTGTCTTGTTCAAGTCACTTTTTGCAAAAAGTGGCGTTCATTTGGGTCATGATTTTCCCGCGATGACTTCATTATACCATTGAACCACGGCTTTACGCTCGCTCTCTTCCATAAACGTAATATTGGCAGGCGGCATTGCGTGGCTGCGGCCAGATTGCAAATATATCGCTTTGGCGTTTTTTGCGATTTGTGCATCTGTTTCAAGCAAAACACCTTTTGGCGCTGCGATAATGCCATCCCATACCGGTTCGCTGGCGTGACACATCGAGCATCGTCCTAAAACTGTGTCGCGCACCTGTTCGAAATGTGTTGCTGAAACAAATTGCTGTTCGTAATTTGTAAGCTTTGCGCTCTCTTCTTCACCAACCAACACTTTTGGTACGGTCGAGAGCCACATGATGATGATGAAGAGGATCGTTGTGACAAGCCAAGTCCATGTTGGATTGCCTTTGCGCGCATGCTTGGTGTTGAAATAATGGCGAATGGTCACGCCCATTAAGAACACAAGTGAGGCGATAATCCAGTTAAATTCCGTTGCAAATGCCAATGGTGCATGGTTTGACAACATTAAGAAAATAACTGGCAAAGTCAGATAATTATTATGTGTCGAACGCTGTTTGGCTTGCATGCCGAGTGCAGGGTCGGGGCTTTTGCCAGCTAAAAGATCAGCGACAACCTTCTTCTGATTTGGAATGATGATGAAGAACACATTGGCCGACATGATGGTGCCGGTAAATGCGCCTAGATGTAAAAATGCTGCACGCCCTGTAAAGACCTGCGTATATCCCCATGCCATGGCAACAAGCACGAAATAGAGGAGAATCATCAATCTTGTATTGTCATTGCCGATAGGTGATTTGCAGAGCAGGTCATAGACGATCCAACCAAAGCCAATTGACGCCAAAGATATCAAAATGCCGGTTGTCGGTGTGATATCCAAAACATTGGGATCAACGAGATATAGCTCTGCACCAAGATAATAAACCAGTGCGAGAAGCACGAAGCCGGACAGCCAAGTGCTATAGGCTTCCCATTTGAACCAGACTAAGTTTTCCGGCATTTTTTCAGGTGCAATCATGTATTTTTGTATGTGGTAAAAGCCACCACCATGCACTTGCCATTCATCACCAGCAGCACCTTTTGGGAGATTGTCGTGCTTATGCAGCCCCAGATCGAGCGCTATAAAATAAAAGGAAGAGCCGATCCAAGCGATCGCCGTGATCACATGGAACCAACGCGCCGCAAATGACACCCATTCCATGCTAATCGCAAATTCGTACACGTTCTGACCCCTCTGTTAAGCTTATATGCTCATTATTCATATCATTTTGACACCCATTTTAAGAGGATAGAATAACAATAAAATTCCAGCACTTTCAAAAAAATAATGATAATGCTATGTTTGTCTCATGTCTTATGTCAACAACTTAAAAACATTTGTACGGGTGTACGAATTGGGCTCCATGTCGGCAGCTGGACGGGATTTGCGTATCTCTCCGGCGGTCTCAAGCAGCCGTATTTCAGAGCTTGAAAAGCATCTGGGCGCGAGGTTGTTCAACAGGACAACGCGGAACTTAACGCCAACACAACAAGGTGAGCTCTTTTATAAAGGCGCGGTAAAGATTCTTGATACGATCAACGAGGTTGAGGGCAGTGTGTCAGAAATCACATCTAAGCCCAAAGGTACAATCTTCGTTTCTGCTCCATTGGGTATTGGCAAAAAGGTGATTGCGCCGATTATCCCTGATTTTCAAGAAATTTATCCTGATATCAATGTGCGCCTTCGTTTGTCGGATCGCAAAGTGGATATCACCAATGAAGGTTTGGATGCGGCCTTTGTGCTCGGGCGGTTGATTGATTCAGAACTACGTGTCTTACCGATCTATGATTTTGATCGTGTTTTATGCGCTTCGCCTGAATATATTAAAAAACACGGCATGCCGGAACGCGCAGGTGATTTGTTTATATACAATCATCGATGCCTTTTGCTGCGGTATCCAGGATTGACGGAGTTTTTCTGGAGTTTGAAAACCGGCGATCAAATCGAGCGTTATGAATTTGTCAGCCCGCTTGAATCAGATGATGGTGATGTTCTAACCGATTGGGCGCTTTCAGGTTGTGGCATTATCAACAAACCGGTCTTTGAGGTGAAACAATATCTGCAAAGCGGTGAATTGGTCGAAGTCGTGAAAGAAACACCACCGATTAGTCTGCCGTTTTCATGTGTCTACCCACATAAGAGACTTCAGGATCCCAAAATTCGCCTGTTCATTGATTTCATGTCCAAGGAATTGAAAAAGCAATTGGTAGATGGCAGTGCGTGATAAATTTAATGCGAATATTCTTCAAAATAAAACTGATAGTGTTCGCGGTGATAAACGATAAAGTAAAGTTCTAAAGTCGGAGTGAATTTTGCCAAATAGATATCCCAGAGACATGCAAGGTTGCGGTGCAAACACACCCAAGAGTGTTTGGCCAAACAATGCTGCGATCGCAGTACAATTTGTCGTCAATTATGAAGAAGGCGGCGAAAACAACATTCTTCATGGCGATAAAGCATCAGAAGCATTTTTGTCTGAAATTGTTGGTGCAGCCGCGTGGCCTGACCAGCGCCATTGGAATATGGAATCCATTTATGAATACGGCGCGCGCGCGGGCTTTTGGCGATTGCACCGGATGTTCACATCACGCGATATTCCGGTCACTGTTTACGGTGTTGCAACAGCGTTAAAGCGTTCGCCCGCGCAAGTGGAAGCCATGCAAAACGCGGATTGGGAAATCGCTTCCCATGGCTTGAAGTGGATTGAATATAAAGATTTTGAAAAAGATGCTGAGCGTGATGACATGCAAACAGCGATTGATATGCATGCGGCGGTGACAGGTGAGCGCCCCTTGGGATGGTATACAGGTCGCTGTTCGGTCAATACGGTTGATCTGATCTGCGAAGAGGGCGGTTTTGAATATGTCTCTGATACTTATGCCGATGATTTGCCCTATTGGTATGATCACAGAGGGCATCAGCAGCTGATTATTCCCTATACATTAGATTGTAATGATATGCGCTTTGCGACACCGCAAGGATTTAACTCCGGTGATCAGTTTTATGCGTATTTGAAAGACACATTTGATGTGCTTTATGCAGAAGGATTGGCGGGTCATCCGAAGATGATGAATATCGGATTGCATTGCCGCCTGGTGGGGCGTCCGGGTCGCGCTGCTGCATTGGAACGGTTCTTGGATTATGTGCAATCGCATGAACGTGTTTGGTGTGCACGCCGCATCGATATTGCACGGCATTGGCGTGAACATCATCCAGCTGAAACACAATCAGCGCAGCCCAGCCAAATGGAAAAAGACGCGTTTATTGAACTATATGGTGGGATATTTGAGCATTCGCCTTGGATTGCAGAGCTTGCATTTGATGATGAATTAGGCCCGGCAAACGATACGGCCTGCGGGTTACATGCGGCATTGGTTTATCATTTCAGAAGCGCTTCAGATGAAGCCAAACTGGGCGTTTTAAATGCTCACCCAGATCTTGCTGGAAAATTAGCAGCCGCGAAACAGTTAACGGCAGAATCCACCCAAGAACAAGCAAGCGCTGGATTGGATGCATTAACTGATAACGAACGGGCGGAATTCACGGCGTTGAATTCGGCTTATACCGACAAATTTGGGTTCCCTTTTATCATTGCGGTTAAGGACAATACTAAAGCCCAAATACTGGATGCTTTTAAGCAGCGTATTGAAAACGATCAATCCGAAGAATTTAAAACAGCCTGCAAACAAGTTGAGCGGATCGCAAGATTACGTCTCAACGATATTTTACCACACGATTGAGAAAGAAGACCATGAGTGCCAAAACCTATGCCACACCCAAGGGTGGCCTATCTTCACAATCTGAACTTCTAACCGGTCGCGCTGTTTTTACCGATGCTTATGCTGTGATCCCGCATGGAACAATGCAAGATATTGTGACAAGCAAATTGCCGTTCTGGGAGAATACCCGTGTTTGGGTGATCGCCCGACCATTGTCTGGATTTGCTGAAACATTCTCGCAATATATTGTCGAAGTCTCCGAAGGTGGTGGCAGTGAAAAGCCCGAGCTCGATCCTGAGGCGGAAGGCGTTATTTTTGTTGTTAGCGGTGATGTAACGCTTACCATTAATGGCGAATTACATGTCTTGGGTGCGGGCGGATTTGCCTATATTCCGCCGACAGCCACATGGACGGTGAAAAATCATACAGGGGACCCTGCAACCTTTCACTGGATACGCAAAAAATATGAGAAGGTCGAAGGCATCGATTATCCTGATGTCGTCATCGCGAGCGACAAGGATGTTGAACCGACGCCGATGCCGGATACAGATGGGGCTTGGGCGACAACGCGATTTGTGGATTCAGACGATCTGCGTCACGATATGCATGTCAATGTCGTGACCTTTGAGCCAGGTGCAGTTATTCCTTTTGCTGAAACGCATGTGATGGAACATGGATTATATGTTTTAGAAGGCAAAGCGGTTTATCGGCTTAATCAAGATTGGGTTGAGGTTGAAGCGGGTGACTTTATGTGGCTACGCGCATTTTGCCCGCAGGCATGTTATGCTGGCGGTCCCGGTAAATTTAGATATTTGCTTTATAAAGATGTCAATCGCCACGCCAAATTGAGCTTTTAAAGATGATTGAGATTAAAGCGACAGCGCTTACATCGAAGCTTTTCGCACCCTTTGGTGATGTGATCGATTTTGATCGCGAACCTGATTTTGCCATTAATAATGGCTTTTGCGATCGGTATCATGGTTTGGCAATCGCGGATGTGATTGGAAATGGTGCTGAGACCGGAATTAGCTTGGGTTTCGGTCGCCCTTATGAGGTGCCGCTGAAGCTTAGTATGGTCGAACGTCACCCGCTGGGTAGTCAGGCGTTTATCCCGCTGGAGCAGCAACCCTTTTTGGTGATTGTCGCCGAAGATGATAATGGAACACCAAAACAACCTGTTGCGT
>JAHDFS010000023.1:13282-24366 GCA_020628035.1 Rhizobiaceae bacterium
TTTTTGGTGATTGTCGCCGAAGATGATAATGGAACACCAAAACAACCTGTTGCGTTTTTATCCGAAGGCGGGCAGGGGGTGAATTACCACCGCAATGTCTGGCATGGGGTACTTACACCCTTAAATAATGCATCTAAATTCCTGATCGTTGATCGCATTGGTGAAGGTAATAATCTGGAAGAGCATTTCTTTGATGAGCCTTATCTCGTGACCATTTAATCTGGCTTGCATTACACAATTTTGAACTTTCCTATGTAAGAAATTGCTTGCCAATAATGTATTTGTAACTATATATGTAATCGATTACATTTTACATTGATCAGCAGAACCAACAATCGTGTTCTGTCTGAAATGCCTTGATGAGGGGGATCTCATATGAGCGGTCAACATATTTCACGTCAGGAATTTCCTGACGATTTTATCTTCGGTGCTGCAACCTCGTCCTATCAGATCGAAGGTACAAAGCTTGGCACCGCAGGCCCATCGCATTGGGATGATTTTGCCAAACGAGGCGGCACGGTCAACAATTCCAATGGCGATATTGCTTGCGCGCATTATGAAAAATGGCCCGAAGATCTCGATCTGATCAAAAATGCTGGCATGACAGCTTATCGCTTTTCAACGGCGTGGCCGCGCATTCAACCGGAAGGCAAGGGTAAACCGCTCACAGACGGACTAGATTTCTACGATAAGGTGATCGATGGTTGTCTGGCCCGGGGATTGGAACCGCACCTTACTTTGTATCATTGGGAACTTCCTTTGGCCCTGTCTGAAAAAGGTGGTTGGCAAACTGGTGATACGGCGAAATATTTTGCTGATTTTGCGGCCATTATCGCTGGTAGATATGGTGACCGATTATCATCTATTGCAACGATCAATGAACCCTGGTGTGTGGCATGGCTTTCCCACTTTTTAGGACATCATGCGCCGGGTCTCACCTCGCTCGAAGCTGGTGTTAAATCCATGCACAATATCCTCTTAGCCCACGGGCTTGGGATGGAAGCCATTCGTAATGAGTGTGATGTCAACGCTGGTATTGTTTTGAATATGGAATTCGGCGCAATTGATAGCGATAAGGACGAGGATATTCGTGCGCGCGATCTGTTTGACGGGATTTATAATCGTTGGTTTATCGATGCGATCTTTAAAGGGACATATCCAGATAATGTGATGGAATATTTCGCGCCTCATATGCCGGAAGGCTGGCAGGAAGATATGAAGGCCATCTCCCAGCCAATTGATTGGTTGGGGCTGAATTATTACACCCGTAATTTCATCTCCGATGATGGCACCGGTGTGTTCCCATTTGCCAAGTCACATAAAGGCGATTTGCCAAAAACGTCTATGAATTGGGAGATTTATCCAGAAGGATTGGAATTTTTCCTCAATAGGATTTCCGCCGAATATTCAAAAGATATTCCGATTTATGTCACCGAAAATGGCATGGCCTGGCATGACAATGTGATCGACGGCAATGTTGAAGATGATCTTCGGTGTGAATTTTTCCAAGTGCATTTAGAAGCTGTGAAATCTGCAATTGAAAACGGCGTCAATGTGAAAGGTTATTTCGCTTGGTCACTTTTGGATAATTTTGAATGGGCCTTTGGCTATGAGGAGCGCTTTGGCATTGTGCATGTTGATTTTGAGACGCAAGAGCGTACGCCTAAAAAATCCTATTA
Source organism: Rhizobiaceae bacterium (assembly GCA_020628035.1). GTDB lineage: Bacteria > Pseudomonadota > Alphaproteobacteria > Rhizobiales > Rhizobiaceae > Lentilitoribacter. The sequence continues at coordinate 14,962 of JAHDFS010000023.1, forward strand.
CATGCTGCAAAATATGCTGACATCATAACGCGAAATACGCGTTATGATTTATCCGTTTCGACCGGCCCGCCTTGGCTTTCCCATGTGGAAAATCCTTCTTTAAGGTGTGACGCCTCAAAGCCCATATCGTTTAAGGTGGCAACTGTGAGTGCGGAGCGCCAACCAGATGCGCAATGAAAGACATATTTTTTATCTTGTGCAAATACATCTTTAAAGTAAGGGCTATCTGGATCAGCCCAAAATTCGATCATCCCGCGTGGTGCGTGAAAGCTGCCAGGAATATATCCTGAGCGCTGGCGCTCTCTGATGTCTCTGATGTCGACGATCACCACATTTTCATCTTCAACCATATTGATCAGATCAGCTGTTTCGATCTCTTCAATGCGCGCACGTGCGGCAGCGACCATGTCTTTAGAAGATGTCTTGAGCTTTTTCATATCGTCAACTTTCTTTTGCCTATTGCAGTCGCGTTTTGGCGCGCCAATCAAGTGACCAAAACGTAAGAATTCAGATATGAATTTGCAAGAGTAGTAATTCTACAATCTTGAATATTGGAGTTGCGAGTTTTTATGACTTTTGACGAATGGTGATCAAGCCTGCCGAGGTTATCAAAATCATTCCGATAATCGTGGTTACATTTGGAAATTCTGCAAAAAACAAAACACCCCATAGAACACTGAATATCAGATAAAAGTAATCAAATGGCGCGACGATATGGGGTGACGCAATTTGATAGCCGATGGCGCCGAAAATATTGCCGACCAGAATTGTGGTGGCCAAAATCACCAAAGCAACGATCTCAATCAAACCAATTTGAACCCAGCCGCTTAGCAAGAACTCGTTCACCTCCACCACGTCATTTGGTAGGTCGAGTGCAAAAAGACTTACGGTTACACTCGCGCCAATGGCAATGAACATATAATTGATAAACAATGTGAGTATGAGCGGATTTTCGTTTTTGCATTTTGTGCGCGTGAGCAGCATGGCGCTCGCATGTAACACGGCTCCAAATAGCGGCAGCAATGCATAAAGATTAAATCCATCAATTGTCGGCCGCAGCAGAAATAAAACGCCCACAAAACCCAATCCGATGGCGAACCAACCAATGGGTTGGATCTTCTGTCGCAAGATGATTGCAGATAAAAGGATAATGAATAGCGGTAACGTGTTATACGCGGCAGCGGCGACGGAGAGCTGAAGATGCGGCAGCGCGATATAATAAGTGGCGAGCATTGCTGCCATAAAGAAACTGCGCAACAAAACCCAGCCGATGGCTTTTGGCAAAAGCCTTAAGTCTGGACGCCGCCATTTAATGAAAAGCAACAGTAAAGGAATAGCGATGACGGATCGCAATACATAAAGTTGCCAGAGTGGAAAACTCACACTGATTGACTTGATGATCGCATCACCCAAAGAGAGGGAAAACACGGCAAAGATAATCGCAGATATTGCGAGCTTCACATTATCCGTTGAATGATTTGAACCCGCGCTAGCCATGTAATGCGGTGAATTCTTCGTTGATGATTGTGCCAATCAGTGCACAATCTTCTTCGGTGAAACTTAAGGGGATCCGCATGTCCATGATCCGCATCAAGATATCAATTGTTTTTTCAAGCGACTGTTTAGGTGCATAGGTCCAACTGTCATAACGCGATGTGAAGCCAACAGGATTTGCATTGCCAAACCATTTTAGTTCAACGCCGCGAGCTGAGCAATTTTTAACGAATTGATCAATCTTATCCTGAGGCCAGCCTGGAATTAAAAACTGAATGGAAGAACCAACATATTTTTCGTTCTGAGGGCGTTCTCTAACGCGAAGTCCTTGCGTGTTTTGAAAGGCTTTTTCGAGAACCTGATAACGGGCGTTCCAGCGATCGATATTGTGATCAAGCCCTTTCAGCTGGGGTCTTAATATTGCCGCACGTAAATTATCCATGCGTGATGAACAGTTTGGCATTTCATATCGAGCCTGCGCATAATCTGACATATCCGGTCTTGCGAGCTGTTTCTCATACATCATATAAGAGCCTGATAAGATTGTCGCTTTTGCCATCAGATCAGGATCACTGGTGGTTAAAAAACCACCTTCGCCAGAATTCATATGCTTATATGTTTGTGTGCTAAAACAGCCGATCACTCCGAAATTACCGCTTTTGATACCGTTCCATTCTGCACCCATCGTGTGAGCGCAATCCTCGATAATGACGGCATTATTAGTGCGGGCAATTTCGCATAAGGCTTCCATTGGCGCGATGTGACCGCGCATATGTGATAAAAGCAAGATTTTAGCGCCTGTGGCCTTAAACTTCGCTTCCAGATCTTCAAGATCAATGGTGAGGTCTTGCGTAGTTTCAATGAATATTGGTTCCGCACCCACAGCTGCAATGGCTCCCGGGACTGGTGCAAGCGTGAAGGCATTTGTTAAAATTTTGTCACCAGGTTTTGCGCCAACGGCTCTAAGAGCAATCTGCATTGCCGTGCCGCCCGATGTTGTTGCCAAACAATATTTTGACCCCTGATATTCAGCGTATTCCACTTCCAGAAGATTTGTTTCACCATCTTCATCCGGGGTGAGATTATATCGGTGTAGCCGTCCTGATTGCATAACTTTCACAGCTTCCGCAATGGCGTCTTCGGGAATGGCTTCTTGCTGCGTAAACGGCTTTTCGAATTTTATTTTGGACATGGATTAGGCCTTGTGACCACGGCAAATCACATCGCCGTTTTTATTGTTAAATTTTGCCTATTTGTGACACAAGTGAAAGCGCTTGCAAACCAGAAAATCGGTTGACGGTGGATTTTATATATGGGACGAAACGGTTCAATTCGAAGAGGGTGATATGGCGCATATTTGGGTTCGATCTGAACAAAGAGCATTTGAACAAAGAGTGGGGGCAACACCATCAGGTGTTTCAAGACTAATTGAGGCGGGGCACAAAGTTACAGTGGAAGAAAGCGCATCCCGCGCGATTGATATTTCGCTTTACGAAAAAACAGGTTGCGAAATTGCGCCCGCGCATTCATGGGTCGAAGCGCCATCGGATGCCATCATATTCGGTTTGAAAGAATTGGATGAAGATGGGCCTGACCTTATCCATCGTCACATCATGTTTGGTCATGCGTATAAGGGGCAGGCGGAAGGCCCGGCATTGCTCGCACGCTTTAAACGTGGCGGCGGGGCGCTTTATGATCTTGAATATTTATTGGATGAGAATAAACGCCGTGTTGCAGCCTTTGGATATTGGGCGGGATTTGCTGGTGCTGCGGTTGGTGTGATGGCTTGGCTTTCACAGCAGAAGCGCGAGAAGCTCGGTGCCGTTGGGGTTTATGGCAATAAAGATGATTTGATCAATGAGTTGGAAAGCGGCTGCAGCGACGCTTATGATGCTGGCGCTTTTAAACCAAATATGATTGTGATTGGCGCGAAGGGGCGTGTCGGCAGCGGTGCGCTTGAACTGGCGAGATCGCTTGATATCGTTGTAACGGAATGGGATATGGCTGAGACCGCTCATAGTGGACCATTTCCGGAGATTTTGGATCATAGCATTTTCGTCAACTGTATTTTAGCGTCGCCTAATGTTCCGGTTTTCGTGCCGAAATCAGCTGTTGTTAGTGCGCGAAAGCTCAATGTCATTGCCGACGTGTCTTGCGATCCAAACAGTCCATATAATCCAGTGCCGGTTTATGACCATTCAACATCATTTGCTGACCCAATCATCCGCGTGGCCGATGCTCCTAGCTATCTTGATGTGATGGCGATTGATAATCTTCCCTCCATGCTGCCGGTTGAAAGCAGTGAAGACTATGCCAGCCAACTGCTACCACATCTCATTTCGCTTGATGATATGGATCAGGGTGTTTGGGCTGGCGCTTATAAATTTTTTGAACAACACAGCGCGAAGATTTGAAAGGCAAAAACATGACAACAATACATTGGATTGGCACTGGTCTTTCATCTATTCCTGGGCTTACGAAACTCATCAAAGACGGCCATAGTGTCGTTGTTTGGAACAGAACATTGGCAACGGCGCAAGCAGCATTGGCAGGGTTAAATGCTGATATTCGCGCTTTTGATATCGATGTTTTTGCCGATGCCCTTTCAGAAGGGGATATTGCTGTTTCGATGTTGCCGGGTGATTGGCATGTGCCCATTGCGGTGAAATGCATTTCAAATAATGCGCACTTTGTGTCGTCCTCCTATATCTCGCCTGAAATGCGGGACTTAAGTTCAACCGCACGTGAGAAAGGACTTTGCTTTGTTAATGAAGTGGGGCTTGATCCGGGCATTGATCATCTCATGGCGCATTGGCTGGTTGATGATTATCGCAAGTCTGACGCCTATGATGTTGGAAATGAATTGAGCTTTGTATCCTATTGTGGCGGCGTGCCAAAGATTGCTAATGATTTTCGCTATAAGTTTAGCTGGTCGCCATTGGGTGTTTTAAAAGCGCTGCGCTCACCATCAAAATCGATTAAAAATTTCGAACCATTTGATGTGGCTCGTCCTTGGGATGCGATTTCAACATTTGATGCGCCATTGGCCGAAAATGAAGCGTTTGAAGTTTATCCCAACAGAGATAGTTTGCCGTTTATTGAAGATTACAAGTTTGATGCTGATTGGAAGATCAAACAATTTGTCCGCGGCACATTGCGGCTCAATGGTTGGGCAAAAGCATGGGATCACCTTTTTAAGGAGATCGAGACTTTATCTGGCTCGGACGGGGATGCGCGGCTTAAGCAAATTTCGGATGAACTTCTCGCGCAACATTCTTATGATGAAAATGAGCCGGATCGTGTCGTATTATGCGTTTCGCTTAAGGCTGAAAATTCCGCGGGTGAAGCGGTCTATCACAAAACATATTCGCTTGATGCGCATGGCAATGAGCATGGATCAGCAATGGCGCAACTTGTTTCGATCACCGTTGCTTTGGCTGTGAAATCTGTAATCGATAATGAGATTGATGCCGGGGTATCGGCGGCGCCTTCATCGCTGCCAATTGTCACCAATTGGATGCAGGAAATTGAAAAAATCGCGCAATATGTTGAGATCAAAAATCTCGCCAAATAATTGGGAGAATTCTGGCGTTATTTGATCATTTGGACTTGGCGTTTTCGGTATAATGGTGTATTTTTTTAATAGTTAAAAAAAGGAGGATGCCATGATCAAAAATCCGATATTGCCGGGCTTTAATCCCGATCCATCGATTTGCAGGGTAGGGGATGATTACTATATCGCGACCTCGACTTTTGAATGGTATCCGGGCGTTCAAATTCACCACAGTAAGGATCTGGTGAACTGGAAATTGGTATCGCGTCCCTTAAATCGCGCTGATCAATTAGATATGCGCGGGAATCCCGATAGCGGTGGCATTTGGGCGCCATGCTTGAGTTATGCAGATGGCAAGTTTTGGCTGGTCTATACTGACGTAAAACGTTTATGGGGCGGCTTTAAAGACACCCATAATTATATCGTAACCTGCGAGACAATTGATGGCGAATGGTCGGATCGTATTTATGTGAATTCATCTGGCTTTGATCCGTCTTTATTCCATGATGATGATGGCCGGAAGTGGTTTATGAATATGCAATGGAACCACCGCGCCAAAGGCACGGGTGTGAACCAAGCTAATCATCATTTTAATGGCACTTTGCTGCAGGAATGGTCGGAAGAAAAAGGCCTGTTTGGTCCTGCCGTTGATATTTATGCCGGAACAGATTTGGGGCTAACGGAAGGGCCGCATATCTTCAGACGCAATGGTTATTATTATCTCACAGTAGCAGAAGGTGGAACGGGTTATCGACATGCGGTGACAATGGCGCGCTCTCGCAATATCGCAGGGCCTTATGAAACGCATCCTGATAAACATGTGATTACCGCAAAGGATACTCCGGACCATCCAATCCAACGAACGGGTCACGGGCAATATGTCGAAACGCCAAATGGCGAATTTTATCACACTTTTCTGATGGGGCGTCCGCTTGAAGGGAACTTTTGTCCGCTTGGTCGTGAGACCGGGATTGAGCGCTGTGTTTGGAAAGAGGATGATTGGCTTTATCTTGAGCATGGTTCGACTTTGGCGCGCCCGGAAATTGAAATGGATGGTGTCGATGCTGAACCGGTCAAATCTGTTGAATATGAATTTAACGGCGAAGATTTGCCGATGGATTTTCAATGGTTGCGTACACCGGAAACGGATCGAATTTTTAAAAGCGAACCTTCTGGTTTGACTTTAATTGGTCGCGAGATGATTGGCAGCTGGTTTGAACAGGCATTGGTCGCGCGGCGTCAGGAGCATCATAGTTATTCAGCAACAACTGTGACTGATTTTGCGCCTGAGCTTTATCAACATGCAGCGGGTTTAACCACCTATTACAATCAAACGAAATATCATGCTTTGTTGGTCACCGCGGATGAAGAACTTGGTCGTTGTTTGGTGATCCAATCGTGTCCTGGCAATTGGCCGATGGGAGAAATTGAATTCCCGCTTCCTGCACCGCAATCTATCCCCGATGGAGAGATTGAATTGCGTGTCCAAGTAAATCGAAAGGTGCAGCAATTCTTCTGGCGCATGGTTGGCGAAGAAGCTTGGCAGGCCATTGGTCCAGAAATGGATGCTTCTGTGATTTCAGATGAAGGTGGTGTTGGTGAGCATTCATCCTTCACCGGTGCATTTGTGGGGATGGCTGCCTTTGATGTGACGGGGCAGGCAAAAACCGCAAGCTTTAAACGCTTTGGATATTACCCTGAAGTATAGAACTTCAGGGTAAAAATCTATTCATATTACAGAGAAACCCAGCTGGCATCATCTTTTGAAGACCGCTGGCAGGCATCGATAAATCTCATGCCGGTCATGCCTTCTTCAATCGAATTGATGTGATGACCATCGTCTAGACTTGCGCCATTTTCGTGGGCGATAATTGCATCTGCAGCTTCTGTATAGATAGTTGCAAACCCTTCGAGATACCCTTCCGGATGACCGCCTGGTGTCCGACTCACGCGGTTTGCTATGTCTGATGCGCCAGCGCCAGAACGGGTGATTAATCTTTTGGGTTCACCAAAAGGCGTGAACCATAAATTATTTGGATTTTCTTGCGACCATTCAATTCCGCCTTTGTCGCCATAAACACGCAGTCTTAAGCCGTTTTCGTTGCCGGGCGCAATTTGGCTTGCCCAAATGCTGCCGCGCGCACCATTTTCAAATCGAAGATTGATATGCGCGTTGTCATCAACAAGCCGATTGCCCACAAAGCTAGAAAGCTCCGCTGCGAGTTGCGTTACCTTCAAATCAGACACGAAACAGGCGAGATTAAATGCGTGTGTGCCAATATCGCCGATCGCGCCAGCGCCAGCCATTTTCGGATCTGTGCGCCAAGCCGCTTGTTTATTATCATCATCTGCAGGTTCGGTGAGCCAATCCTGGGCATATTCTGCTTGTACCACGCGAATGTTGCCAAGATCACCGTTTTGCACCATTTCACGCGCCTGCCGCATAAGCGGATAACCGGTGTAATTATGCGTGAGCACAAAAACTTTGCCGCTGTTTTTGACAGTTTGCTCAAGTTCCAACGCTTCATCAAGTTGCGCGGTTAACGGCTTATCGCAAATGACATGGATCCCAGCTTCTAGAAATGCTTTCGCAACGGGTGCATGCATGTGATTGGGGGTGACGATTGAGACTGCATCAATCCCATCTTCGCGTGCAGCTTCCTTTGACGCCATCTCTTTGAAGTCTGAATAAATGCGGTCTTCAGAAAGCCCGAGTGCTAGGCCAGATCTTAAAGCACGATTAGGGTTTGATGACAAAGCGCCAGCGACGAGGGTAAATCTCGCATCAATGCGAGCCGCAATGCGATGAACAGCGCCGATAAACGCACCTTCGCCGCCACCGACCATGCCCAATTTTAAAGGTTTTTGTAAATCAGCGCTCGTCATATTCTCACCTATTTTATGCCAATCATTTTGTGGATTGCATCGATGTCTGTGCCTGCGTCAGCAAAATCATCAAATGCTTTGTCAGTGAGCGGAATTGTGTGCCTTTTGATAAAAGGTGCACCTTCTGCAGCGCCGACTTCAGGATGTTTTAAACAACACTCCCATTCAAGTACTGGCCAGCCATCAAATCCATGTGTTGCAAGGCGGGAGAAAATGCCAGCGAAATCCACCTGACCATCACCGAGAGACCGGAAACGTCCCGCGCGTTGTGTCCAGCCTTGATAGCCTGAGTAAACACCTTGGCGACCAGACGGATTAAACTCCGCGTCTTTAACGTGGAACGCGCTGATGCGCTCATGGTAGATGTCAATGAAATCAAGATAATCCAATTGCTGAAGCAAGAAATGCGATGGATCATAATTGATCATGCAGCGATTGTGATTTCCCACGGCTTCGAGGAACATTTCGAAGGTAATGCCGTCAAATACATCTTCACCGGGGTGGATTTCATAACCCACATCAACGCCTGCATCCTCATAAGCATTGAGGATGGGTGTCCAGCGACGTCCAAGCTCTGCAAAGGTCTCTTCGATCAAACCTTGTGGGCGCTGGGGCCAAGGATAAAGATATGGGAACGCGAGGGAACCCGTGAAGGAAACGGATCCTGTCAAACCAAGATTTTGGCAGGCCTTTGCCGCCCATAGCATTTGCTGTACGGCCCATTCCTGACGCGCTTTTGGATTGCCATGCACTTCTTTGGGTGCAAAACCATCGAATTGCTGATCATAGGCAGGGTTTACGGCGACAAGCTGGCCTTGGAGGTGGGTTGATAGCTCGGTGATTTCGACACCAGCTTCCTGGCATATCCCTTTAACCTCGTCGCAATAGTCTTTTGAATTGGCCGCTTTTTCCAGATCAAAGATGCGCGCATCCCATGTTGGGATTTGCACACCTTCATAACCTAAACCAGCTGCCCATTTCGTAATGGCAGGTAACGAATTAAATGGCGCCTCATCACCTAAAAACTGTGCCAGAAAAATTCCCGGGCCTTTCATTGTATTTGGCATTTCATTTCCTCCGTTACTTAACCATTAAGCCAATAGTGCTTGCGCTTCAGTAGCTCCAAGAGCCGCTGGGCGCTCGCATGTAGTTGTCAACTCGACCTTTTGTCCTGTCTCGCCCGCCTTTAGAATAGATGTCATAACATCAACGACGTGATGTGCAAATTCCATTGAGCATCTGTGTGGGCGACCTTCTTGAATTGCTATTGACATGTCGGACAAACCTGCGCCGCGATAATTTGCGAGTTTTTGTCCACCGGCATTATCATTTTCAAAATTCGGCACTGAGAAAGGATGCTCCCAAGCCGGAAGATCAACTGGATCTCTTTCTGATGTGAGTTTTAAATCACCTGCAAAGAAGTTAGGATCAGGCAGATGTAATGTGCCTTTTTCACCATAGAGTTCCATGTG
>JAHDFS010000023.1:24466-25914 GCA_020628035.1 Rhizobiaceae bacterium
GGATTTGGATGCCAATGTTCCATGCCATGGCTCATAACAATGGCTGTGCCTGATGTGACTTTGCCAATGGCATCGCTGTCAATAAGATGCCTTGCATGTTGATGGCTTCCGCCCAGGAAGGTATCTGGAGCGGATCCGATACGAAGACCTTTTTCGGTCGCAAGTTTTTTCAGCGTTTCACCTTCTTCAGTGCTGAGCACATATGGCTTTTCTGAATAGACGTGCTTACCCGCTTCCAATATGGAACGAGACACTTCAAGATGGGCAGCCGGAATAGTGAGATTGATGATAATATCAATATCATCGGCAGCCAAAAGACCTTCGATTGTTTCTGCGCGCAGACCAAATTCTTCGGCGCGCGCTTTCGCAGCATCTGGATTAATATCGGCACATGCGATGACTTCAGTGCCGTTAAACGTATTGCCGTATCGCATGTAATGCGCTGATACGTTGCCACAGCCAATAATACCTACACCTAATTTTTTCATTTGTTTGTCCTCGCCGTGACTTAAAATTTCAAACAGTTTTCGATTGAGCGTTTTGCAAAACGATGATGATCACTTGGATTGTCATGCTCCATGACAAAGAGTTCTGTACCGACTGAGCGAAGTTCACCATAAAGGTTTGGCCAATCCATAGTGCCAAAGCCAACATCAGCCCATCCATCTTCGTTGACGCATTCACCTTCAGGCGCAATATCTTTGACATGTGCAGCGGTGATACGAGATGTGTATTTTTTGATGAATTCGATTGGATCGTAATCAGCTTTTACAGCCCATGCGACGTCAAATTCCATTTCCAGGTTTTCATCTTCATCCATCATGATTTCCATTGGAATTCCGCCGTCTTTGAGCGCTGTGAATTCAAAATCATGATTGTGCCAGCCAAAGCCAATACCGGCATCACGCAATGGTTTGCCCAGTTCAGTAAGAGATTTAGCGAATTCCACCCAGCCTGCAGATGTTGTTGGTCTAGCGTCTGGTTGCAAGAACGGACCGAAAGCATTGGTTATTCCCAGCGCTTTACAAAGCGAGATGACTTTGTTTGGATCGTCTTTGATGAAATCAAGGCCGATATGGCTGGATTTCATCACCAGATTGTTTTTATCAAGCAGAGCGCGTGTAGCGGCCGCATCGTCAATCTCCAGCAAGAGGGCGCCGTAGCTTTCCACGCCTGCATATCCCAAATTTGATAGCATCTCCAATGTGATATCCAGAGGCGGAAAGTTACGGGAGGAATAAAGTTGATATGAAAAGCTCTGCATGATTTTTCCTTCATATAATCTATAAGGTCGCGTTTCTTAGATCGCGAATAACAAAATTTGGTCGCGCACCGTTGTCTTTCGGTGCGAAAGTGATCACGACGTCTTCTTTCGATGTCATGAGGAACCCGTTGTCCGAAAAACGCCCGGAAACATCGGCTTCAATTGAAACGTAAAATGCTGGTTT
>JAHDFS010000023.1:26014-31058 GCA_020628035.1 Rhizobiaceae bacterium
TGGCTTTCCATGACGGGAGAAGCGATATTTAAATCTTCTTCTTCCGCAAATTGTCTGATGACATTCATGGATGGATAGGATTGAAACCCAAATTCTGAACAGAATCTCGGCGATACATCGCGATAATGATCAAAGTCTTTGCCTTCGTGCCAAACTGACCAGAAATGCATGTCGCCCGATGTATCATCATGCCAGGTGTCACCAAAGGACATTGGTCCAGGTGAGGGGCTTGATGGCCACCAGTTCGAATGAGGTGCATTTGTTTTGACTTGTTTTTCGATGGCGCGGTTTAAACGGTCATAGGCGACCAGATAACGGTCACGATCTTTGACCGCTTCTTCAAACCAGGTTAGCGCGCCGAGCAATTCATTATCACCGCACCACAAAGCGAGACTTGCATGGTAGTCGATGCGAAGAACAGCTTCTTTAACTTCTTGCTCGATCTCAGCCAAGAACTCGTCCGTTGCGGAATATAGATTGCACGAGAACATGAGGTCATGCCAGATCATCAGGCCGAGTTCGTCGCAAAGATCATAGAACCAATCTGGCTCATAGCGACCACCGCCCCAAATGCGGATCATATTCATGTTGGCATCGACTGCGGATTGCAAAAGCTCGCGCACGTCGTCTTGATTGATCCGTCCCGCTAGCGCATCAGCTGGGATCCAGTTTGCACCCTTGGCAAAGATTGCACGGCCATTGACTTCAAAACGGAATGAACGACCCACCTCATCTGGTTCGCTGACAAGCTTAATGTCACAAAGCCCAATGCGCTTCTCAAGCTTCGCGTCGCCTAACATAACCGCAACGTCATATAGATTTTGTTCGCCTTGACCTGCTGGCCACCATAATTTTGGATTTTCGACGGTAAATGTCGCGCTAGCAGAACCCTTTGCAGCATCATAGACACCCGTCACATTCTGCCCGTTCAGACTGAACACGCATTCTGCATTGCTTTCAGGGCAGTTTTTAATTGCCACTGAGATTTCAACAATTGCTGATCCATTGTTGTGCGTTTGTTTGAGCTGAAAATTCTCTAAGCGCACTGCATTGCTTGGCTCAAGATAGATATCGCCAAACAAGCCAAAAGGTGCCAGCGCGATGTTCCAATCCCAACCGAAATCGCATTGAGGTTTGCGCACCATATTTCCGTTATGGATTGGGCACATTTTCTTCATATCCGGCACAAAATATGGCTGCGCATCTTGTTTGGCATTTGCATATTTTGTGACCGCTTTAAAACGAATTTCAATTTCGTTTTGCCCAGTTTTCAGCGCAGATGAGATAGATGTGCGGTACGTCCGAAACGCATTTTCAGTTTCAAGCACAGTGATGCCGTTGATCTTGATTTTGGAGACCGTATCGAGTTCAGACACCACAAGATCGAGATTTGTATCTGTTACCTCAAATGTGCGTTTCGCAATCCAATCGCGCTCGCAAATCCAGCGTACATCATATTCATTTCGGCCAAAATATGGGTCGCTGATCAGCCCTTCATTTTGAAGAGCTGTTATGCCATCACCCGGTATTTTGAACGACAGGCTATGTTTGCCGGTCTCATCTTCTAGATCCCAGCAGCCAAGCAGCGAATTTTTTAACACCATTTTAGACTCTTAGTTCAGTATCTGTGTCAAATATTGAAAGTTTGTCCGCATTGAAGCCAATTTTGAGCGTCTCACCCACTTTGAGCGAGGATTGCCCTTCGGTTCGAACCCGGATGGATTGACCCGCAAGAGAAGCCCATACAAGTGTATCGGATCCCATTGGATCAACAATTTCGATTGTTGCGTCACCAACGAAAGAGCAGCCTTTGGTATTGGCGCCGGACTGGATATGTTCAGGGCGAATGCCTAGCCAAGCATTTGTGTTTGGTAGGTTGCCATCAACAGTCTCATATCCTTTAAGGTCCATGCTGACCTCTGGGCTTGAGAAAGAACCATCTTTGATTTCACCTTTGAAGAAGTTCATCGCGGGTGAACCAATAAAGTCTGCTACATATTTGTTGCGTGGTTTTGCGTAAATTGTATTTGGATCATCCAGCTGTTGGATGATGCCGTCTTTCATAATCGCAATCCGGTCTGCCAATGTCATGGCCTCCACTTGGTCGTGGGTCACGTAGATCATTGTATTTTGCAATTGCTGGTGAAGACGTTTGATCTCAACGCGCAAATCAGTACGAAGCTTTGCGTCAAGGTTTGAGAGCGGTTCATCAAACAGGAATACATCCACATCACGAACCAGCGCACGACCGATTGCCACACGTTGGCGCTGACCACCTGAAAGTGCCGATGGTTTACGCGCTAACAGCGGTTCAAGCTGCAAAATGCCAGCGGCTTTATCGACACGGCGTTTGATCTCATCTTTTGCCATTCCTGCATTTTTAAGACCAAAGCTCATATTGCCTTCAACAGTCATCTGCGGATAAAGCGCGTAAGACTGGAACACCATGCCAATGCCGCGGTCAGACGGCTCTGCCCAAGTGACGTTTTTGTCATTAATGAAGATCTGACCACCTGTCACATCCAAAAGACCTGCAATACAGTTAAGCAAAGTTGATTTGCCACAACCTGATGATCCAAGTAGGACTAGAAATTCGCCGCGCGCAATTTCAAGGTTTAGATTTTTTAGAACTTCGACTTTACCAAAGCTAAGATCGAGCTGTTTGATTTCAACTGAAGGGTTGGTGTTTGTCATTGTTATTATCCTTTTACAGCGCCGGCTGCGATGCCGCGAACAAATAGCTTGCCAGAAGCGAAATAGATGATGAGTGGTACAAGGCCGGTGAGAAGTGTTGCCGCCATATTGACGTTATATTCTTTCACACCTTGAACCGAGTTAACGATATTGTTGAGCTGCACCGTCATTGGGTATGTCTCAGGTTTGGTGTAGATCACACCAAAGAGGAAGTCATTCCAAATACCTGTGACCTGCAAGATCATGGCCACAACGAAGATTGGCAATGACATTGGCAACATGATGCGGAAGTAAATACCCCAGAATCTTGCGCCATCAACACGCGCTGCTTTAAACAGATCTTCAGGCACTGATGTGAAATAGTTTCTAAAGAGTAGTGTTAAAATCGGCATGCCGAAGATTGTGTGCACAATCACCAGTCCCCACAATGAACCCATGAGGCGGAACCTTGGCGCATCTTCCCAGAAGAATTGCATGACATTGGTTATTCCATCGCCGCTTTCGCGTAGCAGAATAACGATAGGATAGATCATAACCTGGTAGGGAATGAACGCACCGAAAATCAAAATCGTGAAGAAAACTTCTGAGCCTTTAAATTTCCAGTTAGCCAGCGCATAACCATTGACCGATGCAATGGCGATCGAGAGGAACACAGACGGGACCAAAATCCAGATTGAGTTGCTGAAGCCGCGACTTAGGCCATCACAGTTAATACCTGTACAGGCTTCCGCCCACGCCTTAACCCAAGGCTCGAAAGTCACTTCAACAGGTGGGCCGAAGATATTGCCCAGACGGATCTCAGGCATGCCTTTGAGCGATGTCATAATCATCACATAAAGTGGCAAGAGATAGTAAAGACATACGACGAAAAGAGTGCCGTAAATAATGATATTGGTTGAGGAGAAAGCTCTTTTTGGCTTTGGTCCGCTTGGACCCTCAAATGTTGTTGCGGTCGTATCAGCCATTTTTCTTACCTCCAAATTCAAGGTAGGCCCATGGAATGAGAACCACCAAAACACTCAGCAACATCATTGTTGATGCGGCAAAACCGAGACCCAAATTCTGTGATTGGAACATTTTGTCGATCACATATTTCGCCGGAACTTCCGAAGCGATACCAGGACCGCCGGATGTTTGCGCGACCACAAGGTCATAAACTTTAATGATACCAGCAGAGATGATCACAAGAGCTGTCACAAAGACCGGACGCATCATTGGGATCACAATAAAGATGTATGTTTTCCAAGTAGGAATGCCTTCAACGCGAGAGGCCTTCCAAATGTCTTCGTCAATTCCGCGCATACCCGCTAAAAGAAGCACCATCACAAAGCCCGATCCCTGCCAGATACCGGCGATTAGGATGCCGAAGATAACGATGTCTGCATTGTTGATCGGGTCAAATGTGAAATTTTCAAACCCCAAATTACGCACAACATTTTGAAGACCAAGTTCTGGGTTCAAAATCCACTGCCAGACAAGACCCGTCACAACAAAGGATAGCGCGAATGGATAAAGGATGATGGTTCGGATTGTGTTTTCAAAGCGGATTTTGCGATCCAGCAAAGCTGCAAGACAAAAGCCAATAACCAAAGAAAGAATGAGTGAGCAAATTCCGTAGATGGCGAGATTTTCAATACTCACAATCCAGCGGTTTTCACTCCAAAGGCGTTCGTAATTGTCCAAGCCAATCCATTTGTCCGGTGAGGGAAGCAATCGTGATTTGGTGAAGGAGTGATAAATTGTCCAAATCGTACAGCCGATGAAAATGACCAGAGCCGTTAAGATCATCGGTATCGCAGCAATTTTTGCGGTTAAGTTTTTGAACAATTTTGACGGTGGCTTTACAGCCTCGTTCAATTGTTCTGCGTCCGAAAGCGACATCATGCCTCCCCTTTGCTTTTCCCCAAGGTACATCAAAAAACCCCACACAAGAGGTGTTTTGGTGTGCTTTGATACGAGTTTAGTAGGTATTCGAGGCTAACGCAAAATTGCGCTAGCCCCAATACTGGTTAGATATTAGTCAGCGTCTTTGATGATGCCAACGTAACGAGACTGAGCATCTTCAACTGTGATGCTTGTGTCGTTCCAGAACTCAACCATTAGGTCATCCAACTGACCTTGAGTGTCTGCTGTAAATGAATTCACGCCATCTGGTAGAACGTTACCAGCTGCAAGAATTGCAAGACCTTTTTTCATGCAGTCATTTGCTGCTGAAAGATCGACATCACCACGGATCGGCAATGAACCTTTCTTAAGGTTAAAGGCAACCTGTACTTCTTTTGAGATCATCAAAGCAGCAAGTTCTTTTTGTGCTTTTTCGATTTCTGGATCATCCTGCTTAGGGAAGTAG
>JAHDFS010000024.1 GCA_020628035.1 Rhizobiaceae bacterium
TTGGCAACTGAAGTGACAGCCATGGCGCATGGCCGGGCGCAAGCCGAAGCTGCGGCTGAAACTGCGCGTAAGACATTTGAAGAAGGTGCCCTTGCGCAAGATCTTCCAAGCATTGATGTCGCAGCAAGCGAGCTGAAAGACGGCGTTGGCCTTTTATCTTTGATCGTAAGCGCTGGATTAGCTGGTTCAAATGGTGAAGCACGCCGACACATCAAAGGTGGCGCGATCAAAATCAATGACAAACAGGTCACTGATGAACGCATGATGGTCACAGATAGTGCAACAAGCGATGAAGGTGTGATCAAGCTTTCAATGGGCAAAAAGAAGCACGTTCTTATTCGCCCGAGCTAATCAGCAAAATATCACATTAATAAGCGGCTGTGTTAGATCAACATGGCCGCTTTTTTATTGCGAGAGCGCTACTAGCGCCTAAATTCAAAGATATTTCTGAACACACCAGGTGCAACAACCGATAAGGGATTAACCTGAACACGTGGGTTATCGGACGTTCCGGATACTCGGAATGTTATACCAAGTAGGGCTTTATCTTTGCCATTGCCCAGCAATGCGCCAAGGACCGGAATTTCACCAAAGAAGCGGTTGAGCGCGTATGCTGGCATAAATGTACCTGCCATATCTGTGTTGTCGTCCTGGTCATAGAGCAATCCAGAAAAAGCTGCGCCAATTTGCGCGCCACGCACAATGCCATCGTCAACAAACATGACGCCATTATCCATCTGAACACGAATATCGGCTAAATCAAAATTCACGCGGCTGACATCCAATCGGCCTTTGAGTGCTTCGTTCAAGCTGCGTTCCTTAGCGCTTGCCCGTGTGGAGACCAAAGTGTTGAGACGCTCATCACCAATAACTTTGAATTTCCGGATGAGCACATCGCCTTTATAGGGTTCATTTCCGGTTTTTGTCATGACCAGATCAAGGGAACCACCTTGCACATATGCATAGATATCAAAAAAGCGCCAAAAACTCCCAGAATCATCACTCGCAACTGTGATTTTTTCAGTTTTCACATCACTGCTTAACCGTGCGGCGACTGAGCCCTCTAATTTTGTGCGACCTGTAAACTCGGCAAGAAGCGGTATCGCTTCTTTTTCTACATAACGCATTGTCGCGTTGGTGAGATGCTCACCGCCAAAACCGTAAACCTTGTCAATCTTTCCGGTGAGATCAAAGCTGGCTTCACTTTTGGATTGCTTTCGGACTTGCTCACTGTTGGCTTTAATTTGCGTAATGAGCGGACGCATATCAAAAGCGTCGCCCGCAACGGTGACTTTATAACCACCGCGCACCCGTGAAAGGCTGAAATTGTAATCGTCTTTAGGCGCTAATTTAACACTGGTGAAATTGGCGGATTTCATACCATCTTCATCAAGCAATATTTTGCCGCGGGCGGAAAATCCTTTGCCACCAAATTTAAAGTCTTCGATCTCGATATCTTCATCATCGGTGACAAGTTGAAAGCTCGCTTGCGCGGCAATGCCCTTTGATTTAACCCAACCGGTGCCTGGAGACACGATTTTACTGTTTCGTAAGTCGAGCTCAACTTCATCAATATTTTCAGCAATTTGGGTGATTTCAAAATCTACATTTCCAAAAACAATATCATCGAGCCCTAATTGAAGCAGCGCCCGTTCTTTCTCATTAATTGTGCCGGTTAAAAAGCGTGACGGCTCCACACCTGAATTGCCAACGGGCTCAACAATATTTGCAGTAACATTGACCCCATCTGCTTTCATTTTTGCATCCAGCACCGCTTTTTCTAAATCCACATCCAAGGTGCCGTTGATGTTGGTAAGTTCATATCCCTCAATTGGTTTTTTGATATCAACGCCATTGAGTGCCAATTTGACATCCCAAACCGGATCGGGCGGGTTTTGATCCTGAATGAGCCCAAAGGATGCCTTCACGTTTGCGTCCACCAGACCTGAAATTTCATCCGGTTTCAAACCCACCTCATCAAGCGCATCAATGGGTTCAAAACTGATCAACTCAGCTGCTGCATCAGCCCATCCAGACAAATTGAGATCAATATTGGCCATGAGCGGCACATTGTTGGTGTTTGGAATAACAACGCTGCCACTGGTGATGTCCATTTTTCGATTGGATGGAAAATAAGATGCACCATTATCGATATTAACGGTAATTTCTTCACCACGCAGTTTCATGCTGCCAAAAGCATTGCGAACGGGTGGAATTTCGCCAACGATATTCACGCGCGCATTTTTGAACGTATAGTCAACTTGGTAGTCTTCCCGCTTATGGCGAATGGGGCGGATCGGGTTTGAAAAACGACCGGCATCAACATGCAACCAGAGCTTCAGATTGTTGATCTCTCCACCATAAATACTGTTTGTCGCCCAGCCGCGCGTCCCCCTTCCCAACCAAAAAGGCCAGAACTGTTTTGCAACCGATGTTTGGATACGCGGAACGTCTAAAGATAAGTTGATTTCGGGAGAACCACCATCTACGAACCTGAATAAGGCATTGCCCGCTGCATAATCGCGACCGGTTGTGACCAATAGCTCTTCTGCGACGAGTGTATTGGCAGAAAAGTCATAATGTCCAAAGGCTTTAGCTGAAAACTCAACTGGTTCTTCATTGGTGTCTTTGGGAGACAAATATCCATCGTTAATTAAAAGATCAAACACCAGCCCACTATCTGGTCCACCTTCAAAGTTTTCAGCATTGATAATTCCGCCGACAAGTGGGAATTGTGATTTCGCAACGGAGATATTTGACGATAAAAGCTCAATGGATTTCTTTTTCGGATCATAGGCAAGGTTGATTTCAGACGCATTAAGTTCTGTGTCTTCGCCACCCATTGTTAGCGTACCTGGTTCAAATTTTAAATTTGCAGTTACACTTGCCCGCTCTTGATCGGTGGCTTGGCCGATTTCTAAGATGCTGGAAATTTTTGTATTAAGGCCTGATCTAAATTTTGGATTTGGATCATTTGTTTTAAAATCAATTGCCACCTGGCTGAGCTGCAGATTGACCCATTTTCGCGCTCCTTCCAGCGATTGATCAATATTAAGTTCAAGCTCTTGTTCACCCAGTAATAATGTTCCTGATAGGGCTAAGATAACGCCATCTTTCTTCTCAACATCAACTTCAGACAGTGTTAAGCCCCCAAATCGTTTTGCGATTGGATGATCGACTTTGACATTGTTGAAGGTAATTTTGTCAGCGTTTTGCAGAGCTTTTTGGCTTTCCAGCTGCGCTAGCACAGCGAATAACGCATGTACAGACTGCTCAATACGGTCAATCTGGGGCATTGCCATGGCCGGCGTTGCATCAGTTACGGCTTGTGTGTTGAAAACCAAATCAACATCAGAAATTTCCACAGCCGTAATATTTGCTTCTCCTTGTGCAAGATCTATGGGATCGAGCTTTAATTGAGCTTTTGCAACATTCACTTCAAATTGCGGGTTTTGTGCTTCGCCCTTTACGATTGCCTTTAATTGTTCTTCTGTATCATCTGAGGACGTCGTTAGGCTTTGTGAGAGATTTAAGTCGCGTGCTTCAAAGGCCAGATACCCATCGCCTGTGAAACGTAAAACAGTGCGATCAACTTTCGCTGCACTACTATTACCTACAATGCGTTGAAAGGAAGTTTGCGCATAGTCAGAAACAATGCGATCCAAGAGGCCCAGTTGCAAAGACATAAGGGCAGCGATCGCAACGGTTACAACACCGATCACAACCCAGGAGAACCAGTGCCCGCACGACATACAAATGTCTATCAATCGATTGCGCGACATATGTTCGCGTGTCTCCCTTACCGATTATCTACATATCGTTGCAAAAACTTGTTGAACAAGCCGAATATGCAAATCTAATCACTTCCTCAAAGCGTAATACTTCTACATAACCTTAAGCTTCATGAACAGGCTGATCATGTTGATTTAACCTGTCTTGAACGCATTTTTTCTCAAAGGACCGTAAGATGAGCGAAGTTACAGAAAATTCAACAGCCCCAGACTTTAATCTACCGCGTGATGGTGGCGAAACTGTGCAATTATCCGCATATAAGGGCAAAAAAGTGGTGTTATTCTTTTATCCAAAAGATGACACAAAGGGATGCACTGTTGAAGCGATCGATTTCACCCAAAAACTCGGCGAATTTGAAGCTGCTGGTGCTGTTGTGATTGGCATGTCTCCAGATCCTGTCAAAAAGCATGACAAATTTATCGACAAACATGATTTGAAAGTGATTCTTGCCTCTGATGAAGAGAAAACCACACTGGAAGCCTACAATGTTTGGAAAGAGAAAAGCATGTATGGCAAAAAATACATGGGTGTTGAGCGTTCAACCTTTGTGATTGATGAAAATGGTGTTGTGAAACACACATGGCGCAAAGTTAAAGTACCCGGGCATGTTGATGCTGTGTTAGAAGCGGTTCAATCGCTTAATTCATAATTGGGGCAATCCTTTTTAATGAACCAAAATACCGAACATTTCCCGTGCCACTCTTTAAGAGATGGCGCGGTAAAAGCAATTAAATCAGCCGATTTGGACCAAAAGACCAAGATTGCGCAAGACATAGCAACGCGTTGGTTTGCAAAACAATTATCACTTCGCTCACCTTTGGATGAAGACATTGCTGACCGGCCTGGTCGCCCGGAAAAACCGATACTTGTGCCACCTATGCAAGTTGAACGACGCTCTATAAAGAGCGTGGAAGGTCGTGTGAAACTGCTGCATGCAATTGCCCATATTGAGCTGAATGCGACAGACTTGGCGCTCGATATTGTTGCACGTTTTGCCTCTCATCCAATGCCACGCTCGTTTTACGACAATTGGATGCAAGTTGCCTTTGAAGAAGCCAAACACTTCAATCTTGTTCGTGCTAGATTAATTGCGCTTGGCGCTGATTATGGTGATCATGTCGCTCACGATGGTTTATGGGAAGCAGCGCATGATACGCGCAATGATTTGACCGCGCGATTGGCAGTGGTTCCGCTGGTTTTAGAAGCACGCGGGTTGGATGTGACCCCGCCACTTCAAGCCAAAATGCGGCAGACGCGTGATCATGAAAGCGCCGACGTTTTGGACATCATCTATGAAGACGAAAAAAAGCATGTAGCCATTGGGGCAAAATGGTTTCGATTCTTATGCGCGCGGGAAAAGAAAGACCCGGCAGCAACCTTTCGAAAACTGATCCAGATAAACTTTCATGGCCGCATAAAACCACCTTTTAATGAGTTGGCGCGCGCAGAAGCGGGCCTAACCCCCTCATTTTACAGAAATTTATCGCCTCTAGGCAACTCATAACCCAGTTTCACCAATCCCGCATTTTTACGGGAAATTTAACTGAAATTGGCGGACAAAAAGAGTTTGTTAACCATAATATTGTCTAATCAACACGGTTCCAAATTTGAGTCGTGGGTGGATTTAAGTTGCATAATTCTAAAGGTAAAACAGTCTTTGGTAAGCGGGAAACTCAACATATTTTGATTCTCGCCAACGGTGATAATGTCAGACACATGGTGATCAGGCCGTGGATGTTTGCCATTGCAGCAAGCTTTCTAGGTGTTATCGCCATCGGTTATCTACTTGCAACAACATATCTTGTCATGCGTGATGATTTGATCGGCGCATCGATGGCGCAGCAAGCACGCTTGCAGCATTCATATGAGGATCGTATTGCGAATTTACGCACTGAGCTTGATCGCGTCACCAGTCGACAACTTTTAAATCAACAATTGGTGCAGGACAAAGTTGCAGAGCTCATGCAGCGCCAGGCGCAATTATCATCCCGTCATGGTGCATTGTCACCCATTCTTAATCGCGCGGGCATTACCGATACGGCGCCAGCTGTAATCCCAATTCCAGTTCCACGTCCAAAAGATCAAGCCAATCTGATTGAAGCCGATGGCACTACGGCTTATCAAACAGCATTTGTTGGTGGTCAGTTGTTTCAAAACAAATCACCCGAGCTTGAAACACCTGCTTCGCTCGCTGAAAAAGAGATTTTACTGCTAGATGACACATCGCGGTTATTTGGCTCTGTTGCTTTATCGCTTGAACATATTGAAGAACAACAGATCAATCGTATTCAGTCGCTGGCGGAAAATACAAGCCGCAAGACTGCCGAAATTACGAGGATCTTAAAAGGTTCGCAGCTCCCTGCCCCACGAATTGATAATACAACGGCGGTTGGTGGTCCTTTTATTCCGGCTGACAATAATCTTGCATTTGATTATTCGCTGCGTGGTCTGGATCAGGCATTGCAACAATTTGACAAAGTCCTGGACCATATTGACGTCCTGCCTATTAAAAATCCTGTCGTTGGCGCTAAAATTTCAAGCCATTATGGGCACCGCCGCGATCCATTTTTAAAGCGTCGTGCCTTCCATGCTGGAATGGATTTTAAAGCAAAAACCGGCACACGTGTTTTCGCCGCAGCAAAAGGTAAAGTTATCAAAGCTGGCTGGAGTGGTGGATATGGTCGTATGGTTGAAATTGACCATGGCAACGGCACAACAACGCGCTATGCGCACTTATCTCGTATCTCGGTCAAGAAAGGCCAGCATGTTTCTCCTGATATGAGCATTGGTCGCGTTGGGAGTTCGGGTCGATCCACTGGACCACACCTTCATTATGAAATCCGCAGATACGGCAAAGCGGTGAATCCGTCACGCTATATCAATGCAGGACAGAAATTACGACCTTTATTGAAATCAAGCTAAATAATTACAATTTTATGTAAATTTTAGCGATAGTGATTCTCATATTATTCAATTATTTCAATAACTTGATACTAAAATCGTGGCTCAGCTCCACCTATTACGTCAGATTTTAGCCATTATTTTTAGTAGTATTGGCAATTTTGAAGCTGTGGGTAGTGTCACTAATGCGTCACAACACTTCAAAAGATTTGCTCTAATTACCGCATTTTCTTGACTTTTTTCCTTTAATTGCCTACCTCTTGCCTCGAATTTGCACCGCAATGAGCAACATTGTAACGAAATTAGCAGATTGAGAGCTTTACTCACTTGACCACTTTTTCCGATCTTGGCCTGAGCGCCAAAGTTTTATCCGCAGTCTCAGATGCGGGCTATGACACCCCCACACCAATCCAAGCGGGCGCTATTCCACCTGCTCTTGAACGCAAAGACGTGCTTGGTATTGCCCAAACGGGAACGGGAAAAACGGCTTCATTTGTATTGCCAATGCTTACGCTTTTAGAACGTGGTCGCGCACGTGCAAGAATGCCGCGCACATTGATCTTAGAGCCGACACGTGAACTCGCTGCTCAAGTTGCTGAGAACTTCGATAAATATGGCAAAAACCATCGCCTAAATATCGCACTGCTCATTGGTGGTGTCTCCTTTGAAGAGCAAGATCGCAAATTAGAGCGTGGCGCAGATGTATTGATCGCAACACCTGGTCGTTTGCTTGATCATTGTGAGCGCGGCAAATTATTAATGACCGGCGTCGACCTATTCGTCATCGATGAAGCCGACCGTATGCTTGATATGGGTTTCATTCCTGATATTGAACGCATTGCGAAATTGATCCCATTCACACGTCAGACTTTGTTCTTCTCGGCAACCATGCCACCGGTTATTCAAACATTGGCTGATCAGTTCTTGCAAAACCCAACCCGAGTTGAGGTTGCACCGCCCTCCTCTACGGCAAAAACCGTGACGCAACGTCTAGTCGCGACTGGTTCAAAGGACTATGACAAGCGAGCCGTATTGCGTGATATTATCAGATCACAAGCTGACAGCTTGCAAAATGGCATTATCTTCTGCAATCGCAAACGCGCTGTGTCTGAGCTTTACCGTTCACTCGAACGTCACGGGTTCTCTGCCGGTGCATTGCACGGCGATATGGATCAGCGTTCGCGCATGTCAATGCTGCAAGCCTTTAAAGATAATAAAATCACATTGCTTGTTGCCTCAGACGTTGCCGCACGCGGGCTTGATATTCCGGCTGTAAGCCATGTGTTTAACTTCGATATTCCAACACATGCGGAAGATTATGTGCACCGCATTGGCCGTACTGGTCGTGCTGGACGCGAAGGCGCTGCTTTCTCTTTGATTGCAAAATCCGATAAGAAATACATCGATGCGATCGAAAAGCTCACAGACACTAAAATTGAGTGGCTTGAGCTTGAAACATCGCAATCTGTTAGTGACGAAGACGATAAAGCTAAGTCTAAGCCTGCTCGCAAGCCGCGTAAGTCAAAGGCTGACAAAGAAAAAGAAACGGTGTCTGAATTGCAGGAAGATGCAGCAACAGTGGAAGCTGTTGACGTTGCAAAATCGCCGGCAAATGATCGTGGCAAAGCTTCAAGTAACAAACGCGGTAACCGCAATCGTCGTAATGATCGTCACGATAACGAGCCAACACCTGTTGGCTTTGGTGATGACATTCCAGCATTCATGATGATTGAGCTTAAAGCCAGTTAATTTATGGCTTAAGCTTTGTTGTGAAACTGAAGTTTTAAACAAAGAGTATTCGCCTCATGTTGAGAAATATCGCACTATTTTTCTATCTATCGCTCATCGGTGTTTTAAGCTCACCCTCTTTGGCACAAGGGCTTGAGGATGCGCTTTCATTGCCCAATGGCCTGACATTTACGGTCAGTGGCGGATATTGGACTGAAGAAAAGGATGTTGACGGCCAGACTGTTGAAACGGGTGGCTATTATCGCCTTTCATCCATCATGCGCGCTGATAAAACGAGTGTGCTCGTATTGCAAAAAATCGAAAATACACAGGATGGACCTGCGCAAGCTCTGACAATAGATATCGAAGAGATATCAAACATGAATGCATTTATCACTGATATGCGCCCGGAAAGCTCACTGGGTAGCGCAAGTGCACCAGGATTTGCAGCTTATGTTTATCTTAAGACAGATCTCAATACCGCAGAGCCTGAAACCTATTCCGTTTATATCGATGATTTGGACGATATTTACGTCGAGCCTGCATCGAATTAGAAGCCATAATGGGTTTATTCCCAAGCTTAATTGACCTGGAAACTATCCCGTTAGTTTAGTCATTCCCTTCAGCCTAGGCATTTCTCTCCATTTTAACAATTACGATATAGCTTTGCGCTATTCTCTGATTTTCAAATGAATCTATGGAGCTCTTTGCTATGTCGTTATTTGGTGGTTTTGGTCGCATCATTTCTGCATCTAAAAACTCTGCTGACGGATTATTAGTCCTCATTAAAGAGCCAGCCGCGCGTCAGGAAATGATTTTTGGCGTGATCGCGTTGATTATTCTAATCGTGCTTGGCAGTCCGCTTTATCATCTACTGATATTTGCGATTTTGTTGTTGGTCATATTGGCTATAGAAACGCTAAATTCTGCGATCGAAGAGGTAGTTGATCGCACTTCTCCGGAAATTTCTAATTTTGGCAAGAAGACGAAAGATCTTGGATCCTTAGCTGTTGCCTTCACCTTAGTAGCTGCAGGACTTTATTGGCTTTACGCCTTAGCTGCTGCGTTTAACTTTGTGGGTTAATCGATGTCCTGAACATCGACTTCGCCGCCAAAGGCTCTATGCGCCAGCGTGGCTTCCATAAAGCTATCGAGCTTGCCATCTAACACATCCTGTGGGGCTGTGCTTTCATGACCTGTGCGCAAGTCCTTGACGAGCTGATAAGGCTGTAAGACGTAGGACCTAATTTGATGACCCCAGCCGATATCAGATTTGCTGGCAGCTTCAGCATTGGCGGCAGCCTCACGTTTTTCAAGTTCTAACTCGTATAAACGCGCGCGCAACATGTCCCAGGCCTTGGCTTTGTTTTTATGCTGAGATCGCTCTTGCTGACACTGAACCACAATGCCTGTCGGTTCATGAGTGATACGCACCGCTGAATCGGTGGTATTAACATGCTGTCCGCCTGCGCCGGACGCACGATAAGTATCAATGCGACATTCGCTTTCTGCCACTTCAATATCGATGGAATCATCAACAACTGGATAGACCCAGATACTTGAAAATGACGTGTGACGGCGCGCATTGCTGTCAAAAGGTGAAATCCGCACCAAGCGATGTACACCAGATTCGGTTTTCAGCCAGCCATATGCATTTGTGCCTTTGATCAATAAGGTCGCAGATTTAATGCCAGCTTCCTCACCATCATGAATTTCAAGCAATTCGACTTTCATGCCCGAACGTTCTGCCCAGCGCGTATACATGCGCATGAGCATATTGGCCCAATCCTGGCTTTCAGTGCCACCAGCGCCTGAATGGATCTCTAGATAGCTGTCATTGCCGTCAGCTTCGCCAGAGAGAAGAGATTCGATTTGTTGGCGCGCAGCTTCCTTCTGCAGAACGCGAAGCGCTTCCTCGGCTTCTGCGACGATTTCATCATCGCCCTCTTCCTCACCCATCTCAATCAATTCGGCATTGTCTGAGATTTGGCTTTCCAGACGTTTCAGTCCATTGATTGAATCTTCTAAAAACTGGCGCTCCCGCATGAGCTTTTGCGCTTCAGCAGGATCATCCCATAATGTCGGATCTTCAGCTTTGTTGTTTAAAAAGCCGAGGCGCTTAATGGCTTGATCCCAGTCAAAGATGCCTCCTTAGCAAACCAATTGTTTGCTCAATGTCTTCAACAAGGGACTGAATTTCTGCGCGCATGATATTTTCTATGGATTGAACTGGTTCGGATAATTTTGGGCGAACTTAATCACCAAACCCTTTAAAGTAAAGCAGGGCTTGGCGACAATTACCGTCTTTCTAGAACAATCCGCCGGTACCTGAACCCACGGCGCGGTTGGCTTGCGGTGAAACTTCTAAAATAGCATCACCCGTTGCGAACTCGTCCATACCAATAACTGAGAAGATATCCGCAGGACCTGTGCCAGGCTTAAAGGCTTCCTGGATCACATCGCCATCGCCTGCAAATGCTTCCATGCCAGTTTTGCGGTTGATCGGAATGAATTTCATGCCTTGAGGAATACGAAATTCAACCGGACGCGAATCTTTCAACGCTTCAGCCATGAAGCTATTGAATATTGGCGCGGCGATGCCGCCACCTGTATTGCCACGGCCCATTGGACGCGGTGTATCATAGCCAATGTATACCCCGGCAACCAAGTCAGGCGTGTAGCCCACAAACCAAGCATCGCGCTCGTCGTTTGTTGTGCCGGTTTTACCAGCTGTGGGTTGATCAAGCTTGATCTTGCCAGCGGCAGTTCCGCGACGAACCACGCCTTCCATCATCGATGTGATTTGATAAGCTGTCATTGGGTCAAGAACTTGTTCGCGGGTATCTGTGATTTCAGGCTCTTCTTGTGCGAGCCATGCAGACGCTGCACAGGCATCACAGCGACGCTGACTTTCCTCATGACGGAATATGGTTTTGCCATATCGGTTTTGAATGCGGTCAATAAGCGATGGTGTGACCTGCTTGCCGCCATTGGCAAGAACTGAATAGGCTGAAACCATGCGCATGACAGTTGTTTCACCAGAACCAAGAGACATCGCCAAAACCGGCAGCATGTCATCATAAACACCAAACCGTTCGGCATATTCTGCCACCAGGTTCATGCCCATATCTTTGGCCAAGCGAACAGTCATCAAGTTACGT
The DNA here is from genome assembly GCA_020628035.1 of Rhizobiaceae bacterium. Lineage (GTDB taxonomy): Bacteria > Pseudomonadota > Alphaproteobacteria > Rhizobiales > Rhizobiaceae > Lentilitoribacter. The sequence continues at coordinate 11,583 of JAHDFS010000024.1, forward strand.
GATTTTTCAATCCCCAGACGAAGCGTTGATGGACCTGCTGCACCACCACCATAGTTTTTCGGTTTCCATAATTGCCCACCAGAGACCAATTCAATTGGTGCATCATTGACCACAGAGGCCGGCGTATACCCATTATCAAGCGCTGCCGCGTAAACAAACGGTTTAAAGGATGAACCTGGCTGACGCTGGGCTTGAGTTGCACGATTGAACTGGCTTTGGGAGAATGAAAAGCCACCCACCATAGCAAGGACACGTCCCGTATGTGGATCCATCGCCACCAATCCGCCCTGAATTTCCGGTAATTGGCGTAGTCTCCAGCTTTCTGCGCCTTCATCATTGGTACGTTTTTCAACGTAAACAACATCACCAGGTTTGATGATTTCATCCACCGTTTTAACTTTACGGCGCTTTTCGTCTTTTGGTGCGATTGTATAGGCCCAGCCCATTGTTTCACCAGAGATTGAGATAACGTCACGAGCTTCACGAACATTGCCAGCTACATCTTTGCCTGGTCTTACACCCAGATCAGCGCCATTTTCTGATGTTGACAGCACCACAGCTAATTTCCAACTAGGCATATCATCCAAATTATCGATTTCCGACAGAGTTGGACCCCAGTCCTGGTTGATATCAATTTGGGCAACTGGTCCGCGGAACCCGCGTTTTTGATCAAACTCCAACAAGCCGCTTTGCAAAGCATTACGCGCTGCAATTTGAATTTCTGGATCAAGCGTTGTGCGCACAGATAAACCGCTTTCATAAAGCGCATCGTCACCATATCGTGCAATCAAACGGCGTCGCACTTCTTCAGCAAAATATTCAGACGCGAAAAGGTAATTGCCACGCTGACGTGGATTAACATCGAGCGGTCGTTCTTTTGCCTTTTTGGCTTCATCAAATGACACATAGCCATTATCAACCATGCGATCGATCACCCAATTGCGACGTTCAATTGCAGCTTCTGTGTTGCGGAATGGGTGATAGTTTGACGGACCTTTTGGCAGTGCCGCCATATATGCGATCTCATGCAGATCAAGTTCATTCACGGATTTATCGAAATAAGTCAGCGCAGCGCCAGCAATACCGTAGGAGCCAAGACCGAAGAAAATTTCGTTAAGGTAAAGCTCTAAAATGCGATCTTTGCTGTAAGCTTGCTCAATCCGGAAGGACAAAATCGCTTCCTTGATCTTCCGCTCTATGCGCTGTTCAGATGTCAAAAGGAAGTTTTTCGCAACCTGTTGCGTAATCGTTGACGCGCCCACTGGACGGCGCCCTGTCCCGTAGTTTTGAATATTGACGATTACAGCGCGGGCTAGGCCGGTGAAATCAACACCAGTATGGGTGTAAAAATTCTTATCTTCTGCAGAAATAAACGCTGCTTTCACGCGATCTGGAATGGCTTGGATGGGCAAGAATAGGCGGCGTTGACGCGCATATTCAGCCATCAACTCACCATCTGAGGAATGAACACGCGTTGTAACTGGCGGCGCGTAGCTTTCCAAAACTTCATAGTCGGGCAGATCTTCGGAAATGTCGGAAATATACCAAACGACCCCAGCTGCCACGAGCAAGAACATTACCGTGCCAATACCAAAAAAGTATCCAATCAGACGCATCATGTGATTAAGTTAAACCCTTGTTTAAATCATATTTCCGATTTTACGTCGTAAATATGCCCCGATATCGAAAACCCATCCCGCAAAGCGAGCATGGACGATGAACATTCGACTACTCATAAAACGACAAACTACGCGACAATTGTGAGCGAATTTGGGCATATTTTCGACAAACATTTCAGCTCATCCAACTGGCACAAATCTTAGGCGATCACAACTGCTAACCGCGTTAAATGTAACACGATTCGGCGAATAGTTGTCACCAGTTGCAATCTTTTCAAACTAGGCAAAAGCCTTGCTGGGTTTTGTCAAAATTGTTTCAGAACCTTCAACGGGATGACGCGGCACCAAAAATGCCAATATAAGCGATACGCACGCCATGGCGGCCGCAAGCGAATAAACCGATGCTGGATCGACCAACCAGAGATATCCCAGCAAAGCCGGAAGGAACACAGCCGCAATGTGATTGATGGTAAAGGCTACTGCCGCAGAAGACGCCTGATCTTCGGGGCTTGCTATCTTTTGAAAGTAAGTTTTTTGCGCAAAGGCCATGGCGAACAAAATATGATCGACAATATAAAGCACAGCTGCGACTTCCCAGGGCCATTTAAACCAATAAAGCCCGGCATAAAGCACAAAGACTAAGATCAATCCAACATATTCAATGATCAATGTGAACCGCTCGCCCATACGGGCAATTAATCGACCAACAAATGGGCTGGATATCATGGTCGCCAGATGGTTGACCAGCATGAGCCCTGCAATATGGTGCAGCTCAAACCCGTAGAGCTCAACCATCATAAAGGCCGCAAAGACCACAAATATCTGACGGCGTGCCCCGCCCATAAAGACGAGAGCATAGTAAAGCCAGTAGCGTTTTTTCAAAATGATTCTTTTGGCCTGAAACGTGTCAGAGCGGAAATTTGGGAATACGAGCCAGCAATAGGCGGCAATGACCATGGAAACGCTTCCCGATGCCCAATAGACCACGCGATAATCAAGATCAAAAGTTTCCCAAAGACCGATGATAAACCCATAGGCAATGAGCGCACCAAAGGCACCAGCGGAAACAATCCAACCAAGGATTTTTGGTGCTTTATCCTTTGGTAACCATTGCAATTGCAGGCTTTGCGCCACCGTTTCGTAATAATGAAATCCCACTGAAGAAATGAAAGTGACGACCAAAACACCCTGCAAAGTGGGAAATTCGGCGGTCAGCGCGGACCCCAACCCGAGTAAAAACAGCGAGATCAGGCCAAAGCTCTGTTCTCGGATTAAGGCGACAATAAAGATCGCCAAAAACGCCAAAAAGCCCGGAATTTCCCGCACCGTGTGCATCCAGCCATTGTCAGAGCCATCAAAATTGACGACTTCAATGACAAAATTGGCCGCAACCGCCATCCAGGTTGAAAATGTCATAGCCGTTGCAAAAGACAGCAACATCAACATTGTTTCAGGGCGACGCCATTTCGGCAGTTCCCTCGCCTCTGCGAGAGAAATTTCTGGTTTATTCAAAATCAAAAGGGTGTCCAATTCTAAAAATTAGAACATTGGATTGAACCAAAGTCGCTATCTTGTCCAGCAAATTGAGCCCAAAATAACGATTTTGCGCATAATTTGATTATTAAAGGCAGATATTGCTAGTATTTTCCCGGTGCCAGGTTTCGATCAAACGCGGGGGCAAAAATGATCAGAACTCTTTTATTCGTGTTCCTTACATATCTCACTTTTGCTGCTGGATCCGCGCATGGTACAAACCGTGTGGCCTTGATAATTGGTAATTCAGACTATCAACATGCCGGACGATTGAATAATCCTAAAAACGATGCGGTTCTCGCAGATAAAGCACTCAAAAGTCTCGGATTTGAAACTAGCCTGCTCACCGACCGATCCTTTGATGTGCTCAAAGACGATCTTTCCAATTTCCGAAACATGTCGGAGAATGCCGAAATGGCGCTCATTTATTTTGCGGGCCACGGCATTCAAATCGAGCAAAACAATTACCTTTTGGCTGTCGACACATTGACCGATGATCTTGACGCTGCGCGAAATTCCTCTGTTGCCATGGATAACTTCATCAATGCCTTTGCGCCGTCTGCAAAAACCAAATTGCTTATGTTGGACGCTTGCCGCAACAATCCATTTGCAGAAGATACAAGATCATTAAATTCTGAAACCACGCGCGGGCTCGCGCGCGTTAATCACGAAGTCTCGGATCTGATGGTTGTTTACGCGGCACAACCCAATCGCGTTGCGCTGGATGGCAATGGCGACAACAGCCCTTTCCTAACGGCTGTGGTGAACTCCCTCACGGAGAAGAATGATGTAAAACTATCTGATGCGCTGATAGAAATCACCAACCGCGTAAAGACCTCCACCAATAATCGACAAATACCTTATATTGAGGGTTCGCTTTCCAGTAATGTTGTCTTTCGCCATTCTCTTGCTCAGCCCATCATTGCAAATCCGGCCAGTGCGCCTCAGTGTAGTGGCCCTACACACGAATTTGCCATGAACAGTTTTGGTGAGGATTTTGCGGAAGTTGCAAATAATATTTCTCAAATCGTAATTTCAGAAACAAGCCACACGCCTTTAAATATCTGCCCGATGGAAAATGGCCTCATTGTAAATGGTCCGTTCAGCGCGCAGTTTGATTGTATGGCGATCCTTAATGAAGAAAATGATGGTGTTGGCTATTATTATCCCGATCAGAACGGCAAGGACCGGCATTTATGGTTTTATCACGGCGGGGAAAAGGCCGAAATCGGTGTTTATAATGAAGCCCAGCAATTGCTTTGGATGACAACCGGGTGGAATATTTGTAAGTAAACACACCAATTCAAGCGCCGATAGTTTCAAATTGTTATGAGAAAATGGCAGGGGCAGCAGGGTTCGAACCCGCGACCTACGGTTTTGGAGACCGTCGCTCTACCAACTGAGCTATACCCCTTCAGGCGCAATCAAGTATTTGCGTTGGTGCTGATTACGCAAGCTTGGCGAAAATTGCAAGTCCAAAGCAGCATATAGAACGAGAAATATTCATCCACGACATTAATGAATGGTTATGACGTTCGTTTCAGTCAACTCATGCCTTACAATTCCGGTGCTTTAGCGAAATCCACGCGAAATAAAACTCGACATATCAAAACACCCGTTCCTTATACCAAAACAACGAGCTAAATTTTTTAGTAACAACCGTATATATACCACCTTTAGGTGTGTTTGTTGGAATTATCTAAAAATTCGCCTGCAATTGCCATTTCCTATCAAAAATTGAAAAAATGAGAATTCTGCAGTAGCTAAATAAAAGTTGAATTCACCGTAATTTTCGACCGAAAATAACCTATAACGTAGACGTAAGAATTTCAAATTATCCTTTAAATATCAGATACAAAACTGTCATACGCATGTCACAACCGACCTTTTTATATTTCAACCCATACTAGTTCACGCTTATGATAATTCGCCACCCTTGATAATACACTGTTTACTATTTAATCGTAGTTTTTTTCCATCTAAAGTTTAGTTTTTAGGTTGAAATATTCAACTCATCGATGATCTGGTCAATCGGTTGCAAATTCGTTGAGTTGATTATGTTCTAACAAGCGGGTGCTCAAATGAAGAATATTTCTATTTCGAAGCGTATTGGCCTTGGTGTCATCATTCCACTCATCGGCCTGTTCGCGATAACTTGCGTACATGTGTGGCAGGGATATCGTGACTACGAAAATACAATCATCATGGATCATATTTCGATTGCTGTGAACGGTCTAACGGCCCTCACCCATAATATGCAGGTCGAACGTGGCACTTCAGCCGGTTTTGTCGGCGGTAGCGCAACAGATGTTCCACAATCTGTCGTAAATGCACGTGAGAACACCGATAAAGAGATCGAAAACTTAAAAACCATCCTAGCGGGCATTGATCATAATGAAGCGCCCGTGCTGTTTGGCCATATGGAAGAGCTGGTTGTTGATCTTGGAACCATCCCGCAGTTCCGCGAATCCGTAAACGGAAAAACACCAGATGTTGCGCAAGTCTTGGGCTTTTACTCAAAGATCATCAAAACCATGTTTGATATTGGATTTGAAAGCGCACAAAAAGCACCCGATTCAGCTATTGCCCTTGAAATAACATCCATGTTGGATTTGGGGTCAGCAAAAGAACTCGCTGGTAAAGAACGTGGCCTTACGAATGGTCTGTTGGGTGCAGGTAAAATCACACCTGATCAATATAACCATTTGCAAACACTGATTGCCCCTCAGGCAGCCATGGTCGAAAATTTCGTCAATCACCTGCCCGATCTGCATAAGGAAGAGTATACAACCCTTTTACAATCAACCAATCTTGCCCAAGTAGATGCGCTTAGAAAAGCCATTTCGGACAATAGAGATAATCTTGCTGAAAGCGGTGTAACACAGAGCGATTGGTTCAAAGCAGCGACTGCAAGAATTGTGAAGTTGCGCGAGTTGGAAGCTCTTGTTGGTGAAAACATCTTTGAAAATGTGCATGATACACAAGCTAAGAAGTTCAACACCTTACTTCTGACGATCGTCCTTGCGCTTGGCAATTGTATTGTTGCGGCGCTTGCAGGGTTCATTATCTCACGTTCGATTACAAAACCGATGGCACGCTTACAGGATGATATGAACAGCTTGGCCAGTGGCGATGTCGAATTCTCTGTAAAAGGAACTGAGGAAAAGAACGAGCTTGGAATTATGGCACTGGCGCTGCAAGGCTTCCAAAACGCGGAAATTGAAAAACGCGAATTAGAAGCAGCTTCGAAAGCAGATGCCAAAGCCCGAGCTGAAGAACGCGCGCTGAATGAAGCTGAAAAAGCCAAACAGGACGAAGAATATCGCCAAGCGGTAAGTACTCTTGGTGCTGGCTTAGAGCGCTTTTCAAATGGTGACTTTGAAAATCCAATTCAGGATCAGTTCCCACACGTGCTTGCTGATCTGCGCGATTATTATAATGATACATTAGATAAGCTGTCAGGCACCCTCGCCCATGTCCGCTCAACCGGTGTGGTTTTGAAGAACGATTCAGACACACTTCGTCAGGCAACAAATGATCTGTCTAAGCGAACTGAAGCGCAAGCAGCTTCTTTGGAAGAAACATCTGCTGCGCTACGCCAGATCACTTCAAACTTAAAAGAATCGGCTCGCCGCACTGATGATGCTGGTGGTCAGATCTCAAAGGTCACAAAAGAATCTGAAAGTTCAGATGAAGTTGTTTCAAAGGCTGTTAATGCCATGGAGCGTATCGAGAACACATCCGGCGAAATTAGTCAGATTGTCAGTGTTATTGATGAGATTGCATTCCAGACAAATCTTTTGGCACTCAATGCCGGGGTTGAAGCCGCACGTGCCGGAGAAGCAGGCAAGGGCTTTGCAGTTGTTGCTCAGGAAGTTCGTGATCTTGCACAACGTTCAGCCTCTGCTGCAAAAGAAATTGCAGAACTTATCAACAATTCAAGCAAAGAAGTATCAGACGGCGTAACCTTGGTGACTGAAACTGGCAAAATGCTCAAAACCATCACTCAAGGCATCAACGAAGTTGAAAAATATATGCAAAGCATATCTGAAGCGACCAGCGAACAGTCTGCTGGTCTTGATCAAATCAACACTGCCGTTACTGAAATGGATGAAGCAACGCATAAAAATGCGGAAATGGTGGAGCAAGCTACAGATATCACAAATCGTGTGACACGAGGCAGTGATGCGATCCATGAACTCATGGCGCAATTTAAAACCAGATCCCTTAAGGGAAATAGCCGGCAGCAGATCAATCGAGGTAAGTTAGTCGCCTAGTATTGATTTAAAAACAAAGGGGCTCTGATTAATATGCAGGGCCCTTTTTTTGATGTCAAAACCCAAAAATAGCGACACAAAAAGTCGCTATCGGAGCGGCTCATACAATAAGTGACATATTGAATCTTAGGTATCGTAATAATATATCTTTCACCTATATTTAGTATCATTAAAGACATAGGAATTATTCGGAGTTCCCCCCGAGCTCCGAGTAACAGGGCCCTGATATGCTTTTGTGTATCAGGGTCGCTTTATTTTTTGATTGTTGCAACAATCGCAACACTAAGTCTTGTTATCCCCGACTTATCATTTTTTTTCTTTCAATTATTTTGAATAATATTCCATCGCCAGGCGTAATGGATTTAACAAAGCAACTATTGTTGCTTTTCTCATTATAAAGTTACATCAACCACAAGGTCCTTATTATGAAAACAACAATCAAAGCTTTAGCAGCATCAGCATTTTTATTCAGCGCAGCGACAGGTGCATCTCTTGCAGCAGATGCATATGATTTCGATGCCAGCCACTCACAAATCATTTTCTCCTACAATCACCTAGGTTTTTCAACAACTTACGGCATGTTCTCAGGTTTTGATGGAAAAGCAATGTTGGACATGGACGATTTGAGCAAATCTTCTGTCAGCCTTGAAATCAATGTTGGTGATTTGCTAATTACCGGTTGGGAAGGTCGCGATGGACACTTTAAATCGCCAGACTTCTTCAATGTTGCAGAATTTCCAATAGCTACATTTAAATCAACATCTGTAGAGCCAACAGGTGAAAAAACGGCAAAAATCACTGGTGACTTGACGATTTTGGATCAAACAAAATCGATCGTATTGGATGCGAAATTAAACCAAGTCGGCAAACACCCACAATCACAAAAAGACTGGGCCGGCTTTGATGCATCGGTCACTCTCATTCGCTCAGACTTTAATCTTGGCAAATTCGCACCATTTGTGAGCGATGAGGTCGACGTTAAGATTTCAGTTGAAATGGGTAAGGCTGAATAGATCAAAATTTGGATCTAAGAAACAAACTTAACTTTAGCGGATGCAGACCTATTCGGGTTTGCATCCACCATTTAAAACGGGGCGGATTATGAAACTTACCAATACTGCAGAAAGCTATGGTCTTATTCACCAATCTTTGCATTGGGCTACGGCTATCCTCATTTTGGTCTTATTACCCATGGGCGTTTATATGCATGATTTGCCCATTGATAATTCGGCGCAGATTGCAGATAAAGTCTGGTTTTACTCCCTTCATAAATCCATTGGCATGGCTGCCTTATTTGTTGCGTTAACGCGTATTGCTTGGGCCATTTACCAGCCGCACCCTCGCCCGCTTCACGGCGGTATGGAAGGCTTTGCGGCGAAAACTGTTCATTACTTGTTATATGGAACAATTATTGCGATGCCTGTTCTTGGATGGCTATACCACGCAGCCACAGAAGGCTTTGCGCCAATATGGTGGCCCTTCTCGCAGGATCTGCCATTTGTGCCAAAAGACGTGATGTTGTCCAACTTCTTTAAAACAGCACATTTCGTGTGTGGTGTATTGCTAGTCCTATCGCTTGGATTACACATTGCAGGCGCGGTCAAACACGCAGTCATTGATAAGGATAAAACGCTGGACCGCATGGTGCCTGGACGTTATCAGCTCACCGGTGAAATACCCCCAGAACACAAGCAATCCTCTTTTTCTCTTGTTGTGGCGAGTGTTGCAGCACTAATCGCCATTGCTTCAACATTTATCGTTTATAATATTGAATATAGCTCTGCACCTGTCGTTGCCAGCGCACAGTCGCAAACCAGCACAGATACAGCTACAATCGCAAATCCATCTGAAAAAGGTTCTAATAGCTGGAACATCGATTACGCAAATTCTCCATTACAAATTGAGGTTGCGCAATTGGGCACGCCGGTGACGGGCACATTTTCGAGCTGGCGAGCGGATGTTATTTTTAATCCTGAGGATCTCGCCAATGCCAACATCATAGCCGAAGTTGATGTGGCTTCTTTGACCCTGGGAGATGTTTCTGATCGCGCAAAATCGCCAGAATTTCTTGGCGCGGAAACTCACCCTACAGCACGATTTACTTCATCAAATGTTGAAAAGACCGACACAGGCTTTGCCGCCAATGGCCAATTGGAACTCGCTGGTGTGACAAAGGATTTCACCATTAATTTTACATTTGAGGAAAACAATGGTGCAGCAATTGTTGAAGCTGAAGCCGTCATTCAAAGGCTTGATTTCAATGTGGGTGAAACATTTGAAGATGACTCAAGCGTAGGCCGCAGTATAAAATTGAAGATTAGTATCAGCGCAACGATGTTTTAGTATGCATAATTACTGAAACCGGTTACTTATTTGCCTTGAGTTGTTGATTTTATTGATTTAAATTGTTGTTAAAGGTACTCCAGCAGAAGGGTGTATTTTTGACACTTGAGAAACTTCGCAAAATACCAAGAGTAAAATTGTGCAATGCAGCATCTCCGCTCGAGCCGCATCACAACCTTGCTCGCCTTTCTGGAGCGAAGAACTTTCTGATCAAGCGCGATGATACAAATTGTTTTGCCACTGGCGGCAACAAAGCTCGTCATATGGAATACTATCTTGGCGATGTAATGAAACGGGGTGCAGATACCTTAATTTTATTGGGTGGTCGCATACATAATCTTTCCCGCATGGCCGCAGCAGCATGCGCAAAATATGGAATTGAATGCCATATCATTATCGAAGAAGATGAAAGCGGGCTGTGTGGAGAACCGCAGGATTTGCGTGAAATTTTGTCCAGCAGCATGCTGGATGCGCATATCCATATCCACGCACCATTTAAAAATCATCAGCAAGCAAAAATTGCCATGCAAAAACTGGCCGATTCACTAAAAGAACAAGGCCGTTTACCGTATATGTTGCATCATGATAGCGACCGCATGCCAGTCGAAGCTTTCGGCTATATTCATGCAGCAGCTGAAATTGTCGATCAATTGGATGAGATGGACCAAGAGGTCGATGTCATCTTTTGTGCAGTGGGTTCGGGAACAACAGTTGCTGGGCTTTTGTTTGGCCTCCGCTCGTTAGGATGCGACGTGCCGGTTGTAGGTGTGAGCGTTGGCTTTTTTCCGGCTGATTATCTTAAACAACAAATTCGCACCAAGATTGATCAAATTGCTCAATTGCTTGATGAGGATGATCTGGTTGAAGATGAAGATATTCTTGTCACCGATGATTACAGCACCCAAGTGGTGGTTACATCTGATATTGATCCCAATCATCCTGTCGCGCTTGCAGCCAAATATGAAGGTTTGCTGATTGATCCGTTTTTTAATTCAAAATCCATTTATGCGGCTTTTGATTATGCCAAACAGCATCCTGAAAGTCAGGTCATGTTGCTCAATACCGGCAATGTCACCCCTTCATATTACAACCCAAAAACCATGGCACAACGTCCAAGCTTGCTTCAAGAAGCGGTTTAAGGTTCAAGCATCGATTAAGCGAATTATCTATTAAGCCGCTTGTCGTTTTCATCTTACTTCAGACAATAAAAAACCCCGCAATCAATTGCAGGGTTTGATACGCATTTTATTCTGGTCATCCTTAGGAGAGAATATTTGACCTTGAACAAAAATGCAGAATGATCCTAATCTCGCTTAGTTCGCTGAGATTGGATTACGCTTTACAGCCATGATGCCATCACGTGTTACACCGATATCATCCAAGATACGTGGTGATAGCGCATTGAGTTGACGACGCATTGAACGTTGGTTGTTCCAGTTACGAACTTTACCAAGAATATTCATTTTGCTTCTCCATAAATGCCTCTGATGCGAGGCGTGTTTCGCAATTAAATTAAATCAAAATAATGGGGAACAATTCGTGTTCCGTTGGATTCCAGATGCTCCTTATTTTGCACAATTACCAGTCATATTAATGCAAACGTGCTATGCAATTGCTGCATTTCTAGGCAGAAAAAAGACTTGAGCTTGACGATTCTGGACATCGGATTTTGCTAAATCGATTTAACGATAGAGGGTTTCACTCCCATCATCAAAAATCCGCATAAGTTAATATTTTTTAACGGTTTTTTGCGCTGAAAACACGACGTTACAGACCGTAAATTTATTTGAGTACATTGTTGAAAAACACCATTTAAAACAGAAAATCCGCCAGAAAACTGTCACATGCTTGTGTTAGCGATCGAAACGGGATTATCCTATCCAATTCAACACATCTAGGGAGCACACAAAATGAGCCAAAAAATTCAAATTAACAGACGAAATTTTCTTGCAGGTTCGGCGGCCACAGCGGCTTTGGTGACGCTGCATCCCTATTCAGCAAACGCTATGAAGAACCAGATGCATCTGCGTATCATGGAAACGACAGACTTACACGTCCATGTTTTCCCATATGATTATTATGGCGACCGCCCATCAGACACTGTTGGCCTTGCTCGAACAGCGTCGATCATCAATGACATTCGCTCAGAATCAACCAATTCGCTGCTGGTGGATAATGGTGACTTTTTGCAAGGCAACCCAATGGGCGATTACATTGCCTATGAGCGCGGCATGAAGGAAGGTGATGTTCATCCGGTCATTCAAGCCATGAACGCACTCGGCTTTGACGCATCCACGCTTGGGAACCACGAGTTCAACTATGGCTTGGACTTTTTGATGAAATCGCTCATGGGTGCAGATTTCCCAGTTGTTTCGGCCAATGTCGTCAAAGATATGGGCGCAAATCCACGTGAAGACAAAACTTTGATCAAGCCTTATGTCATCATGGACAAGAAAATCACAGATGGATCAGGCGAAGAGCATGATATCAAGATTGGCCTCATCGGCTTTGTGCCTCCGCAGATCATGAATTGGGATCGTCGTCATCTAGAAGGCAAAGTCAACGCACGGGACATTATTGAAACTGCGGAAGCTTATGTGCCTGAAATGAAAGAACAGGGCGCGGATATTATTATCGCCCTCTCCCATTCAGGTATTGGTTCGGCCGATCGCACCGACGGAATGGAAAATGCCTCTGTTCCTCTTGCGCAAGTCTCAGGCATTGATGCTTTGATGACCGGTCACAGCCATCTCGTCTTCCCAGGAGAGAAGTTTAAAGACTTTGCGGGTGTGGATGCAGAAAAAGGCACTATTCATGGCAAGCCGGCCGCTATGGGCGGTTTCTGGGGTTCTCATTTGGGTGTGATTGATCTCATGCTTGAAAAATCAGGCAATGAATGGAAGGTAATCACATCGTCATCGGAAGCCCGTCCGATTTATAAATCCGGTGAAGGACGCAAGAAGATCCCAACCGTTGAAAGCGATCCGAAAGTTCTCGCAAGTGTTCAGAAAGAACATGATGAAACACTTGCTTATGTCCGCCGCTCGGTGGGTAAAACGGATGCGCCGCTTCATTCTTATTTTGCGCTTGTTGCAGATGATCCATCTGTCCAAATCGTAAGCCAAGCACAGACATGGTATATCCAAGAAATGATGCAGGGCACTGAATGGGAAGGTCTGCCGATCCTTTCGGCTGCTGCGCCATTTAAAGCAGGTGGCCGCGGTGGTCCTGAATATTATACTGATGTTGCCAAAGGCGATGTTGCGATCAAAAATGTTTCGGATCTTTATCTTTATCCAAACACTGTGCGCGCGGTCGAGATTACCGGTGCGCAGGTTAAAGATTGGCTTGAGCGCTCAGCTGGAATGTTCAATCAGGTCGAAGCTGGCAAGGCAGATCAAGTCTTATTAAACCCATCCTTCCCGTCCTATAATTTTGATGTGATGGATGGTGTGACCTATCAGGTCGATATCACCCAGCCTTCAAAATATGACCCAAAAGGCGAATTGATCAATCCAGATGCAAATCGGATTGTGGATTTGAAATATAATGGTCAACCGGTTGATCCAGAGGCAAGATTTGTGATCGCGACCAATAATTATCGCGCAAGTGGCGGCGGGAAATTCCCAGGGGCATTGGGTGACACCATCATCTTTGAAGGTCCTGATACAAACCGCGACGTGATTGTTCGCTATATCGTTGACCGCGGCACGATTAACCCGTCAGCGGATAACAATTGGTCGTTCAAGCAAATCCCTGGCACATCTGTGTTGTTTGACACAGGTCCAGCAGCTGATGCGCATGTATCAAATCTGAAAGGCGTCAATATTGAAGCTGCGGGTGACGGCCCGGAAGGCTTTGCACGCTATCGCATTTCACTTGATTAGAACCTTCTATTTGACGAGAAGAACCCCGCTGTTCAAGCGGGGTTTTTTGTTTATAGTATGTGAATTATTCAATATTGATCCCATAGAGTTATCATGACAGATCATCCCAAATCACATGTGACGATTAACACCCCTATTCAGTTTCAAGACGCTCTGCCGAACAAGGTAGATGTTGCCATTATTGGTGCCGGTGTCGTGGGCATTTTCACCGCACTTTATCTCGCTAAAATGGGACAAAGCGTTATTGTGATTGAAAAAGGCCGCGTGGCCTGCGAGCAATCTTCTCGCAATTGGGGCTGGATCCGCCAGCAAGGACGCGACGAAGCTGAATTGCCGATTATGATCCAGGCCAATAAATTGTGGCGTGATGTGGACCAGCAAACGCAAGGTAAATGCGGTGTGGTCAATGCGCCGATCAATTTTCTCTCAGGAACAGGCAAACGTCGCGAAGAATTTGAAAACTGGGTGAACATCGCCAAAGATCATGGCGTGAAATCCAACCTTTTAAGCTCAAAAGAAATTGCTCATATCTTTGGCGATCAATCTGCAAAAGAATGGGTGACCGGGATCTCAACGCCGAGCGATTTAAAAGGTGAGCCCTGGGTCGCTGTACCAACAGTTGCAAAGCTTGCGCAGGAAAACGGTGTCTTGATCCGAGAAAATTGCGCGGTGCGAACCCTTGATATTAAAGGTGGGCAACTGACAGGGATTGTTACAGAAGACGGCGCGATAGAATGCGAACAGGTGGTTTTGGCTGCGGGCGCCTGGTCATCTCTCTTTGCGCGCAATCATGGTATTGATATTCCGCAAATGGCTGTACGCGGTGATGTTGCGCAAACCAAACCATTGCCGGAATTTACCTCGCAAACATCTTTGGATGAAGAACTCGCGATCCGTCGTCGCCAGGATGGTGGATATACGCTCTCGCTGTGTGACAAACATACAGCCTATATTGGTCCTGATGCCTTTCGAAACTTGCGCAACTATGTCCCTGCGATCTTGAAGGGCTGGAAACACCTTAATCTGAAGATCAATGCGCCCAAAGATTTCCCAGATGCGTGGCAAACCAAACGTTCCTGGGGTGATGGCGATATATCTCCATTTGAGACTTGCCGCGTACTTGAACCCAAGCCTGATCAAAAGAATATCGACCGCATGGTGGAACGCTTCAAAGCACGCTTTCCTAAAATTGGCCCACCTGAAATCGCACATTCCTGGGCGGGCATGATCGATACTATGCCAGATTTTGTGCCGATCATTGATCAGACCCCGAAATACTCAAACCTTATTATTGCAACGGGTTTGAGTGGGCATGGATTTGGCATCGGCCCTGGATTTGGTATGGCTGTTGCTCGAATGGTGACAGGAAAAACACCGGAACATGATCTATCTCGGTTCAGATTTTCCCGCTTTAGCGATGGTAGTCGCCTTGAATTGGGCCCATCGCTTTAATATATCCAAGCTTCATCATTGGATTTTATCATGCAGTTTCTCATCATTGCACTTATCTCTGTCGGCATTATAGCTGCGGTTTATTATTGGATTAAACTGCGGCTTGCACGCACAAAAGATAGCGGTGATTTACTCGCCGAGTTGGAAAAAGAAGCTACCAAACTTTTCAAACATGATTTGGCGCGTGATCTCGTGATTATCGCCATTAAAGATGGCAAAGTGCTTGAGCATTATCAAAGCAAAAACCAGTCCCCACCCAAGGTTTCAGCTGATAGCATCTATGAGATTGGCTCAATTTCAAAAGTCTTCACATCCTCGCTGCTAAGCATTTTGGTGGCTGAAAATAAGCTCAAGCTGGATGACACGCTCGAGAACCTGATTGGCGATCGCTTTGAATTAGCTGATCACATAAAACCGATTACATTGCAGCAGCTAGCCACGCATACATCAGGAATTCCGCGCGTGCCGAAGATCATGCTCAATAAGCTAGAAGTGATGGACAACCCCTATTCTACTTTTACCGTCGACGATATCGCTGAATATCTTAAGACTGCCAAGCAATATGGCAAACCGGGTAAGTTTGACTATTCAAATCTTGGCATGGGTTTGCTCGGTCACATTATGGAATGGAAAACAGGTCAAACACTTGATGCGTTGATGAAAGCTCATATTTTTGATCCGCTTGATATGCATGCAACTGGTTTTTCCGTCTCGGATGAAAATATACCTCTTTTCGTTGATGCACACGATCCAAAAGGGAAAACCACACCCCATTGGGATTTTCCAATTCTAGGCGGCGCTGGCGGTATTCGCTCAACAGCTTCTGACATGATAAAGTTCTTAAAGGCCCATCTGGATAGCCAGACATCCATTTCTGAACAACTTACTCGCACGCATCCTGATCCAAAATCCGACAAGGTCGGCCTTGGCTGGATGGGGCCAACATTTGTCGAACGTTTTCTCGGCAATGAAAACCTGATTTGGCACAATGGATTAGTGGGCGGTCATGCCTCATACATTTCGTTTGATAAGGTTCACAAAACAGGCGTTCTGATTTTATCTAACAAGGCGATGGACACCCATGTGATTGGGTCAAAACTCTCACGCGCGGCGCGCATTCATTCGATCAAGCATTAGATCTAAAACGCGCAAAACGCCTTTTAGATCCATATAATTGGTTGTATCCACCCGTATAAATCACTACATGATTTAGTGAATTCGGGGAACGCATTTCCGACAGTTGCAACAGCTTAAAATGGATAATGATTAAATGGATATTATGAACATCGCATCAGGCATGATTGCCAATAAACTGGGTGTCGATCAAAATACGATCAATAGCGCACTAAATGGATTAATCGGTGACGGTGATCAATTTGATATTGGAAGCTTGGTGAGTAACCTTCAATCTGGAGATCTTGCTGATATCGCTGCCTCGTGGTTGGGCGATGGGGAAAATGCCAGCATTTCAACAGATCAGATCCAAAACCTCTTGGGTGGAGACAAAATTTCTGCAGCCGCTTCCCAGCTGGGCACCAGCGAAGGTTCCTTGCTTGAAACTTTGCAAGAAGCCTTGCCTCAAATGATCGATCAAGGCAGCAGCGGCGGCTCGTTGCTTGATAGCGTGGGCGGCATTGGTGGTTTGGCCAGCATGGCCAAGAAATTTCTCTAAGAGCCTACCTGTATAGCTTCTAGAAAAACGCACCAACACGGTGCGTTTTTTATTGGTTCAAGCATTATCCATCGATCAGTTTTTTAAACTCGACTTCCAATGTTGATACTTCTTGCGGGCCACGCAATATATGCTTGAGTTCACCAGCCCCATCATAGAGCAATAAAGTGATATGCGGTACAGCATTGCGCTCGGCAAACGCTTTGCCTTTTGCCGATTTGATATTAGCGACGACATATTCCAGCTGACCATCTGCAAAAGCGCCCATAGCGGATTTGGTGTTGCGCTGGAGACGTGCGCAGACCGAACAATTTGGATCGTGAACCTGCACGACAGTCGGTATTCCCTGCCCGATGCGCGTTAGATCCTGCTCATGTAATTTGGCATTGGCAGAATAGGCTAAATATCCGCCACCGCTTCCCAAAACCGCAAAAGTAATTGCGGTATTTCGGGCATAATTCAGCCAATTGCGGCGCGATGGATTTTCTGGTTGTGAGCCAGATTTACTCTTCGCCCCTTTTTGAGACGATTTCCTATTTGATTTCTTACTCATATTTATTCCAATATCGGTTTAAAATGATTTTGGTCATTCAAACGCGTGCGGGCGTATCGCCATGTCTAAGAGAGTATGTGAGAAGCATTGTTGGCAACTTCTCACAGATAACGGTCTACCCGCACGCGCCATCCTTGAGCCAACCTGCGGAGAAGGCTCAAGAATTTGCAAAAACGTTACAGGACGATGACCCGAGTACCGATGGGCACGCGCTCATAAAGATCTTCAACATGCGCATTGATCATGCGAATACACCCAGCTGATACGGACTGACCGATCGACCAAGGCTGTGTTGTGCCATGAATGCGGAAATAGGTATCGCGGCCATTGCGATAAAGATAAAGCGCACGCGCACCCAATGGGTTATTGATACCACCTGGTACACCCTTGGCATATTTAAGGTATTTCTGCGGCTCTCTGCGGATCATATTCTGCGTTGGTGTCCAGCTTGGCCACTCTGCTTTGCGTTGGATGGTGGCAGTGCCTCTAAAGGCCAATCCTGCCTTACCCACCCCAACCCCATAACGACGGGCTCTACCACGACGTTCAATGAGATAAAGGAAATGGTTGCGTGGATCGACCACGATTGTCCCGCGCTTATACTCGCTGTTATACCGTACAGATTGAGGTAAGTACTTTTTGGCAAGTTTGAATTTCTTGCGTGATTTTTTTGTGTGATGCGCCAGTGCTGTTGAAGCTGGCAGCAGTGCTGCGCTCGTCAAAGCGCCAAGAATTAGATTACGTCTAGATAACATGGATCTCTCCTAATTTTACATTGTCAAACGGGACAATTGCCCCCGCACTTTTTTGTAAAATTAGGCGATAGGTGGCCGCAGATCCGGTCGTATAAGGGTTCGCATGACAATCTGCACAGGCGCAGTTTCAAACTGCGAGCTTGTGCTGTGAGACACCACTATATTGGTATTGAGGATGGCTGAACAATCAGATTTACACGGTGTTGCGTCTTTCTTGTTGTTTTCATCACAGCACTGAACATCAAGATCAGCCTCTGAGACAACAAGTTCTGCTTCAATTAAAACAGGTTCGATAATGTGATCGGCAACGGCTTGCATACTGCCCGGAATGCTCTGGACAATGGCAAAAAACATAAATGTGAAAATCAAAAATTTCCGTACCATGGGAAAAAGCGTTACTACAAAACGCAGATTTTGACCATACTCACCTGTTCACGAAATCGTGAGCGAAGGATTTACATTATGTTTTCAAACCGTTGGCGCTAACGCCACCCCGAGCAGTTGGTCCTTGATTGGTTACCCATTCGATATTTAAAGACCAGCAATCTAACTGACACGACGATATTTGTATTTTCGCCAATTTGGTGCCAAAGCCGCTAGCCCTGCGTTAAATGGCGGATATTGCGCACGATCAAAATTGCGATTGCGGTTTTTATCGCGTTTTTCTAACCGTTTACGGATCTTCTTCTCCATCGACTTGAATTTGGAGCACGATTTCTGCGGCTTCATGCGTGCCAATGTCACCTGCAATTCGCGCGCTAAACGCTTGTAAAAACGACCATGCTGTTTTTCGTGACGTAAGATCATCGCTGCAATGCGCCGCCATTTTGAATGATCACGCGCGCGTAATTTCTTAGGTCGAGATAATTTGGGCACAAAATAATAGATCTGCATAGAAATGGAGACGCTTTTGACGCGACACAAACCGTCCTTTTTAAAGGTTTTGACATTGGTGCGATATTTATAATCCGCTAATCCAACAGCTCGCCTGCCGTGATCCTCAGAATAAGGGCCACGCCGCGTCATGGCTTTTACCAAAGCCTGAATATTCGGACCAGAGACACTGTAGTAACGCGTTTGCTCTGTTATCTTTAAGTTTGATGCATGCCCTGCGGCCATAGCGCATATGCTCAACATAAACGCCAATACGCCAATTTTGACCATTATTCTTGCCCCCAAGTTTGGTCTTATCGTTATTCTTTGCCCAATTTTGCAGCTAGCTAATGCAGGAT
>JAHDFS010000177.1 GCA_020628035.1 Rhizobiaceae bacterium
GGCTGAAAGCGAAAAGGGAGATGCATCATGAGCATTGAGTTATTATCCTGCCTTTTAACGCTTTTCCTTCTGGCTGGTATCGGAACGCCGATTGGATATTCCATATTGCTTTCGTCCGTGGTTTATCTCGGTGTTGCAGGCTTGGACGTTGCGCTTGCAGGTGAAAAGATCCTGCAAGGTTTTTATAAGAGCACCATTCTTCTTGCTGTCCCTTTATTCATTGTTGCTGCTAATATTATGAATGCAGGCTCGATTACAGATAGATTGCTCAATTTTTGTGTTGCGGCTGTCGGGCGCTTCAAAGGCGGGTTGGGGCATGTGAATGTCGTGGCTTCGCTTATCTTTTCTGGCATGTCCGGTTCTGCGGTCGCGGACGCTGCGGGTATTGGCAAAATCATCATTGAAATGATGACGAAAGACGGGCGTTATAGTCGCGGATATGCTGCGGCGATCACAGCGGCGTCTGCAACAATTGGCCCGATTATCCCACCATCTATTCCGATGGTTTTATATGCGCTTGTCTCAAAAGCATCGATTGGCTCATTGTTCCTTGCGGGTATCTTGCCGGGCCTATTGATGGGCATGGTGCTAATGGCGATGAACTATTATTTGGCGAGCAAACGCGGGTTTGCGATCGAAGCGCCTATCCCGTTGCGAGAACTACCGCGTAAAACAGCTAATGCGTTTCCGGCTTTGCTCATGCCTGCCATTTTGCTTTATGGAATTTATGGTGGAGTGACAACACCTACCGAGGCGGCGGCTGTTGCGGCGTTTTACGCACTGCTACTTGCAGCTTTGTTCTATCGTGCCATATCTGTTCAGGGGCTCTACCGCGTCTTTGTCGAAAGCGCGCGATCATCAGCATCTGTCGGCGTGGTAATCGGCGGTGCCTTTATCCTGAACTTCATCGTGATTTCTGAGCAAATCCCGCAGTCAATTTCAGCGCTTCTTGCGGGCTCTGAAATGTCACCGATTGTGTTTCTTCTGCTTGTTAATTTACTGATCTTATTGCTGGGCTGCATATTGGATGCGACAACCATTATCCTCGTCATTGTGCCGCTCTTTATCCCAACCTGCCAAGCACTTGGCATTGATCTTGTGCATTTTGGTGTGCTTGTTGTGGTGAATTCGATGATTGGTCTGATCACGCCACCCTATGGCATTTTATTGTTTGTGATCAATGCAGTTTCAGATATTCCATTGCGCGAGATCATCAAGGAAATTTGGGCATTTCTGGCGGTCTTACTGATTGCGCTGCTGACCATGTTAATGGTGCCTGATCTTGTTCTCTGGTTGCCAAGAGTGTTTGGGTATCAAGGATGAGTATAGTGATCTCGACAGCGATGGTGTCGGGCAGTTTACCCAATAAGTTCGATAAAATTGCACAAGCCGGTTTCCAAAACGTCGATCTTTTTGAAAAGGATTTCACAGGATTTAGCGGCACGGCTCAGGATGTCGTTGATCTGGCTAAGAACCGTGGTTTGGTTATGCGCTCTCTTGATTCCGTGGAAGGCTTTGAAGGAACGAAAGATGAAGAACGAAAACGTGCATTACTCCAGCTGAACCAAAAATTAGATCTGCTCAAACAATTAGGCATTGGGCAATTGCAAGTGCGGGCAAGTTCAAATCCAAACGCTTCTGATGATGAAGATGTTTTGCGTAAAGATCTAAACGAACTTGCAAATGTTGCCTCGCAGAAAAACATAAGGATTGCCTATCAAGCGCTGCCTTGGGCCTCGACCATTAAATGCGCGCTGCAAGCACAGCAAATCATCAGGCAAATTGATGATCCTCATCTGGGTTTATGTCTTGATTCCATGTTGTTGATGGGAGACGGGTCCAGACCTGCAAAATATCGAGATATTGATGGCAAATATGTATTTCAGGTGAACCTGTTTGATCTTCACCGCAACACGTATCACACTCCATTTTCACCCATGATGAAAGGTATGCTTCCTGGTCAAGGCCATTTAAATATTGCTGGATTGATCAGGCTGCTGGTGAACCGAGGTTATCAGGGTGTTTGGTCAATTGGTGGCACTGGTCAGCACTCGGAATTGTCGATGAGTTCAGTTTCGGCGACGGACGCTTATCGCGCTTTGGTCAATGTACTAGATGAAGTTCGTCAATCCACACCAAATGCAAATTTTGATCTGCCTGAATTGACCGATCGTGTCTATGCCTCAGGCATCGAATTTATTGAGTTCGCAGTCGATGATGATAGCCAGATTGAGATCACCAATTTACTGAGCTCTCTTCGATTTCGCAAAGAGCGTGTGCATAAAACAAAAGCTGTTGAGCTTTGGCGACAGGGTGCGATCAATATAGTCGTCAATTCAGACCCTGTTGGGTTTGCAGGAAAAGCATTTCAAAAATACGGTCCAATTGTCTGCGATATGGGTCTGCGTGTGAAAGACGCTGAAGGCACTGTCAAACGGGCGACATCACTGGGCGCGCCTAAATTTTCTCAAATCCTAGGTGATAATGAGCTTGATATTCCAGCGATCAATGGTGTGGGCGGGAATGTCGTTCACTTCATTGATGAAAAATCAAATCTACATCATGTTTGGGATATTGAATTTGAACGCGCCGAGACTGTGTCAAAGTCACAGCCTGCCGGCTTACGCCGTGTGGACCACATTGCACAAACGATGCAACACCATGAAATGCAAAGTTGGTTGCTCTACTATCTTTCGACTTTTGAAATGGAAAAGACGCCCATTGTTGATGTTGCGGATCCTGCAGGTGTGATTACCAGCCAAGCAATTCAGAGCCCGGAAGGTGAAGTTCGTTTAAACCTTAATGGTGTCATTCAGAACAATACTTTCGCTGGAAATTTTTTGTCCGGCAATGTCGATGCAGGTGTTCAGCATATCGCATTCACAACCGACAATATATTTGAAACGTCAGCGATTTTGGCTGATGCTGATTTCCCAAGGTTAGAAATTTCGCCCAATTACTATACCGCCATTATGAGCGAATTTGCCCTGGATCCAAAGTTAGTCGATCAGATGAGAGAAGGGAATATTCTCTATTCGCGACGAGGCGATGGCGAGTACTTTCAGATCTACAGCCAGCCGATTTTCAATGGTTTCTTTTTTGAAATCGTTGAGCGGCGAAGCGGTTATGCAGGTTATGGCGCTAAGAATGCACCAATCCGGTTAGCGGCCCAAAATGAATATCAACAATCACGAGATAATGTAGCATGACGACAGAAAGTGCTGATGCGCAACAAATTCGCAAATGGTGGCGGACGTCCATTATAGACATGAAACCGGGGCAAATTTCGTTTCGAGACCGCCCCGTAGAAGAACTGATTGGCAATGTTTCATTTCCGCAAATGATCTGGTTTATGACGCGGGGTGATATGCCAAGCGATGGACAGGCCAAATTGTTTGAAGCGGCGCTTGTCGCCGGTGTTGACCACGGACCTCAGGCACCTTCAATCGCAGCCTCGCGCATGGCGATCACTTGCGGTGTTGGGCTCAATAATGCCATGGCTACAGGTGTTAATATGTTGGGTGATGTGCATGGCGGTGCCGGGGAACAATGCTCTGAACTTTACTATGAAATCGCCGAGCATTTAGAAGACACAAACAGCCTTGAAGAAGCCGTTGAAACTGGTTTGGACAATTGGCGTAAAAAATATGGAAAGATAGTCAGTGGGTTCGGACATAGGTTCCACAAACCGGTCGATCCCCGCGCACCGAGATTACTTGGCCTTGTTAAACAAGCTGCATCTGAAGGTGTTGTGGATGGAAAATTTGCCATCATCGCAGAAGCCGTTAAAGTGAAGCTAGCTGCAGATCGAGGGGGGCGAGACATTGCGATGAATATTGACGGTGCGACATCGGTGATTTTTTGTGAGCTTGGTTTTCCTGCTCCGCTATCACGGGGATTATTCTGTCTTTCGCGATCCGTCGGTATTTTATCACATGCATGGGAGCAAATGCAGCAGGGTGGTCGTAATAAAGGACCAATGCCAACGAATTTTCTACCTCTTTATGAGCCAGATAAATAAGAGGACCAAATGACCAGACAATTCAAAGTGGGATTGATTGGGTGCGGCCGGATTAGCGACATATATCTAAAAAATTGCCAACGGTTCCCATTGTTGGATGTTGTCGCTTGCGCAGCGCTCGATATAGAAGAAGCGAAAACAAAGGCAGAAGCATACCAAATTCCAAGTGCTGTCACACCGCAAGAGATTTTCGAAAATGAAGAGATTGAGTGTGTTTTAAATCTAACAATTCCCGCAGCACATTCTGAAATTTCTTTAGCAGCTTTGCATGCAGGAAAGCATGTTTATTCTGAAAAACCCTTTGTAACAGATTTAGCTGATGGTCAAAAAATTCTAGATCTTGCTCGTGAGAGAAATCTTTTAGTTGGGAATGCGCCCGACACATTTTTGGGTGGTCGCTGGCAGGTTTGTCGCGAGTTGATTGATCAAGGGGTGATTGGCAAACCTACGGGTGTCGCCGCCTTTGTTGGAACCCATGGTGTTGAGCGCCATCACCCTAACCCGGACTTTTATTACAAACTTGGTGGTGGTCCACTTTTGGATTTGGGACCTTATTATCTCACCGCGATGGTCTTCCTTCTTGGGCCGATTAAAAGTGTTTCCGGAATGGCGCGACGCACATTTGATCAGCGCATGATCGAAAATGGCCCCAGATATGGTGAGATGATGGATGTCGAAGTTGATACCCACGTTTTGTCCAACTTGGAATTTCAGTCTGGTGAGATCGGCTCAATGACCATGAGTTTTGATGTTTGGGATTCAGAGACCCCTAGATTTGAAATTTATGGAGAAGAGGGAACGATTTGTATTCCTGATCCTGACCCGGTCCATGGCGCAAATATCTTTGGAGGTGAGGTTTGGTTCCGCACCAAAAATAATTCTCGCTGGACGCACCAACCCCGCCCAACCGGTCGGGAAAATTGGTTAATTGCAGAGAACAATTTTGGATTTAATGATGATTGCCGTGGCTTAGGTTTACTTGATCTTGCTCACTCGGTCAGAACCGGTGCACCCCACCGCGCAAATGGAGTTTTAGCCATGCATATTTGCGAGGTTATGGAGGGGATCTTAAAATCAGCAGAAACCGGGTCCACTGAAATCATGAAGACGTCATGTGAACGCCCGCATCCGATGAGTAATTTAAGTAGCGATCCATATGGAGCCGTGCAATGAGTATTCAAAAACTAGATTTTGCCGAACCGTTTTTCTCAGTAATATTTTTGCAGGATGAGTTGGAATATGACGTGAATGGTCGCGTTATTTTGCTCAAC
>JAHDFS010000178.1 GCA_020628035.1 Rhizobiaceae bacterium
CGCCACGTCGAAAACAACAAAATAAGCCTCGCTCAAACGCGGGGCTTTTTTTATGCGGAAAAGCAAAGACTGAAGTTTTAATTACCCAGTAATGATCTTGTTGATTTTGGAATGCCAAAATTAAACAAAAATATTTTTAGTGGTGATAATTTCACCGGGCTAAGAAGTTCTCCAGCCTTGTCTTTTTGGAGAAGACCTGTTTGCAATTCGATCAAGCACTCATAATTGAGCAAATCTTTGGTTCTGTTTTTTTCGATCATTAATGTGAACTGCAAAGCTACCTCCAACAATGTTGGTTTTAATCATATGATGCTAAACTGAATGGATAACGGGAATTTCTGGTATTCTACTATAAGAGTGCACGTCTTTGCAAAAACAGGCAAATAAAATTTAATTATCAAGCAATAAGGTTGAGTTGGGCACGCTAAATTCTTTGTAAAAAGTCTAAGAAAAGCTGATTGACTTAGCATGATAATCTCTTCAGTCTGAATGTAAGTAAAATGTGACAAAGAAGAGATCAGATTGAAGATAACAGCCCTTGAAACGCTCCGCCTTGATGAACATCCAAATTTATTATGGGTTCGTGTTCATACCTCAGATGGCGTCTATGGTTTAGGTGAAACATATTTTGGTGCTCCAGCAAGTGAAGCTGATATTCATGATCGGATTGCGCCGTTGGTTTTGGGGCAAGATCCGTCTCGCATTGAATATCTTAAAATGAAGATGCAGCCTTATGTGGGGTTTACAGGTAGTGGTGCCGAAGTAAGGGCATTGGCAGCTGTTGATGTTGCCTTATGGGATATTGCAGGTAAACGGGCAAACATGCCTTTATGTGATGTGTTAGGTGGTCGCATGCGCAATGAGATCGAAGTTTATAACACTTGTGCAGGACCCAATTATGTGTCGAAAACCTCAGCGGTTCGACCCGATAATTTTGGAAATCAGGACGATCAGAAAAGCCAGATCCTATATGATGATTTAAACGGGTTTTTAGAATATCCTGAGGATTTGGCTTCGTCTTTGCTTGAGATGGGCATATCTTCGATGAAAATCTGGCCGCTTGATCTGGCCAAGGGTGCGGTTGATGGGGTGGATATCTCAACCGAAGATTTGAGAAAGGGCATTGAACCTTTTGAAAAGATCCGCAAAGCACACGGGGATAAGATGCGGCTGAAAGCCGAACTTCACGGCATTTGGAGTTTAAATGCTGCGAAAAAAATTGCTGCTGCGCTTGAACCACTCGATATGGATTGGATTGAAGATCCGGTTTGGATGGATCGGACACATGAGGTGAGAGAGCTTGCGTCATTTACCAAAGCGCCATTAGCCGGGGGTGAAACACTTGCTAGCCTTGGGCAGTTTAAGTCTTTGATTGATGACGGTAATATTGGAACGCCCATTATGGATATCACATGGGCAGGTGGGGTAACACCGGCACGCAAAGTTGCAGCACTTGCTGAAGCGCGCTCGCGACCGATTGCCTTTCACGATTGTTCGGGACCAGTGACACTTGCCGTATCAACCCATATGGCGTTGAGCTTAAAGAATGTGCGTGAACAGGAGATCGCGCGGGGGTTTTATTATAATTGGTACCAGGAGTTCGTCGATCATCTGCCAAGTATTGAAAATGGTATGATTACAGTGTCTGACCGGCCAGGGCTGGGGTTGGACTTGGTGCCAGATATTTTTGATCGTGATGACGCGATCCACAAGATAACAAAACTATAGATCTGTGATGAAGATTTATCTTGATAATTCTTCCATAATCCGATTTACCGATCTGCACGAATTTATCATTCGATATTAAAAGGTTGGAACAATATTGGCAGACATTTATGGCGTAGAGCGTTGGGGGGATGGGTTTGTTTGTGAGCAAGATAATGGCGAATTAGCGCTGCTAAATCCCGTTAAACCAGATGCTGCACCGCTTAGCCTACCATCAATTGTTTCAAATTTAGAAGCGCGCGGTATTCAAACACCTGTTTTGGTGCGTGTTGCATCATATTTAAAGCATTCCATTGATGATTTGAACCAGTGTTTTGCCAAGGCTATCAAAAGCTATAATTATCAAGGTGTATATCGCGGCGTTTTCCCAATTAAGGTCAATCAACAGGCGCAGGTTATTGATCGGATCACGGAATATGGTCGGCCTTATCATTATGGTTTGGAAGCCGGGTCAAAACCTGAATTGGTGATTGCACTTAGCCAAAAGCTGTCGCCGGATGCTCTGATCATCTGTAATGGTGTGAAAGATAAAGAATTTATCGAATTGGCTATCCGAGCCCAACAGATTGGCTTTAATGTTGTTATCGTGCTTGAAAGCGTCTCCGAACTTGATCTGGTGATCGAAACCACACAGGAGCTTGGATTAAAGCCGCTTTTAGGTGTGCGCATAAAGCTTAATCATCGGGTGAGCGGCAAATGGGCGGAAAGTTCAGGCGATCGTTCGACATTTGGCTTGAGCATCAATCAGATCATTGATGTGGTGGATCGGTTAAAAGATGCTGATTTGCTGGATTGTTTGGTGCTGCAGCATTCGCATCTTGGTTCGCAAATTCCCAATGTGAATGATGTGCGACGTGCCGTTTCAGAAGCCTGCCGCGTCTTTACCTCACTGTGTGGGGAAGGGGTGCCTCTATCATACTTAGATTTAGGCGGCGGATTGGGTATTGATTATACCGGACAGAAAAGTGATGCCGTTAATTCGGTAAATTACACGATGTCCGAATATTGCTCGAATATCGTTGAATCTGTGGGTTATGCCATGGAAGAAGCTGACTTGCCTCATCCAACCATTGTGACAGAAAGCGGTCGTGCAGTGGTAGCGCATTCATCGTTTTTGGTGTTCAGCGTTCTGGAAGCAACAGCCTATCAAAAGGATGATATGCCAGAGACTAAGCCGGGTGATCATCATCTCATTACCGATCTCATGGCCGTGAAAGATTATCTTACGATTGATCGTGTGCAGGAGTGTTTTAATGATGCGCGCTATTATCGGGATGAGCTGCGCACGCTCTTTAGCTTCGGCAATATTTCAATTCGTGAAATGGCACGTGCAGAAAGGATCTATTTGCATGTATGTGCGTTGATTAAAGGGATTGTTGATAACGAAGATTCCCCACCCGAAGGCATGGAAGATAAGCTCAATCAAATGGTGGATATCTACCATTGTAATTTCTCGCTTTTCCAATCGCTGCCGGATGTGTGGGCAATTGACCAACTGCATCCAATTGTGCCGTTGCAGCGGCTTAATGAAAAGCCAACACGCCATGCTATTTTATCCGATATCACATGCGATTCAGATGGCAAGATCGATCGTTTTGTCACCGAAGATGGTGATGCCACATCGCTCCCCGTACATGCTTTGCGACATGGAGAGAATTATTATCTTGGCGTTTTCTTTATTGGCGCATATCAGGAGACACTTGGTGATCTGCATAATTTGTTTGGCGATACCAATGTTGTGACCATCGATTTTGATGATAAAGGCGGTTTTAAGCTCTTAAACGAGGTTGAGGGCGATACGATCTACGATGTTCTGTCTTATGTGGAATATGATCCAAAAGACTGTGTCGACGCCTTTAAGGAAATACTTGAACAAGCTGTGAGTGATGGCAAGATTGGCGTTAAAGATCGCAGAACTATGATGGCGATTTACAAGGAAGCCATGAACGGTTACACCTATTTTGAAGGCGTGGAAACGCATTAATTTCATCCAGTTGAAAGGGAATATCCATGGGTAAAGTGCTCGTTGTTGGTGCCGGTGGGGTTGGTTCAGTTGCTGTGCATAAAATGGCAATGAATACTGATATTTTTAGCGATATTACACTTGCTAGTCGCCGGAAATTCAAATGTAATGAAATTGCTTCCGCGGTAAAGGAACGTTTGGGCGTTGAGATTAAAACCGCTGAATTGGACGCTATGGATGTTGCGGCAACCGTGAATTTGATCAAAGAAACCGGGGCTGAGCTTTTGGTGAATTTGGCGTTGCCATATCAAGATTTAGCGCTCATGGATGCCTGCCTTGAAGCGGGCATTAATTACATGGATACAGCCAATTATGAGCCGCCGGAAAAGGCTGAATTTGAGTATTCCTGGCAATGGGCCTATCAGGACCGCTTTAAAGAGGCTGGTTTGACCGCGATCTTGGGTTCGGGCTTTGATCCCGGCGTTACAAGCGTTTTTGCAACATGGCTACGTAAGCATAAATTAGATGGCATTCGCCAGATAGATATTTTGGATTGTAATGGCGGCGATAATGGCAAACCATTTGCCACGAACTTTAATCCTGAGATCAATATCCGCGAAGTAACCGCACCGGCTCGTCATTGGGAAAATGGTGCTTGGGTAACCACACCTGCTATGTCACAGAAGGTGGCTTTTGATTTCCCGGCTGTCGGTGAAAAGAACATGTATCTCATGTATCATGAGGAACTTGAGAGCATTAAAACGCATTTCCCTGAAGTTGAGCGTGCTCGCTTTTGGATGACATTCGGTGATGCTTACATTAATCACGTCACTGTTCTGCAAAATGTCGGTATGACAGGCATTGAACCTGTGATGCATGAAGGTGTGGAAATCATCCCGCTGCAATTCTTGAAAACGGTATTGCCTGATCCAAGTGACTTGGGTGAGCTTACAAAGGGTAAAACCTGCATCGGCGACATTGTCACTGGCTCTAAAGATGGGGCTGAAAAGACCTATTACATCTATAATATCTGCGATCATGAAGAATGTTATGCGGAAGTCGGTTCACAAGCGGTTGCCTATACAACAGGTGTGCCAGCCATGATTGGCGCTGCGCAGATCCTAAAAGGCAATTGGGCGGAAGCTGGTGTATGGAACACTGAACAGCTCGATCCAGATGATTATATGGATATGCTCAACGCACATGGATTGCCGTGGCAAGTTCATGAGCTTGATGGCCCTGTAGATTTTTAGGTTCATCAAATGGCTGATGATCAGGTCATGATGCAAACGCAATCGGGGGGACCGGGCGACTTTGTTCGTTTTGATCTCACCCGAGTTCCCTCGCCATGTTTTGTGATTGATGAAGCTGCGATTGAAAGTAATCTGATCGTGCTGAAAGATATCGCCGATCAATCAGGTGCAAAAGTTTTATCGGCTTTGAAAGCATTTTCGCTGCCGGCGGTTGCGCCGCTCATTCGACAATATTTATCCGGTACCTGTTCATCTGGTCTGTTTGAGGCGCGTTTGGCGCGTCAACAT